>JAZGFA010000067.1:0-12662 GCA_036478975.1 Robiginitomaculum sp. | reverse complement strand
ACAACTTTAATGGTGCGAAAGCCGATACGGTCAGCAAGGGTCTGGCCGTCAAAGCTGACCTTCACGTCATAAAGTTTTGGGCTTTTTGGCGACCATTTTGACAGTTTAGGATTAGCCGCGATATGGCCGCTTGCCATGCCATCCGCGCCCGTGGTGAAGCTTTGGCTCACCCCAAGTTCGGCAATGGAAATCTCAACTTTGCGGCCCGCGGCCTTAACCCCGTCCAGCGCAACGTCAACCGCGATGCGGCCATCGTCTTCGAGGCGTAGCCAGTAATTACGCACGAGTGTCGGCGCGCTTTCGACGAGCAGAACCGGACGGGTAATGCCGCCATAATTCCACCAATCGGTACGGGCCGGCGGGATAGAGGTTTCGCCGTGCTCGCTATCAACGCCGACAACGAGGGAGTTTTCACCCGCCTTTAATTTGCCAGTAACGTCAAAAACAAATGGGGTGAAGCCGCCTTGGTGAACGCCGATTTTTTCGCCGTTTAAATAAACCGTAGCCTCATAATTGGCCGCGCCGAAATGCAAGAAATAACGCTGGCCCGCTTTCGGAGCCGCGTCAAAACGGCGGCGTAGCCAGACCAGATTTTCATACCATGACAGCTCGGGCACTTGCGCCGTCCAGCTTCCCGGAACGGTTAAGGTCGGGGCGCTGGCCCAATCATATTCCTTTAGTGTCCCCGGCTTGGTGTCCGCGTCATAGACATCTTTCATCATGCTATATTGACTGATGACTTTCTTGCGTAGCCCTTCGCGAAACGGATCGGGCATATAGCCCCACTCGCCAGATAAATCGGTGAAATTGCGCGCGCGCGGGTTCATCAAATCAAAGGCGGGGAGCGGCATGGAGCGCTGGGCTACCGTGCCTTCGGTGATGAGCTCTACGATTTTCGCCGGAGCGTCCCCGGCCGTATCGCCCGCCGTGTCGCTATTGGGGGCTTGCTGACTACACCCGGAGAAAAGCAAAGCGGCGGCGCTAATAATGGAGAGGGCAAAATGTTTCATGGGGCGGTCTTTCGCGCAGATTAAAGGGTGTTTCGGATGCTTACGATATGTAAGCAAATTGGTCAACCAATCGAAATTAGTTGACCATAAGGCCGCGCAATTATATTCCTCTAGCCTCACCCCGCCTGCTTCGGAGATTACGCCATGAAACGTCTAGCCCTATTACCGCTCATTACCCTGCTCGCCCTAGGCGGATGCGATAAAGCCAATATTGACGTAGCGCCCGTAGGCGAAGCTGTGAAAACCGCCGCCGAAATCGCCCCTATAAAAAGCCGCATTGCCGGCGACCTTGCTATCGCCGCCGTCTTCTCTGACCATATGGTTATCCAGCGCGGCGAGCCGATTAAAGTCTGGGGCCGCGCTCCTGAAGGCGCGGATATTACCGTGACATTTGACGGAGTAGAGCAAAACGCGCAGGCGAGCGAGGCGGGCACATGGTCTACGGTTTTTGACGCGCGGGCCGAGGGCGGGCCATACGCTTTGGAAGTTGCGGCGGGTAGTAATAGCCTTTCGTTTTCCGACATTCTTATCGGCGATGTGTTTTTGTGTAGCGGCCAGTCCAATATGGAAATGAAGGTCAAAAGCGTTTTCAAGGCCCAGTCCGAAATCGGGCGTAAGCACAATCCAACCATTCGCCAATTCCACCCGCGCTATAAAATCAGCCCTACCCCGCTCGCCGAGTTTCACGAGCCGCAAGACTGGGTTGTTGCCAGTAGTGACACGGTCGGGGAATTTTCCGCCGCCTGTTATTTCTTTGTCAAAGAGCTGCAAAAAACCAATCCTATTCCCATCGGCATGATGCATTCCTCATGGGGCGGCGCGCAAATTCAGGCGTGGATGCGCGAAGAGGATTTACGGCCCTTTGACGGCATGGAAGACAGCCTCGATATTCTCGCCATTTACGCCAAGGACAAGCCGGCGGGCAAAGCGGCGCTGGGCGCCCAATGGGAAAACTGGTATCAAGGCGAGAGCGGCGAGGCGCCTTGGACGATTGCCGGAGCCAAGCTCACCGGCTTTAAGCCTCTGCCCGGTTTTAAAAGCTGGAAGCAGTATGGCGATAAGGCGCTTGAAAACTATGACGGGCTTGTTTGGTATAAAAACACTTTCACCCTGACCGAGGAGCAGGCAAAAAAACCCGTTGAAATCTCCGTCGGGAAATTATCCAAGGGCGACATTGCGTGGATCAACGGCCAGTTTCTTGGCCGCAGCGTAGGCTGGGCCCCCCACAGCTACAGCGCAAGCCCCGCGCAATTACGCGCCGGCGAAAACCATGTCCTTATCAATGTGCGTAGCATGTGGGGAGACGCCGGCATGTTAGGGCCGGTCGACAAAGTCGGCTTCACCCCTGACGGCGAAGATTTGACGGTATTGCAATTTGGCTGGGAATATAAAAAAGAGCCAAGCGACCTTGTAATGGCTCCGCTTATTCCATGGCAAACCATGACCGGATATATCGGCATGCATAATGCGATGATAGAGCCACTGGACGGGCTACGCTTTAAGGGCGCAGTTTGGTATCAGGGCGAGAGCAATAGCCGCCGCGACGCGGAATATGACGAAATGCTTGCCGCTATGGTTGCCAATTGGCGGCGTATGTTTGGCGAGGACATGCCCGTGGTCATCGTGCAGCTTCCCGATTTTGGCGATATCCCAACGGAGCCGGGCGAGAACACATGGTCAAACTTTCGAGAAGCCCAGCGGCTCGCAGCCCTGCGCGATGAGGGTATGGGCCTTGCGGTAACCCTGGGGCTTGGCAATGCTACGGATATTCATCCGCTCAACAAACAGGACGTTGGCAAGCGCATCGCCATGGTGTATCGCGGGCTTATCGGGGAAACCGATTTCACCAGAAATGGCTATTCGCCCAAACGGGTCTATGCGCGCGGCGATACGGTGCGGGTGCAATTGCCCAGCATTGAGGGCGGCTATGTCACCCGTAGCGATAACCACCCGATTAATTTTCAGCTTTGCGTCTCCGACCACCCCGCCGCAGCTTACACCCAAGGCGGGCCGCTTAATTGCGCCTATGCCACGGCGAGCATGGAGGGCGATAGCGTTGTCCTGACCAGTAAAATTGGCCAGCCAAGCCATGTGCGTTATTGCTGGGGCATGGCACCAAGCTGTAATCTCTACGCGGCTGAAGGCACGCCCGTTGGCCCGTTCCAAATGGAAATTGAGCGCTAGCATGAACATGATGCGCGGCGCGGCGGCGCTGATAATCGGGGCGAGCCTTTTGGCCTGCGCGCCGGACACGCCGAGCCAAAGCGCCGAGGTGAAAATTGGCGCGCAAAGCGTGATTGAGCCAGAGGGCCACGCGCTTATTGATGGCCTCATTGCCCAGATGACCCTTGAGGAAAAAATTGGGCAGATGACTTTGTTTTCAGCCAATTGGTCGGATACGGGGGCGGTTAATCGCGAGAGCTGGCGCGAGGACGTTAAGGCCGGCAAGGTCGGCGCCGTATTTAGCCTTTTCACGGCGCAAAAAACCCGCGCCATGCAAACCATCGCCGTGGAGCAAACCCGCCTCGGCATACCGCTCCTGTTTGGCTATGACGTTATTCACGGGCACCGCACCACATTTCCTATTCCATTAGCCGAAGCCGCGTCTTGGGATTTGGAGGCGATAGAGCTGTCCGCCCGCATCGCCGGACGCGAAGCCGCCGCCGAAGGCTTGCACTGGACATTTGCGCCCATGGTCGACATTGCCCGTGATCCGCGCTGGGGCCGCATAGCAGAAGGCGCGGGCGAGGACGTTTATCTTGGCAGCAAAATTGCGGCGGCGCGCGTGCGCGGCTTTCAAGGCGATGACCTTGGCGCGCACGATACAATTCTGGCCACTGCCAAACATTTCGCCGCCTACGGCGCAGCGCAGGCGGGGCGCGATTATCACACCACCGACATGTCACAGCGCGAATTGCGCGAGACCTATTTCCCGCCATTTGAAGCGGCATTAGAGGCCGGAGCCGCCACGCTAATGACCAGTTTTAACGCCCTAAACGGCGTGCCTGTCACCGGCAGTAGCTTTTTGCTCACCGATGTTTTGCGCGAAGAATGGGGTTTTGAGGGTTTTGTCGTCACCGATTATACGTCGATAAATGAAATGGTCCCGCACGGTTATTCACGCGATAATAAACAGGCCGGAGAGCAGTCTTTAAACGCCGGCGTTGATATGGATATGCAGGGGGCGGTGTTCATGACCCATCTTGAGCAGTCCATAGAAGACGGCGCTGTGAAAATGGCGCAAATCGACACGGCCGTGGCCCGCATATTAGAAATGAAATATCGCCTCGGCCTGTTTGATGACCCTTACCGTTATAGTGACCTAGCCCGCGAGAAGGCCGAAATTTACAGCGCCGTCAATATTGCCGCCGCCCGCGACATAGCCCGCAAATCCATTGTGCTTTTAAAAAATGATAATGACGTCCTGCCGCTTTCTAGTGCGGCCCAGTCCATCGCGATTATCGGCCCGCTTGGCGATAGTAAGAGCGACATGCTCGGCAATTGGATTGGTGCGGGCGATCGCAAGACCCGTCCGGTCAGCCTAACAGAAGGCCTGCGCGCCCGTTACGGCGCGGGCAATGTCACCTATATTAAAGGCGCGGATTACACACTTGGCGCAAAGCCTAATCCTGATGCCATCAAGCAAGCCGTGGCGCTGGCGCAAAAATCTGACGTGATTATCGCCGCTATGGGCGAGCGCTGGAGCCTATCGGGGGAAGCGGCGAGCCGCACGGATTTGCAGCTTCCGGGTAATCAACAGGCCTTGCTTGAAGCACTCGTCGCAACGGGCAAGCCGGTTATATTAGTGCTGATTAATGGCCGCCCCCTCGCCCTTGAATGGGCCCAGAATGAGGATAATGTCGCCGCCATTATTGAGGCGTGGCAACCGGGCATGGAGGGCGGTCACGCCATCGCCGATATACTGTCCGGCGACTATAATCCGTCAGGCCGATTGCCGCTAACCGTGCCGCGCAATGTCGGGCAAGTGCCGCTCTATTATAACATGCTCCATACGGGGCGGCCCGTCACGGACGCTGAGCCTAATGCAAAGTTTAAATCCCGCTATCTCGCGACCCCAAACACCCCGCTTTATGCTTTCGGTTACGGCCTCAGCTACACGGATTTTAAGTATTCTAAGATTAGTCTAAGCGCCGACAGCCTGCCCGTAAGCGGCACACTTACCGCATCGGTGACCGTGACCAATAGCGGTAAGCGCGCCGGCGTGGAAACCGTGCAGCTTTACATCCAAGATAAATTCGGCTCGGTAGTCCGCCCGGTAAAACAGCTTAAGGGCTTTGAGCAAATCACGCTGGATGCGGGGCAGAGCCAAACGGTCAGTTTCACCCTTACCGCCAAGGATTTATCCTTTTACCGCGCCGATATGAGTTTTGGCGCGGAGGCCGGAGCGTTTAATATCTTCATAGGCAGCGCGTCCGACAATACGCGCAAAGCCGCGTTCACCCTAACCGATTAACAACATTTCAAAACTAATCTTAAAAAAATGAGATCCACATGCGCTTTCCCCCCATGGTCGTTGCCCTTTTTTTACTCCTCGCTTGTGATAATAAAGCGCCCACAAATCCAACAATTGAAGACAGCAACGCAATGGCTGACAGCGCCTTAAATGCCGTTAAACCGAGCAAGCCTCTACCCACGCATTACCCCGGAATAGATGTTGATATTATAATTTTAAAACACACAACGACCGATCATAAGAATAAGTCGGTTGCATTTTGGCAACTTGGAACTAACAAAAAAGTCGTTGCCGAGCCGATTGTTACGGGATCAGCTTGCCGGAGTTTTGGTTTTTCTGTTCTATTTCATGCAGGCGAAGTTGATAATATGGGTATTGCACAGTCCATCTTCTCTCGTGATGCAGAATTAGATGTTGATACTTCATGTGAGGCGTTAGACTTCAGTGCAAGCAAAAGCAGCGGATCGGAAAGTTTTTTGGTTTATCGCAAGGATGTGCCTGATTACGACCCGGCTATTCACAAAGATTAACAGCATTTCGCCTTTTGCGGCTTGGGCGATTTCGCAAACCGCTGCGCCGGTTTACACGCCGCTGTCACCGCAGTTAATTGCACGAGAGTTTCACCGTTTTTTTCGGCAATGCCAGTAATAGACCATTTACGCATGCCAAGGTTTTCCGCCGCAAATTCAAAATATAGCGCCGCGTCATCTTCCCCCGATAAAGCGTTTTGGCTGGCCATGGCTATGGATGTAAATTTCTTACTGCTCATAAACTCTGCGCTTTGGCTTTGCTCTTGCGGACCATCGATAAGCTGCACCAAAACCTCATTCCATTGCGCGACTTTGCGCCCGCAATCCATTGCCCGCACCGACGCAAGCTTCACTTCGGTGACGTGGTAATCAGGCTGTATACGCCGCCCTTCTGTGATGAAAACAAGCGCCGCATCGGGGTTTTCGGACAGGCGCTTAACAAAACTATTCAGTGTTGATTGGATGGGTTTGGTCATGGTATATCTTTCTATAGTTTAATAATTCAAGAAATATTGAAATATGAAAAAACCAAATGAAAGTCAAGTCATTACTGCGCTTGGGTCCCTATCCCAACAAACCCGCTTGCGCATTGTTCGCTACCTTGTGGAAAAAGGGGAGAGCGGAGCCAGCGCGGGCGCGCTAGCCAAAGCCATGGACGCCGCCCCCTCGCGCCTATCCTTTCACCTAACAAACCTCACCCATAGCGGACTGATTACCTCGCGCCGCCAATCGCGCCATATTATTTATCAGATCGACTTTAACGCCCTTGGCGCCCTCATGGCCTATTTACTCACCGATTGCTGCAAGGGTCACCCCGACATTGTCGCCCATTGTGATATGGCGGGTGATGGGACGGGCGCAAAGGATTGCTGTTAAGCCTTGACGCGGAGCGGTTCAAATTGCACTCATGGGTGCAAGGGGAAGCACTGTGAATAGCATAAGAAAAGTAACCATTGAGGATATTGCCCGCGAAGCCGGTGTGTCGATGAAGACCGTCTCTCGGGTCTTTAACCATGAACCCAACGTGCGCGAGACCACCCGCGAGCGGGTGATGGAAACGGCCAAGGCGATGAAATATCGCCCCAATGTCGCCGCCCGCGGTCTCGCCTCTAATAAGTCCTATGTCTTCGTGCATTTCCACGACAACCCCAATCCCGATTACCTAGAGCGTATCCATCAAGGCATCCATAAAATTTGCCGCGCTAATGGCTATTTCGCGGTGATGGAGCCCCTGCCGATTGCCAGTGGCAGCTACGCGGAGCAGGTCACGGATTATGTCACCGAATTTGCCATTGGCGGCATTATTTTAAGCCCGCCGCTCTGTGATGATAAGGCCCTGCTCGAAAGCCTGATTGCCCGCGCCATACCTTTTGTGCGCCTCTCCCCCTCCCATGACCTTGGTATATCGTCCCATACCTTTGTCGATGACAAGGCGGCGGCCATGATGATGACAGATCATCTTATTGCCCTCGGTCATAAAGACATTGCCTTCATATCCGGCCCGCCCCATCACGGGGCGGCGCAAGCGCGGCGCAATGGGTTTGTAGACAGTATAAAAACGGCCAATTTGAACCTAAAATCCTGCCCGATTATGGAAGGGGATTTCTCGTTCCACAGCGGCTATAAAGCCTATGAGCAATTGGCCAGACTTGGCGCAAATCCAAGCGCTATTTTCGCCGCCAATGACGACATGGCGGCGGGGGCTATGGTTGCCGCGCTGAAGGCGGGGCGCGATATTCCGGGCGATCTCTCCATTGGCGGGTTTGACGGCTCGCGGGTCGGCGAGATTATGTGGCCGCCGCTCACCACAATCAGGCAGCCCATTCGCGGCCTTGCCGAGCAAGCCACCGAGCTTTTGCTCGCCCATATTCGTGACCCCGAAAAAGTCAATGTCAGCGCCCAGCTTCCGGTCAGCCTGATTAAAAGAGGCTCTAGCGCCCCCTTTAAGGGTTAGGCCAATTCACGCTTTACGCCGTAATGGTCAACCGCATTGACAGCGCTGTCAGTAATGTTAGAATAATGCAGGTGCAATCCCGATAAAAATAAATTAGAAATGCACCTAATATTAGATTTTAAGAGTGCTATATGGCAAAGTTTATTCCAGTCCAGCCGTTTGACATCGTCATTTTTGGCGGTACGGGCGACTTGTCTCGGCGCAAATTACTGCCGGCCCTCTTTCACCGTTTCTTAGACGGTCAACTGGCTGATAGCGCCCGCATTATTGGCGCGGCGCGCACCAAGCTTAGCCGCGATGAATTTATCGCCATGGCTAAAAAGGCCTGCTTTGCGATTTCAAAAAACCGTAAGGAAAGCGATTGGAAAAACTTTGCAAGGCTCCTGCATTACATCCCTATCGACACCACGGCTGACGACGCGGATTGGGACGGGCTTAAAGGCCTGCTGAGCCAAGACAACACGCGGCCGGTAATTTATTATATGGCGACCACGCCGCTTATCTATGTGGCGAGCTGTCAGGCCATGGGCCACGCCGGAATGAACACGCCTAATTCTCGATTGGTTTTAGAAAAGCCCATTGGCACGAATCTCGAATCCGCGCGGGCTATCAATGACGGCGTCGGGGCGGTTTTTCCGGAAAACTCCATATTCCGTATCGACCATTATCTGGGCAAAGAAACCGTGCAAAACCTAATGGTCTTGCGCTTTGGCAATACTTTATTTGAACCGCTTTGGTCACACCATAATGTTGACCATGTGCAAATCACCGTGGCCGAGAACATTGGCCTAGAGGGGCGCGCCGATTATTATGATCGCTCCGGCGCCGTGCGCGACATGGTACAAAACCATTTACTACAGCTTTTATGCCTCACGGCCATGGAGCCGCCAAATTCCCTCGACGGGGATGATGTGCGTCAGGAGAAAATCAAAGTTCTTCGCGCGCTGAATGGCTTTGACGCCATCACGGCAAAAACCCAAACCGTGCGCGCGCAATATGGCGCAGGCATGGACGGTGATGACCCCGTAGCGAGCTATATCGACACATTATCTGGCGAGGCTAAATCTAGCCAAACGGAAACCTTTGTCGCGATTAAAACCGAGATTAAAAACTGGCGCTGGGCTGGCGTGCCTTTCTATCTGCGCACGGGTAAGCGCATGGCAGGCCGTCACAGCGAAATTGTTATCCAGTTCAAACCGACCCCGCACAATCTTTTCGGCGAGGCCAATAAACACGCCAATAAACTCGTTATCCGATTACAGCCCGATGAGGGCGTGCATATGTATATGCAAATTAAAGAGCCAGGCCCGGGCGGATTGCGGATTAAATCCTTGCCGCTTAACCTGTCCTATGCGGATAATTTCTCCGTGCGCTATCCCGATGCCTATGAGCGCCTTTTGATGGATGTGGTGCGCGGTAATCTCGCCCTGTTCATGCGCCGCGACGAAGTGGAATCCGCGTGGAAATGGGTTGATAATCTTTTAGCCAGTTGGGACGAAGGCGATCAGCCGATTGAAACCTACGCCGCCGGAACCCAAGGGCCAATGCAATCGGCCATGTTGATGGACCGTGATGGCCGCTCTTGGTGGGAGGGCGCGTCATGAGCGTAGCCATCCACCCTATTGTTAAATCCGTCACTGACCGCATCATTGCGCGCTCTGCCGTAAGCCGCGCCGCTTATCTTAATTCTGTCGCCCGCCGGCGTCCAGAAGGGCTAGCGCGCAAACGTCTAACCGCCGGCAATCAAGCCCACGCCTATGCGGGCTGCGCCCTGCATGACAAGCAAGCCTTGATGGGCGCCAGCTGGCCAAACCTTGCGGTCATCACATCCTATAATGATATGCTCTCGGCCCATAAACCGTTTGAAACCTATCCGGAAATTATCCGCACCGCCGCGCGCAAAGCCGGAGCCACGGCGCAGGTCGCCGGCGGGGTTCCTGCCATGTGCGACGGGGTGACCCAAGGGCAAGACGGCATGGAAATGTCGCTGTTTTCGCGCGACGCAATTGCTATGGCGACGGCGATTTCGCTGTCCCATGACACATTCGACGCGGCGCTATATCTGGGCGTTTGCGATAAAATCGTGCCGGGCCTTTTAATCGGCGCTTTGCAATTTGGTCACTTACCGGGAATTTTCGTGCCCGCTGGCCCCATGCCGTCGGGGCTACCCAATAAGGAAAAAGCGCGCATTCGCCAGCTTTTCGCCGAAGGAAAAATTGGCCGTGATGAATTACTAAAAGCGGAGAGCGAAAGTTATCACAGCCCCGGCACGTGCACATTTTACGGCACGGCTAATTCCAATCAAATGCTGATGGAAGTTATGGGACTGCACCTTCCCGGCGCCGCCTTTGTCAATCCCGGCACGCCCCTGCGCAAAGCGCTGACCGAAGGGGCCGTAGCCCGCGCGGTCGCGATTACGCCCGAAAAAGACGCCTACACGCCTATCGGCGAAGTGGTATCGGAAAAGTCTATCGTCAACGCGATTGTCGGCCTTATGGCGACCGGCGGCTCGACGAATTTGACCCTGCATATTCCGGCTATTGCCCGCGCCGCCGGCATTGATGTGCGCTGGGATGATTTTTCTGACCTCTCGAAAATCACGCCGCAACTGACCCGCATTTATCCCAATGGCCAAGCGGACGTGAATCACTTCCACGCCGCCGGCGGCATGGGCTATCTCATACGCGAATTGCTCGGCGCGGGCCTGATGCATGACGATGTTAGAACCATTATGGGCGATAGTCTGCGCGCCTATGCCCAAGAGCCATTCCTCGGTGAGGACGCTCTTGTTTGGCGAGACGCGCCTAGCGCCTCTGGCAATCTTGATATTGTGCGCCCTGTTTCTGATCCGTTTAATAGCGAAGGCGGCTTGCGCCTGCTCGATGGCCAATTAGGGCGCGGCGTGATTAAAATCTCCGCCGTCAAGCCAGAGCATCACATCATCACCGCGCCGGCAATGGTGTTTGATTGCCAAAACAAATTATACGACGCCTTTGCCGCCGGAGCTCTCGACCATGACTTTATCGCCGTGCTGCGCTTCCAAGGCCCTAGCGCCAATGGCATGCCGGAGCTGCATAAATTAACCCCCGCCCTTGGGGTCTTGCAAGATAGGGGCTTTAAGGTCGCGCTGGTTACTGACGGGCGCATGTCCGGCGCTTCTGGCAAAATTCCCGCCGCCATTCATGTCGGCCCAGAAGCGGCAAAGGGCGGCCCGCTCGCCCGCGTAATTGACGGGGACGTCATCACGCTGGACGCCGTGGCTGGAACCCTAACGATTGATGTGGATAGCGCAGAATTTATGGCGCGCCCCCTCGCCCTCCATAGACCCAATAGCGACGCCTCTGATTTTGGCCGCGGCCTATTTACGGTGATGCGCAAATCCATCTCTAGCGCAGAGACCGGCGCATGCACATTTTCAAATTTCGCCGAAGACGCATAGGGGATGACGTGAAGCCTTTCCTAAAGAAAAGCCCCGGCCTAAAGAAAAGCCCCGCCCAAGACAAAATTCTTGTCGGTGATGTTGGCGGCACCAATGTGCGCCTTGGCCTTGCTTGGCGTGACAAGGATGGCGTGTTGCGCGTTGAGAAGATTGAAAAACTGCCCGGCGATAATTATGCTAGCCTGTCCGCCGCTATCGAAGAATATTTAGGCAAGGTCGGCCATGCGCCTAAAACCGCCGCCCTCGCCCTTGCTGGCCCCGTCAAAAATGGCCGCGTCTCCCTGACCAATCGCGCATGGACCGTGGATAAGGCGAAACTTGGCGAGCGCTTTAAATTCCAGTCCGTCTATCTTTATAATGATTTCGCCGCCATGGCCCGCGCCGTGCCCGAATGCGCGCCCGCCGATTTTACCACTCTCAATGAAGCGGTCGCCGACCCCAATGCGCCAATTGTCGTCGCCGGCCCCGGCACAGGTTTTGGCATGGCCAGCCTTGTCCCAGATAAGGGGGGATGGATAGTCCTGCCGTCCGAAGGCGGCCACCAAGCTTACGCGCCGCAAACCCCAAAAGAGACGGAAATTTTGCATATTTTGCAGCGCGATTATGAATTTGTATCGCTTGAACTGGTCAGTAGCGGACGCGGCATGGACGCGGTTTATCAAGCGGTTTGCACCCGCCTAGGCCAGCCCTATCATAAATTGCCGCCGCAGGAAATTCGTGACCGCGCCGTGGCCGGAGACCGCGCCTGTCTTGACGTGTGCGAAATTCGCGCCGATGCTATTATGGGCGCAATTGGCGATATGGCCCTCGCCATTGGCGCGCGCGGCGGCGTAGTGCTCGCCGGCGGCGTCGCCAAACGCCTGCTTGAATTTATCGATACGCCAACCGCCATGGCGCGTTATTTCAATCGCGGGCCGCGCGGGGATTACGTTAAAACTATTCCGGTCAAAGTTTTACAAAAAACCGGCGCGGCGCTTTACGGCGTAGCCGCCTTGGGGCTTGCCGAAAAATAACCCCGCGCAATTGCCGGCAATTCTTGTTTCAGCGTCGTGTAATGGGCCAGCCCGTCGCAAATCGTAAGATTAGCGCGCCCGTCCATAGCCTCCACTAAGGCCTGCGACATAGACAGCGGCGCCCAGCCATCGGCGCTGCCATGCCAAATATCCACCGGGCAATTGACCGCTTTGACCTTATCCGCCCACGGGGCAACATAGCGCAAAAACGCCGCCTGGTAGCCCGCCTTATCCTCGATTAA
>JAZGFA010000066.1:0-12533 GCA_036478975.1 Robiginitomaculum sp. | reverse complement strand
ATGATGCCGCGTTGGTACATCATATGGTGAATTAAGAATTGGTTCCGCAAAAAAGTCATGAGTCGTTGTCATGCTTAACAACTAAAGCAGGTATTTAATTTTGCAAAGACAAATTCATTAATTAGACGAGAAACTATCTTCAAGCGCCGCCGATACCAACTCTGACACGTCTTGCAATGATTGGTTTGCAAATGTGCATACCGCGCAGTTGTTGATGGTTGGGAGCTGCCTAGCAGGGCGCCGATCATGGGGAGGCTTAGCCCTTTGGTGTTTTGCGAGCCTTTGTTGCTGGCAATACATTATCCGATTCGAGTCCACCAGAGGATTGCCTGAGCTCAGCACTAAGCCATCAACTACGTTTTTGTCTTAACCTCTAAGTAGATGCGATTAGCTTATGTGATATTTATTTTGGTGCCCCCATGGTGCCCGATTGAAATTGGCAGTATTGACCATTTGGCGAACTTGGCTTAAATCATTGATTCCATTGATAAGTTTGGTGCACCCGGCGCGATTCGAACGCGCGACCTCTGCCTTCGGAGGGCAGCGCTCTATCCAGCTGAGCTACGGGTGCGGATGGCGGTCTTTAGCCTAGCGCGGGCGCGGCGGCAATGGGCAAATGCGCTTTGTTGTATCGATACGCAACGGCCTATCTAGGCCCTTGCGCTTTGGGGGGCGGGCTAGCAGTATGGCGGCTGATTGGAGTGACGGGCATGGCTAAGAAAAAAGCGAAGACATCGATAAAGGCGCCGGCAAAAGCAGGGGCAGGGGTAGACGCAAAGGCCGCGCCGCAAACCCGGCTAGGCCTAGTGCAGGCGGCGGCGGAGGTTTATGGCCTGCGCAGTTTTGATAATTACGTGCAGATACGTTCGGTGGCGGAGCGGCTGCGCGACGGGCTGTGCGTCTATCTGGATGACGGGCAGAAATGCGTTTACCTCGTGCCGCCGCAAGGCCCATTTGCGGCCAATGATTATGGCTCTGCGGCGTTTTCCGTATCCGGTAAGGGGTTTTTGCCCCTAGAGCCAATGAGCTTTGGCCTTGCGGTGCAAGTGTCAAACCTTGGCGATTATATGCGCATTGTTGTGCATTGCCGCAAAGAGGGCGACCATATTTACCTGCAAATAGAAGACCATCTTAAATTTGATTTTGATATGCCGTTTAATGACCATGATTTGCAAACGGCCTATGAGGGGCTTTATAAATATTTGTTGGGCTGGTTTGAAACCCGCACGGATAAATATGATAATGGTCATTATGGCGGCAGCGATATTGGCTTTGATATACAGCGCGCGATTTCCGAATAATGCCCAGATTTAATCACGGCTTTAATCGCGCTTTTACTCGCCCCGCGCGCGATTTTCGTGCTATAGAGGGCGTTACTTCGACCGAATCTAACAAAGGCCGACCGATATATGTCTGATGCAGCTAGTCACATTGTTCACCTCTTGCCGCTTAAAATGGCGCTTATCGGAGCCCTCGGTATCGGGGCCCAATGGCTTGCGTGGAAATTGCAAAAACCCGCCATCGTATTAATGGCCATTGCGGGCCTGATATTTGGGCCGTTTTTTGGCTGGCTTCTCACCCTGCATATGCCCGACATTTTAGCGGGGCTCATTGGCGCGCTACGGCTTAATCCGGTTTCTGATTTTGGCGATTTGCTGCGGCCGGTCATTGGGATTTCCGTGGCGATTATCCTGTTTGAGGGCGGGCTGACCCTTAAGCTTTCCGATCTGCGCGATAGCTCCAAACCCGTGCGGCGCATGGTGTTAGTCGCCACGCCGATTGCTTGGGCGCTAGGCGCCTGCGCGGCCCATTATATAGTGCGCCTGCCATGGGACATTTCCGCGATGATAGGCGGGCTGTTCGTTGTGACGGGGCCGACGGTGATTATCCCGCTCCTGCGCCAAGCGCATTTGGCCGACCGTCCTGCCAACGTCCTTAAATGGGAAGGCATTGTTAATGACCCTGTCGGGGCTTTGCTGGCCGTGGGAGCCTATGAATATATCCGGTTTACGGCGCAGGGCGACGGGCTTGTTATGGCGTTTGCGACGCTTGTGCTGGCGGCGCTAATGGGCGCAATTGTCGGCGTGGCCTCTGGCTATGGCCTGGCATGGGCCTTTCGCAAGGGGCATATTCCGGAATATTTAAAGGCTCCGGTCGTGCTGGCTTGGGTATTGTGCATTTACGTTCTGGCCAATGAAGTGGCCGAGGAAACCGGGCTGCTGGCGGTGACGGCAATGGGCATGACCATGGCCAATACTAAATATGCGGCCATGGTAGAAATGCGCCGGTTTAAGGAAAACATCGCCGTGCTTTTAGTCTCCGGCGTCTTTGTTATTTTGACGGCGACCTTGACCACGGACGTTATGAAAAGCTTCTTTGACGACCCGCGCATTATCCTGTTTGTGCTGGCGACGATGTTTTTGGTGCGCCCGATTGCGGTGTTTATCGCCACGCTTTTCTCTGGCCTGAAATGGCGCGAAGTCTTGCTGATAAGCTGGATAGCCCCGCGCGGTATTGTCGCCGTGGCCGTGGCCGGTTTCTTCGCCACAGAGCTTGTCGCCATGGGGCGTATTGACGGGGCGATGTTTGTGCCGCTCGCCTTTGCGCTTGTATTTGCCACCGTGCTGTCATCAAGCTTTACGGTTGGCCCCGTGGCGAAACTGCTGGGCCTAGCGACGGAAACCAGCGAAGGCGTGCTTATTGTCGGGGCCAATCCGTGGTCGCTTGGCCTCGCTAAGGCGCTGAAAGAAATGGGCGTGCCCGTGACGATGGCGGACACGAATTGGCGCAGGCTTCGCGGCGCGCGCCTAGAGGGGCATAATGTTTTTTACGGCGAAGTCTTATCGGAAAACGCCGACCATCGCCTTGACCATAACAAGTTTAGCTACCTTATCGCCGTGACGCCTAATGACGCTTATAATTCTTTGGTCTGCGTAGAATTTGCGCCGGAGCTTGGCCGCCACCGCGTGTTCCAGCTCGCCGGCCAAGAGAGTGATGCGAACGACCCGAATATGATTACCTTCACCTCGCGCGGGCGCTTATTGTCAAATACAGGCCGCACCTTTGATGCGTTAACCCGCGACTGGTGGGGCGGCTGGCGTTTTCGCGCGACCACATTGTCGGACGAATATAGCCTAGAGAAATTAATTGAAGACCGCGGTGACAGCCAAGATATTCTGCTGGCTAAATCCGCCGCCGGTAATTTGGAAATTTCCCAGTCCGGGCAAAAGGTCAAATATAGCGCCGGTAGCACCGTGCTGACCTTCGGCCCCGTACGCGAGGATAAAGCCCAAGCCGTAGCCGCGGAGAACAATAGCGGCGAAGGCGCGTTGCCGACTTAAAACCCTGAGGGTAATTTAAGAATGCCTGAAACCTTTGCGATAATAAGCGTCAATAACGGGCCCGATTAACTACGCCGTTAAGTCTACCCCCAGCGCCTCAAATCCTTTTCTAGGGTTATAAGATCATCTTGGCGTTATACACCCGCCTCGAGCGCTTTGACCCCATGGGCGAGTGCCTAACAGGCGTTTCTCCATAGTAAGCCTCTAGCATTCTACGCAGTAAACAAGCGCCATAAAAAAAAGGCCCCGCCGGAGCGGGGCCTTTAAATTTTGTTGGTTATTCACCGCGCCATATAAGCGCGGCGAATGGCGGGTATTACTCGCTAGTTTTAAGCGCTGCGCCGAGGATATCACCAAGGGATGCGCCGCTATCGGACGAGCCATACTGATCAACGGCTTCTTTCTCATCAGCGATTTCAAGCGCCTTGATAGAGATTTGAACCTTGCCGGTTTTATTGTCAACTTTGAGGATGCGCGCATCCACTTTATTGCCAACAGCAAAACGCTCTGGGCGTTGCTCTGTGCGTTCACGGGACAAATCAGACTTACGGATAAAGGCGGTTGTTTCCGCGCCTTCTTCACCGAATTTAACTTCGATGCCGCCGGTCGTGATTTCCGTAACCGTACACGTAACAGTTTGATTGCGTCCTGCGCGTGATGCGCTGCCAGCTTTCGCGCCAGTGTCTTTAACAAGCTGCTTGATACCAAGAGAAATGCGCTCTTTGTCCGTATCGACTTCGAGGATTTTCGCTTCAACCATATCGCCTTTAGTGTAGGTCGCCAAAGCGTCTTCACCGGAGATGTCCCAAGACAGGTCAGACAAATGCGCCATGCCATCAATGTCACCTTCAAGGCCGATAAATAGGCCGAATTCAGTGATAGAGCGGACTTCGCCTTTGACGATTGTGCCAGCAGGGAAAGTCTTAGCAAAGCTGTTCCAAGGATTATCTTGAACCTGCTTGATGCCAAGGCTGATACGGCGTTTTTCGCTATCCACTTCAAGAACCATAACTTGGATTTCTTGGGAAGTAGAAACGATTTTACCCGGATGGATATTTTTCTTAGTCCAGCTCATCTCGCTGACATGAACAAGGCCTTCAACGCCTTCTTCAAGCTCGATGAATGCGCCGTAATCCGCGATATTGGTAACCGTACCCGTAAGCTTGGTGCCCGTAGGGTATTTCGCGGCAACCGCATCCCATGGATCTTCCAGAAGCTGCTTCATGCCAAGGCTGATGCGTTGTGTTTCTGGATTAATGCGAACGATTTTAACTTTAACAGTGTCGCCCACGGAAAGCACTTGGCTTGGGTGAGATACACGGCGCCAAGACATGTCAGTGACATGCAAGAGGCCATCAATACCGCCAAGGTCGACGAATGCGCCGTAATCGGTGATATTTTTAACGATACCTTCGCGAGTTTCGCCTTCGGCAAGCTGGGCAACAAGCTCAGCGCGCTGCTCGGCGCGGCTCTCTTCGAGAACTGCGCGGCGAGATACCACGATATTGCCGCGAGGGCGGTCCATTTTCAAAATCATGAACGGCTGGTCTTCATTCATCAGAGGGCCAACGTCACGCACGGGGCGGATATCAACTTGTGAACCGGGAAGGAAGGCGTTTACGCCGCCAAGGTCAACGGTGAAGCCGCCTTTAACGCGGCCAACAATGGCGCCAGTAACAGGTTCTTCGTTCTCGTAGAACTTCTCCATCTTGACCCAGCTCTCTTCGCGGCGCGCTTTGTCGCGCGAAAGAATAGCATCGCCAAGGGCGTTTTCGATACGCTCTAGGTAAATGTCAACACTATCGCCAGCTTTGACAGTAATGCCTTCGCCGGGGATGTAAAACTCACGCAAAGGCACGCGGCCTTCGGTTTTTAGGCCCACGTCAATGATAGCCATATCTTTTTCAATGGCGGTTACGGTGCCTTTGACAACACTGCCTTCAGTCATTGAATTTGTTTCGAGGGAAGCCTCAAGCATTGAGGCGAAATCGTCCGTGGACGGATTCATTTTTTGAGCATCGCTCATAGAAAAACTCCAGTTTTTCGGTGTGCCAACACGGATGGTCTCGCGCGGTCTAAGTCCCGCCAATCGGGGCTATATGTGTCACTTTTAAAGTAAGCCTGCGCGCTATAGCCGAGGGGGGCGCTAAAGGCAAGCGCCGTTGCGTTTATTGGCTGGCTTGATATTGACTGTCTTACTCTTAATTGGTCTGGCTATTGCCGGTCTGGGCGCGCGCTATTTTGCTTGTGGCACGCCGCCTCACTGTAATTCAGCACCGGAGTGACGCAGGCGTCGGTTCCGTCAAAATGCGCCGCCCAATGATTACGGGTCTGGCTGGCAAATATCGTTTCTAATTGGGCGCGCTGGCTAAGGCGGCAAGCGGGGTCGTTTTGCCCGCCAAATGCGCTTGGGTCTATGCCAAGCTTTTCAAGCATTATAGCGAAGAATTTAGGCTCAATACAGCCTACGGCGATGAAGCGATTATCCGCGGTGGCGTAACAGCGATAATAGGGCATGGCCCCGTCGAGTATATTGGCGCCGCGCTCTGGCTGCCATAGGCCGATTGCGTCCAAATCATGGACGATGCCCATCATAGAGGTCACGCCGTCAATAATCGCCGCGTCAATCACCACGCCATGCTTTGCGTCACTACGCTTATCTGGGTCAATCTGGGCACGGCTTAAAAATGCGGCCAACATTTTATTGACGAGGAAAAGACTGCCGCCGCCATAATCACCGATAAGGTTAAGCGGGGGCGGAGGAGGGCGGCCCGCTTCGCCCATGGCGTGCAGGGCGCCGGTAAGGCCGATATAATTAATGTCATGGCCCGCCATGCGCGCCCAAGGGCCGTTTTGGCCCCAGCCTGTCATCCGCCCATAGACAAGCTTTGGGTTGATAGAATGGCAATCCTTTGGCCCGAGTCCAAGCCGCTCCGCCGCGCCGGGGCGCATGCCTTCAATCAGGCCGTCAGCATTTTTGATAAGGGCAAGGGCCACGTCTACGCCTTCGGGCGTGCGCAAATCGGCCTCTAGGAACGACTTCCCATGATGGGAGATAAGCGGCTCTGTTGCATTAGGCCGCTTAATCACCGTAACTTTCGCGCCCATTTGCGCGAAAATCTGCCCCGCATAGGGCACGGGGCCAATGCCGGCTAATTCTATAATATGGTATCCGCTTAGGCTCATGAGGATAGAGTGCGCCGCGCCGCCTTAAGTTTCAAGCAAAGTTTAAGCGCTAGCGGCCCGTCTCAAAGCCCAGCAGGTTAAGCAGGTGGACAAGCACCATTACGGCGGTGGCCAAAAGGCCAAAGGCGATGAACTTCCACGGCATCATGCGCGGGGTTAATTTGTCATGCTCGCGCGTGCCAAGGTGGTAGCTATAAAAGCCAAGCCCTCCGCAAGCGATGAGCGCAAATAGTGTCAAGCTAAGATGTGTTGCTGCGTCCATGCAGGCTAGATAGGCACGGGGAATTAGAATACAAGGGCTTAACCCCCGCCTTCACCCTCGCCTTCATGGCGGGTTTTATTCCAGTGATAGGGCGCGCGGATAATCTCTACCACGGAGAGGCAGGCGGGAATAAACATCATCATCCAATATAGCGGCATTAAAAACAGGCTTGGATAAAGGGAGCGTTGCCCAGATAGGCGCAGGGCGACATAGGCGCTATATATGGCGCTGCCATAACCAAACAGCATGACGGCGATAAAGTGCGGCGCGAAAATTAGGCCAATAAGGGCGAATGTTTTGAGAAAAAATATCAACGTCATCGCGAAAATGGCGAACGGGTGCAAAAAGGCGACGACGATGGTCGTGCCTAAAGTGATTTGCAGGGCGAGGACGCGTCGCCAGCCTAGGCCTCTTATTTGGCGCATATGCACTTGCCAGCTTTGCAAAAAACCCTTTTGCCAGCGCACGCGCTGGGAGAGCCAATTGGGGTAGTGGCTGACCGCTTCTTCCCCCGTGCCCTCGCGCGTGCCCTCCCCCGTATTGCCTGCTTTTGTCGCAAGGGAAATCGCGCCAATGCTCCACCCCATAGCGCTAAGGCGAAAGCTTAAATCCGCGTCCTCGGTGACATTATGCGGATCCCACCAGCCGGCCATATCCAGGGCTTCGCGCTTTATATGATTGCTGGTGCCGCCGAGGGGAAATGGCAGACCAAGCCGGGCGAGCGCCGGGTTCCAGACCTGAAATAGGGAGGCGTATTCAAGGGTGAATTGCTTGGTTAGAAAATTGCGCGGCGCATTATAAAGCCACAGCGGAGCCTGCACCGCTTCGAGCGTGTCATCGCGTATGAGGGCGCGGGCGGCGCATTTAAGCTGTCCTGAATGCGGGCGATCCTCCGCGTCATATATGGTGACAATTTCGCCCTTGGCTTGCTCCATGGCGACGTTGAGCGCCTTGGGTTTTGTTGCGGGCAGGCTGGTTGGCACAACGACACTTTTAAACGGCGGCTCTAAATATTTTAGCACTTGCGCCGTGGTAGCCGGGTCATTGGCCTCGCTTATCATCAGAATTTCTAGTCGGCCAATCGGGTAATCAAGGGCGCGTAAACTGCTCATTAATGGCTCAACCATATGGGCTTCGTCGCGCATGGGCACAAGCACGGTATAGCTTGGCCAGACGGCTGGGTCGGCCAAAAGGGCTGGGTTGAAAAGGTCGGGGCGCGTTCGGGTTAAGGCAAAGTAACAGGCGCACAGACGGAGGGTCGCCATGGCGAGGATGATGAAACTGAGGGGCCATGAGAGCCAGTGAGCGGCGGCGGCGCTATCGCGAAGAGCAAATATTATCAGACCGATGATGCAAAGCGCTATAATGGCGCGTAATCGCCAATGGGCCTGACCGCTCGCCGCAGACCAGATGTCATCCGCACGCATTTGGCCGGCGCGTGCCTTGTTCTGCTTCCCACTTAACGTGAAGTTTTTTGTTTTCATGATGCCCAGTCCCCACTGCCTACAACTTTAGGGGCTATAGCTGCATATGCGAGCATAATCGTTAACCACTCCTAACAAAGTCTTAAAAAATATGTTTTTTCAATTAGTTGCGCGCCCCTTCACACCTAATTAACCGATTCGGCCCAACTGTGATTCTAACACTTTGTTTACCATAAAGACTGGAACCCACATGGCCGCTCTCCCCCTTAACTCCATCGTCCAAGGCGATTGCATTGACGTGATGAATGATCTGCCAGAGCAGAGCGTTGACCTCGTATTTGCAGATCCTCCCTATAACCTACAGCTCGGCGGTGACCTCTCTCGCCCGGATAATAGCGCCGTGGCCGGGGTCACCAATGATTGGGACCGGTTTGACACGATGGATGCCTATGACCTTTTCACCCATGACTGGATGAAAGCGGCGCGGCGCCTTTTAAAACCAAATGGCGCGATTTGGGTGATGGGGAGCTATCACAATATTTTCCGCGTTGGCGGCATTTTGCAAGACCAAGGCTTTTGGATTCAAAACGATATTATCTGGCGTAAAACCAACCCCATGCCGAACTTTCGCGGCACGCGTTTTACCAATGCCCATGAGACGCTCATCTGGGCGACCAAGGATGAAAAGGCGCGCCCGACCTTTAATTATGACGCGATGAAAATGCTCAATGACGGGGTGCAAATGCGCTCCGACTGGACCTTGCCAATTTGCACGGGCCATGAGCGGCTTAAGGGCGAGGACGGCAATAAAGCCCATCCGACGCAAAAGCCAGAAAGCCTATTGCACCGGGTTTTGCTGTCCTCGACTAATCCGGGCGACATTGTACTTGACCCGTTCTTTGGCACGGGCACGACTGGCGCGGTGGCGAAAAAACTGGGCCGTAAATGGATTGGCATTGAACGCGAGGACGACTATATCGCCCACGCAACAAAACGCATTGACCGCATCGTTCCCGGCTCGCCGGAAGCGTTAATTGTCACCCCGTCCAAACGCGCCGCCAAGCGCGTGCCGTTCGGCACTATCATCGAGCGCGGCCTCTTGCAGCCCGGAGAACAGCTGTTTTCCCCTAAGGGCCGCCATGTGGTTTCCATTAGGCCCGATGGCTCGGTGGTCAGTGATGAGACCCGCGGCTCTATCCATCAAGTCGGCGCATTCGTGCAACAAGCTCCGGCCTGTAATGGCTGGACCTATTGGCACTTTAAAACCGATAAGGGCATGGCCCCGATTGACCTTTTGCGTGAGCAAGTGCGCCAAGATATGCTCGGCTAATAGGTGGGTAATCAGACATTAAAAAAGCCGCCTCTTACGGGCGGCTTTTTATTTAGAAGGACTAGCTTTAAGAAAACACGTCTTCCATAGTCTCGCCGCGCCCTAATGGGTCGGGGCCAAACCGGTTGGGGCCGGGGGTTCCGCCCAGGCACATGAATACGATGATAATGATGGAGAAAATGATGCCAATACCTGGAATAATAGAGGGGATAATGAGAAGATACATCCATCCAGTTTTATCTTGGTCGTGAAACCTGCGTACGGACACGGCAATTCCGGGTATGATATTGGCGAGAAAAAAAAGAACTAGGGGGCCAAAGCCAAGGAGCATCCCTGCCGCGCTAGGCTCTCCGCCGCCGTTAGCACTTAGTGCTATTACCGTGCCTAAAAAGACGGCAAGCACGATATAGGCAAGAATATGGAACAGAGCGACCCACCAATATTCGGAAGCGGATGAGCGCGTTTCAAAGTCAAAATAGCGATTATAAAATGATTTTATGGCTTCAACGAATCCCATGGAGGTCTCCTAATTGTTTCTGAAATATCACTCTAAGCGTCACCGCCAAAGCGCGCTGTCCACGCCTCAACGTCATCACTTTCGATTTTTGTAAACAGCACGTCCGGCGCGCTAATCCCTAGGCCGCGGGGTAGGGCGTCAATTAAGCCCGCTATCGCGTCCGTGTCGCCAAATTCCCATGTGCGATTTTGCTGGGGAATAGCCATAGCGTCCAAGATTTTCTCCGCCGCGTCGGGAATAATAGGCTGGGCAATTATGCCAAATAGGGCGACTAAATTAAGTCCGGTGCGCGCGCCAATGGCGGCTTGGTCAATGTCGGTTTTATAATGGGTCCACGGCGCGGCCATGGTAAGATATTCATTACCCGCCGCCCAAATAGCCCGCGTCTGCGCCATGGCTTTGCGAAATTCGCGCGCCTCATAATGGGCAATCATAGCGGGGATACGCTCTTGCAATTCTTTGACAAGCCACGCCTCGGCCTCACCCGCAACGCCGCCGTCAGGGACTTTGCCGTCAAATTTACCCACCGTATATTTAGTGATGCGATTGACGAAATTACCCAGCACATTGGCCAAATCAGAATTAATGCCCGCTTGGAATTCTTCCCACGTAAAGGCCGCGTCATCGCCCTCTGGCGCATTGGCGATTAAGTGCCAGCGCCAATAATCGGACGGGGCGATTTCTAGGGCTTGGTCCATGAACACGCCGCGCTTTGAAGAGGTCGAGAATTTGCCGCCATACCATGTCACCCAGTTAAACGCCTTAAGGCTATCGACCAGTTTCCAAGGCTCTCCGGAGCCTATGATTGTGGTCGGGAACGACAGGGTGTGGAAGGCGACATTATCCTTGCCCATAAATTGCACATATTGCACGTCATCAGCATTCGCGTCCGTGCGCCACCAAGATTTCCAGTCGCCGCCGGTTTTCGCCGCCCAGTCTTGGGTCGCGGAAATATAGGCGATGGGCGCGTCATACCAGACGTAAAAAACCTTGCCCTCAAAACCTTTGCGCGGATTTCCGTCAGCATCCACCACAGGGATTCCCCATGATAAGTCGCGGGTAATGGCGCGGTCGCGCAGGCCTTCATCGAGCCATTTCATTGCAATCGAGGTGGCGAGCGGCGGCCAGCCCTGCGCCTTGCTAACCCATGCGCGTAGGCGGTCCGCCATGACCGATTGTTTTAAATACAGATGATTAGTCTCGCGGATTTCCACATCCTTACTGCCGGACACGGCGGAGTAAGGCTCTATCAAATCAATTGGGTCAAGCAGCTTGCCGCAATTATCGCATTGATCGCCGCGCGCCGCTTCGAAAGCGCAATTGGGGCACGTGCCCTCGACGTAACGGTCAGGCAAATAGCGCCCATCAGCATTGGAGTAAATTTGCTTTGAAACCCGCTCATCAATTAAATCATTATCTTCTAGGACCCGCGCGAAATGCTGGGTTAGCGCGTGGTTGGCGGGGCTAGAACTGCGGCCAAAATAATCATAGGAGAGCTTAAACTGCGCGCCGGCGGCTTTTTGCGCCTCGTGCATTTTCTCGCAATAATCGGCGACTTCCATGCCTTCGCTTTGCGCGGCAAGCTCTGCCGGCGTGCCATGCTCATCCGTGGCGCAAATATACAGCACTTCATGGCCCATAAGGCGCATGGCGCGCGCATAAACATCGGCGGGCAGCATGGATCCGGCCAAATTGCCAAGATGCTTAACCCCGTTAATATAGGGCAGGGCGGACGTGATAAGGATGCGGGCCATAATGTCTCCAAGGCGATGGGCTAGCCGTTTGTAACGCGCCCGCGCCCGCGCGCAAGGGTTGATTGTCCAGGGCGGAAATTGTTGCTATGCTCAGCGCAGAGCCAATCATGGCCATAAATAGGGGAGGCGTTATGCCTAAGATTTTCGGAAGTTCATTACTGGGCATTTTATTGGCGAGCCTCGCGCTCTATATGCTTGGATTTATTTGGTACGGAATTTTATTTGAAGACCTCTGGATATCGCTTAGCGGCATATCTAAAGAAGCGGCGCAGACCAATATGGAATCCATGGGGGCGATGGGATTTGTCTGGGGCATTATCATTACCCTCGCGCAGGTTCTCGGCCTTGCCTATATTCTCAACCATGCAAATGCGGCGCGGCTTGGAACATGCGTGAAAATCGGCGCGATAATCGCCACACTCATTGCCCTGCCGGTAATGGCTTATAATGTTTTATATGGCGGCAGTTCAGCGAAGCTTTTAGGGCTCGATTACGCTCATCTTCTCATTGGTTATGCCATTGCCTGCGCGATTTTAAGCCTGTTTCGCCGGCGCGGCGCCCTTGCGAGCGAAGCCTAAGCCTACCCTAAATTTGCATCGACCTCAGGCGGCGCTAGGCCCGCCTGAGATAAGTGCACAAATATGCAATTTCCCCCTTGCCACAGCGCGCGAGGGACGCTAAACCGCGCCCGAATGGCAATTACCATTCGCCCCTATAGC
>JAZGFA010000065.1:0-6877 GCA_036478975.1 Robiginitomaculum sp. | reverse complement strand
ATCGCCGCCCTTCACCTCAAGGGAAAAACCGTCCACAATAGGGCGTGGCCCGCGCGCAAGGCTGACGCGGTTAAACTCTAATGTGAAGGCGCTATTCATAGCTAGTCTTTAGCCACCAAAGCGTTATAAAGCGAGCCAAATTAACGCGCTAAAATAGCGCGCCAAAGACTGTGCCCAAACTGTGCCCAAACTGTGCCCAAACACTGTGTCAGTCCGACGCGTTCACAAAGCGCAAAAAATGAGTGATAAGGCCCTATGAAACCCGTACACAGAAACCGCCGCCTTGGCATTGTTGCGCTTTTTGCCGCCCTGGTGATTGCCGGCGCTTATTTGCTGCTGTCGGCGCTCAAGGATAATACCCAGTTTTTCCATAATCCGAGCGGGGTTCTTGCGCCGGGCTTTATTGCTAAATCAGAACACATTCGCATTGGCGGGCTAGTTGAGATGGACAGTATCGTTAAAGACGGCTCCCTAACAACCCTATTTACTGTGCATGATTTTGATAATCCAAATGGCCTGCCAGACCAACTCGCCGTTAGCTATACGGGGATATTGCCGGATTTATTTCGTGAAGGTGAGGGGGCTGTGTTGACGGGGGCGATGCAAGGCGGCGTCTTTATCGCCACCGAAGTGCTTGCCAAACATGATAATAATTACCGCCCAAAATTGCCCGAAAGCGGGAAATAAGCACGGCAATACCGTTAAATATGCTGAGGGAATGTATTGGACGGATGGTTCAGCCGATGTGGGGCAACCTTGCCACCCGCCCGCCAATTCAAATTCATGTTTTGGCTGATAACATTAATGAGCATTTTTGCTTGAAATCAAAGTGATTCACCGTGAAGTCGTAAACTTATCCACAAAATTGTTCGATATTGGCCCTTATCGGCCTTTATTTCGCCTTATTTGTCAAACTTATCAACTCGGCGTTTTCCAAACATCATTTGCACTTCTAATTGCTTGCGCAGGGCGGCGTAATAGGCATTGAGGAAGTCGCGATCAAGCTCCCGCCCGCCGCGTTCCCAGTCAATTTTCTCTCTGATTCGCGCGGCCACGGCGATAAGGGTTTCTAGATTATTGGTGCGCAGCACATCTTCGAGAACATGCAGCTCATGTATGCCGTAAGCGCCGACTTGCTTGGGCGTGAAATTATAACCAAGCACGGCGTGCTTATCCGTCGGCGCGGCGAGGTCCTTGGCGAGAATGGGGCGCGGGGCGGCTATCACCCATGTGCCGCCAATAAGGTCGCCGGCTCGTAGCCTGTCCTTATTCATCAGGGGCAGGAATAAAAACAGCCCGCTCCACACCAAGCCCGTAAGCGCAATAAGCCCGCTAATATCCCCGCCTTGGGAGAAGAAAAATCCCAGAGGCAGAAAAAACTCAAGCTCGCGCATGGCATTACGGGCAAATACGGCCGGGGCGGTGAGGCGCTCCCCATTACGTGAGGCGACCCGTAATTTCATTATCATTTTTCCGGGGGTTGCGCCCTTTGGCCTAATTTCAAAAAAGGTGAAGTAAAAACTGCGCAAAAAGAAGAAGGCCAACATCCAAATGACGACGGCGATTTCCCCGCTTGATTCGAGGTCTAGTTTGTTCGCGCCATATATAGCCCCAAGCGATAGGGCTATGAGGGCGGCAACCATAATGGTCAAATCAATCAGAAATGCCCCAATGCGTGAACCGGGATCGGCGAGTTTTATTTTTAAATCAACGCCCTCAGGGGTCACAAGCTCGCGTATGGATTTATCCTTAGCGCGGCTCATCTGGATATAGCTAGGCTTTGGCGCGGTGCTCATGGATTGCCTCGCATTGCATTGGGCGTATCACTTGACTCGTCGTCGAAACTGCGCGGGCCATAGAAATAAAACAGCCACATGGCTAGCATGGAAATAGCAATAGCGTAGCGGGCAAAGTCGCTAGTGATAAGCTGGCGCAAAAAACCTTCTATCAGCCCCGCAATGAACAGCATGACGACCACGCCGGCCAGTACGGTGGCGGCGGATTTCCCCGCAATGGACGCCGCATCGAGGCGTGATTTTTCTTTGGGGAAGGCTACGGCTAGGCCGATTTTAAAGCCCGCCGCGCCGGCGAGGATGATGGCAAATAGCTCCGTTGTGCCATGTATCATCAGCCAGCCCGTCAGCTCAAACCCAAGTCCTCTATCCACATGCAGGGCGTAAAACGCGCCCAATATTGCGCCGTTATAGGCCATAAGCAGGGCGGTTGGGATGCAAAAAACAAAGCCAAGCGCAAAGGCAAATATGGCGACCCGTGAATTATGGGAAAACAGCATGGTGGCAAAGGAGGAAAGCCCCTCAGCGTCATGGTCACCATATATCACGTCGCGCAAATACTCCGTATCGGCGGCGGGAGAGCGCCCGCCGGCCATGGAGTCGGGCATGAAATTATAATACCAATCCATATTATTGATAACCAGCAGGTAAGCGACAAGCCCCGCAAGTAGGCTAATGGCGAAGGACGCTGCCGTCTCTTTCCACATGGAGCGCACGGCCACGGGCCAGTCGCGGGCAAAGAATTGCCCAAGGCGCTCGCTAAGGCTAGTGCGTGTGCCGTAGAGCATGAAATAGGCCCGGGCGGACAGGCTCTCAAGATAGGCAATAACCCCTTGGTCAAGGGAGGTGGCGCGGGCGACGGAGAGCGAGGATAGGGCGGAGCGGTATAGGGCGGGCAGGGCGATAAGCTCGCCGTCGCTGAGCGATTGCAGCGAGCCTTTCTCGATGCGGCCAAGCAGGCCCTCTAGGCTTTTCCAGTCCGCTTCCCGTTCGGAGCGAAATTTGTGACTTTTTAGCTGTAACTTGGCCATTAAATGCTGCCCTTGCGTTTGAGGTCGAAAAATGTGTTGAGAAGCGCCACGCCGATTGTGTCAATGTCGGCCTCTAGGATTTGCACGCCCATGCGCCGCAATTTGGCCAGCACAATTTGGCGCTCTTGATTAAGCGATGCCGCAATCACTGCGCGGGTGACATCTTCTGGAGTGGCCGGGGCGGCGTCCATATAATCCTCTAGGGCGACATCATTAAAGGCGACGAAGACCACAAGATGGGTTTTGATAAGGCGGGCGACATTTTCCACCATGAGCTCCGCATTGGTCGTGTCGACAAAATCGCTAAATATCACAATCAAAGAGCGGCGGCTTAGGGTGCGGCCAAGCTGGGATAGGCCGAGGGTGAAATTGGTTTCCTCTATCGAGTAATCAATTTTGGCGGTTTGCTTTAGCAGTTGCGGGAAAGCGGCGAGGCCCGATACGGGCTTGGCGTAAACGCGCGGCACGGCGTCAAAGCCGAAAAATCCGACCCTATCGCCTACCTTAAGGCAGACATAGGACATGAGCAGGGAGGCGTTCAGGGCGCGGTCAATACGCGGAACGCCGTTTAACGGTTCACACATTAGCCGGCCCGTATCGATGGCAAAAATGATATTGTGATTGCGCTCAGTGCGAAATTCCTTGGCTTCTAGCCGGCGATGGCGGGCGGACTGTTTCCAGTCAATCGCGCGTTTATCCATGCCGGCGACAAATTCGCGCAGGCTGTCAAACTCCGTGCCTTGCCCGCGGTTAAGCTGAATTTTTTGGCCAAAGGCCGCGTCTTGGGAAAAGAACCGTAGCGCTTCTTGGGTGACATATTTGGAATTTGGCAAAATGGGAATATCGCCATTAAGGGCGTAGGTTTTTTGCACCCACACCAATCCTAATGGCCCGCGCCACCGCGCCCATAGCGCCTCTACCTCTCCATTGCCGCGCCGCAAAGTGGTAAGGTTAAAGCCGGTTTTAAACGGCCAGTTTTTAGCCTCGACGCGGGAGAATTGCGGGGCGGCCGAGAGTCGCGGCCCTGTTGCGAGCTTTAAATCAAGGGCTTTGGGTTTTGTTTTCCCCGCAAAGTCTATCTCAAAGAACACGGGCTCGGTGTCGTCAATATAGAGCAGGGCCGGTAGGGCGTTATTGACGCTCAGCGATCCCGCCTTGGCCGTAAGGCTATGGTCAATCGCTATCAGGCAGGTGATTAGGGCAACCCACGCCGCGCCTATAGGCCATAGGCTTGGCGCAATCATGGCGAGGCCGAGGGTCACGGGGACTCCGGTAGCCATGACCGCAATGGCGCGCTGGGTTGGGTAAATCACTGGCGGCTAATCCTTAGCGCGGCGCGTCGGTTTGCGCGATGACGCTTTTGATAATATCATCAGTCGCCGCGCCTTCTATCTCTGCGGCGGGCGACAGAATTGCCCTATGGCGCAGGGCGGGCAGGGCTATGCGCTTCACGTCATCGGGGATAACAAAATCGCGTCCGTCAAGGGCGGCGCAGGCGCGGGCGGCGGCGGCTATCATAGCGCCCGCGCGCGGGGATGCGCCGGTTTCAAAGGCGGCGGTTTCGCGGGTGGCGCGCACGAGGTTTACAACATATTCAATGACTTCATCCGTTAGCTTTACCTCTGATACGGCCTTAACCGCGGCGGTGATTTTGGCCGGGGTCACGGCGGCTTTCACTCCAAGGGACTTCGGCTTTGCAGAGCCGGTGCGCGCCCCATGACGCGCCACAATGGCGAGTTCTTCCTCGCGGCTTGGATAGGCGAGGATATGTTTAAACAGGAAGCGGTCAAGCTGGGCTTCGGGCAGTGGATATGTGCCTTGCTGCTCAATCGGGTTTTGCGTGGCGATAACCATAAAGCGCGCGCCGAGCGGGTGGGGTTTGCCGTCAATGGTGACGATGCGCTCTTGCATGGCCTCTAGCAGGGCGGCTTGGGTTTTTGGCGGGGTGCGGTTGATTTCATCGGCAAGCAATAAATCGCAAAAAATCGGCCCCTTAACGAGGGAGAACTCATTGGTTTGAAAGTTAAACAAATTCGTGCCGATAATATCGCCGGGCATCAGGTCGGGGGTAAATTGCACCCGCCCGAATTTTAAAGACGTCGCCGTGGCAAAGCACTGGGCGAGGAAAGTCTTGGCCGTTCCCGGCGCCCCTTCAAGCAATATATGGCCGCCGGCAAAGAGGGAGACCAGCATGAGGTCTATTGTGTCGGCTTGGCCGATAACCGCCTTGCCGATTTCATCGCGAATGCTTTGGGCTAGCTCTGGTACATTATGGGGTGTCATGGGTAATCTCCTGTCGCCATTTATAGAGTTTTTGCGCGAGGTTCATGAGCGCTTCATTGTCGCTCACTTTCTCTGCTTGCGCGGTTAAATCTTTGAGTGAGTACTCGGTTTTACTGCGGCGACCCATGCGGTCTAGGGTCGCGATAAGCTCGCTATCGCTTAGGGTTTTGGGGGCGCGCACGGTTCGCGCCGTTAGGGATTTTATTAGAGCCGCATAGCCCTTCGCCATATTGGGCTGTCGCCCGGCAAGGCGGATAAGGTCGGCGGAATTATTAGCCAAAGCTTGTTTGCCAAGGGCGTAGGCGCGCACGTCTCGGTGGGGAGCGCCAAAGCGGGTAAAAGCGCGCCACCCCAGTAACAAGCCTGTCGCCAGTAAGCACAATGTCGCGGCTAAAAATGGCGGCTTAAGCAGGACTTTAATTAGGTTTTGCCCCGTGCCCAAGCCGTGAAGGGTCAGGTCAAAATATACGCTGTCAGATTCTGGGTTGAGATAGTCGAGCATGGCCATTGCATTGGCGGCTATGGCGTAATCTTTCACCCCCGCATTATCGAGCAAGTCGGGCTCCGAGAGCAAATAGGTTTGCGTGTCTTCGAGCTGCCCTAGCACCATTTTCCCGTCAATGGTCAGGATGGCATGGAAGGCGGGGCTGGAAAAACTTTGCAATCGATCAATGGTGACAGGCTCTAGGGCGGCGGGGGCGCGGCTAGGGTAATTGCCTTTTTTCGCGTCGGAGCTAACTGTGATAGGCGCCGTCGTGGTCAGGTCAGGGGCCGTGTCTGTCTCTGATTTCGCCTCTATTTCGGTGTCCTCATCTTCATTAATATTGCTAATTTTTAGCTCCGGCGGTGAAACCCGCATGACCGCAATATCATCGGAAAGGCTTTTAAAATTATCGCCTATTCTTTCGGGGTTATGCAGGCCAGTTTTTACAAACCTTCCGGGTTTTTCAAGACTTTTATATACGCGCCATTTGGGCATAACAAACAGGGTTGGGCCGCGCGTATTGACGTTAGCAATGGCTTCTGAAGTTGCGGGGCGCGCAATTGTATAGACCGTCAGGCTATCATATTGGTCCCATTCAGCCTCTTCGCCGCGCGATAAAGCCACCTCAACATCTTGGCTTTTTAGCAAATGCACAATAGCGGCAAAACCATTGGGCGACTTTGAGCCGGCATGGGGGCGACCGGATTTACGCTCCGTAATCTCGCCCTCAAACCCCGACAAGGTGATAAAGGCGCTAAAGCTAATCAGCCCGACAAGGGCGATGAGAATCAAGGTAATCGGCTTGAACGCAGATACGGCTACGCTTTTGCGCGCCTGACTGGTTTTGATGTCGACGCGGCTCATTTGCGCCGCCTTTTACGCGTAGCGCTAGCGGAATTATCAAAGGCAAAACTGGTATAGGCGGCGCGGCTAAGAACAAAGTCCTGCTCGCTTAGGGGTTGTCCGCCAAAATGGCTACGCTCAACCCGCGCGCTAATGCCCTTAAAGGCCAGCTGGGAGTCTTGCGACAATATCGCCAGAGTAGAAATCTCGCGGCTAGTTAAATCTCGCGGCACGGCGCGCGGGCGATTTTTGCGAATGTCAGCAATTGAGCGTAGCAATAATGTATGCACGGCCTGCGCATGTTTTCCCTGCGCGGCGAGGGCGTCCACATCGGCGAGTAATATATTGGCGCTCTGGGCGCTCGGCTGATAGGCGGGCACGGGGGCGGGGGCCTCCTCGTCTACAGCTTTGACGGTTTTTTGCCGCTTTATAAGAATGGCTTC
>JAZGFA010000064.1:0-16228 GCA_036478975.1 Robiginitomaculum sp. | reverse complement strand
ATGGTGCAATTGCGTATGCAAAACACCTATAATACCCATCTGGATATTGCCAAGGACATGGCCAGCGTCATGCGCGCCGATATGAGCGCCTATGACAAAGATAGTAGCCAGTTCACCCAGTCGCTTGGCTGTTGGTCCGGCTTCCATGCCCAGCAAATGATTAAATCCGTGCGCCGCCTGAAAGGCACAACCAAGGGCGCCTATGTCTATCTATCGGGCTGGATGGTCGCCGGCCTGCGCAATAGTTTTGGCCATTTGCCGGATCAATCCATGCATGAAAAAACCTCCGTGGTCGATTTGATTGAGGAAATTTACGCCTCATTGCGCCAAGCCGATGAGGTCGAGCTTAATGATTTATTCGGTGCGCTGAAAACCGCGCGCGCCGGCACGGGCGGTGTTGACGAGGCCATCAAAGCTATCGACAATTTTGAAACCCATGTCGTGCCCATCATCGCCGATATTGACGCGGGCTTTGGTAATGAACATGCGACCTATTTGCTGTCCAAAAAAATGATATTAGCCGGCGCGTGCTGTATTCAGATTGAAAACCAAGTGTCCGACGCCAAACAGTGCGGCCATCAAGACGGCAAAGTCACCGTGCCGCGCGAAGAATTTAACGTAAAACTTAAAGCCGTACGCATGGCGTTTGAAGAACTTGGCGTGGATGACGGGGTTATCGTCGCGCGCACGGACAGCCTTGGCGCAGGGCTAACCCAGAAAATCCCTGTCTCCAACGGCGCAGACGGCGCGGCGGAATATATCAAATGGCTAGAGACGGATATTGTCACGGATGAAAATCCGCTCGGCGAAGGCGAAGTCGCCCTGATGCAAGACGGCAAAATCGTGCGCCCTGTACGCCTGCCCAATGGCCTGTACAAATTCAAAGAAAACACTGGCGAGCAGCGGGTGATTGAAGACTGTATTAGCTCTCTCACCGAAGGCGGCGCGGATATGCTTTGGATTGAAACCGCGACGCCAAATGTTGCGCGCATTGCCGGCATGGTCAACGCCATTCGCGAAGTCGTGCCCAATGCAAAGCTCACCTATAATAACTCACCAAGCTTTAACTGGACGCTAAATCTGCGCCAGCAAGTGCGTGAAGAGTGGATTGAAGCGGGCAAAATTAAAGCCGCGGATTATCCTGCGGATGTGCAGCTTATGGCGTCACGTTATGACGATAAGGAGCTAGGCCTAGAGACTAATCGCCGCCTTGCCGCTTTCCAAACCGACATTGCGAGAGAGGCCGGCGTATTCCACAATTTGATTACCTTGCCGACCTTCCACATGACCGCGAAATTCATGGATGATTTGTCCACGGGCTATTTCGGCGACCGCAAAATGGAAGCCTACGTCAACACTATTCAGCGCGAAGAAATTCGCAATGGCGTCTCGGCGGTGAAACATCAGCACGAGGTCGGCTCTGACCTTGGCGATACGTTCAAAGAAATGGTAGCGGGCGAGCGCGCGCTCAAAGCGGGCGGCCATAAAAACACCATGAACCAATTTGCTCAGGTGTCGTAAACAGTTTCCCTTCCAAGGAAATGAAGCCCCGCCTAACCCACATTAGGCGGGGCTTTTATTATTTAATGTCCGCCGCCTAGCGCGCCCGTATTGACGGTATAATCCACGGCGAGTTGATAATCAGGGTCATCATCACTATCGACAATAAGCTGTCCGGCTTTGCTGAGAAGCTTATGGCAATCATGGGTTAAGTGACGCAGCTCTAACCGCTTGCCGAGCGCTTGATATTTCGCCGCGACCGCGTCAATCGCTTGCAGGGCGCTTTGGTCCGCAACCCGGCTATCCATAAAGTCGATGACGATACGCTCTGGATCATTTTCTGGGTCAAATAATTCGGTAAAACCTTCAATTGAGCCAAAGAAAAGCGGGCCATCAATTTTGTAGATTTTCGCGCCGTCTTCGTCGATTTCTGTGCGCGCATGAATATGCTTAGCCGTCTGCCATGCATAGGCGAGCGCGCTGACGATAACCCCGACAACAACGGCGGTGGCAAGGTCATGCCAGACGGTCACGGCGGTTACGAGGATAATCACAAAGGCGTCAATGAGCGGGATTTTGCGCATAATGGACAAGGACTGCCACGCAAAAGTTCCGATAACCACCATGAACATTACGCCGACAAGCGCGGCTAGCGGAATTTGCTCAATCAAGCCTGAGGCAAACAAGATAAAGCCGAGCAAAAATAGCGCCGCCGATATGCCGGATAGGCGCGTGCGTCCGCCGGATTTGACGTTAATCATTGACTGGCCAATCATCGCGCAGCCGCCCATGCCGCCGAAAAATCCGGTGACCGTATTGGCCACGCCTTGGGCTACGCATTCGCGTGACGCCCCGCCGCGTTTATTGGTAATCTCTCCGACAAGGTTGAGCGTTAATAGGCTTTCAATCAGGCCAATGGCGGCGAGGATAACCGAATATGGCGCAATAATTTTCAAAGTTTCAAAACTAAAATCAACCTTGGGCAAATGGAATGGCGGAAGATTGCCCTTCACGCTCGCCAAATCTCCAACCGTTGACGTGTCGAGTTTAAGCACAATCACCAAAGCGCTGACAATGCCAATGGCGGCAAGCGGCGCCGGAATAAGCTTGGTCACTTTCGGCGTTGCCCAGATTAAAAACATCGTCAAAGCCGTTAGGCCAAGCATCATATAAAGCTTTATTCCGCTTAAATAATCCGCGTTCATTATAGCGTGCAGCTGTCCATGGCCTTCGCCGACCGCGCCGGTTGCCGCTTGCAATCCGCCTTCTGGTAGAACTTCAAACTGGGTAAGCTGGGCGAGGAAAATCACAATCGCTAGCCCGTTAACAAAGCCGAGCATCACCGGATGGGGCACAAGGCGGATAAATTTTCCTAGATGAAAGACCCCGGCCAAAATTTGCAATATCCCCATCAGGACAACGGTGGCGAATAAATACTCAACCCCGTGCTGGGCGACAAGCGCCACCATGACCACGGCGAGCGCGCCAGTTGCGCCGGAAATCATCCCCGGGCGGCCGCCCATAATTGCCGTGATAAGCCCAACAATAAAGGCGGCGTAAAGGCCAACTAGCGGGTCAACCCGCGCAACAAAAGCAAAGGCAACCGCTTCAGGCACCAGCGCCAGCGCAACGGTAAGGCCTGCCAGAATTTCAATCTTAATGCGATTAGGCGTGAAGGTCAGCGGCGTCGTCCGTTGACGCGCCGGAACTTTAATGCGCTCTGCTAGGGAGGAGATATAAGATTTAATCATGGGGTCAGCCTATAAGCCTATGGAAAGCCCATATGGGCAAGAATTTCGCCTTCCTAGCGCGGCTAAGGTTAATTGCAAGTTTTACCTGCGCATTATCTGTGCCAAGATACAGGTCAGGGAGATTTTATGATTTACGCATTTGGGTTTTTACTGGCTATTATAACCGCCATATTCGCGGCGCTCGTCATTATGGTAGCCGTGGCGCGCGGGCCAAGCTTACGCCGATATGACCGCAAAAAACCTACGGCAACATTTGCGCGCAAGGCGCCCAGCGCGGGCTACGCGCAAGCGGAGGCCATGCTGCATAAAAACTTTACCGTGCCAAATCATAGCTCCACTAAAGATACAAACAGCCTCGCCGCCAAACGCAAACGGTTTGAAGGCTTTGGCCGCTCGCGTAATTTTAAAGCTGAGAGCTGCGTCACTTTCACGCAAATGGACGCTAGCGGGCGCGGCTTAATTGTGGCGGGGGAATGGGCGCGGGCAAAGGGCGCAGACCCCAATAAACGTATTCTCTATATTCATGGCGGCGCTTTTTCCGCCGGCAGCGCCATTAGCCACCGCCCGGTTACCGCGCAGCTCGCCAAGCGCACGGGGGCGAGTGTTTACGCTTGTGACTATCGGTTAATGCCAGAAAACGGCCGCATGGCGAGCGTAGATGACGTGCGCGCAGTCTATGAATGGATATTAGAAAATGGCCCCGAAGGCGCCGCGCCTATAAGCCATTTGGCGGTTGGCGGGGACAGCGCCGGCGGCAATCTCACATTGATGGTTATTGCTTGGGCCAGAGACGAAGGCTTGCGCGCCGCCGATTGCGCCTTTGGCCTGTCCGCCGCTACGGATTCAAGCTTTGGCAGCCCGTCCATACGCGCCAATTTCGACACGGATATTATGCTCAAGCCGCTGGTCGGGCCGCTTTTGAAAATCCCGCGCTGGCTGTTATTATTACTGTCGTGGAAAAAGCTTGGCATTAAGCCGAGCAATCCAATTATTTCTCCGATTATGGGAAACCTCGCGGGCCTACCGCCAACGCTTTTGCAGGTCAGTGAATGTGAAATGATGCGCGATGACGCGGCGCGCTACGTCAATAAAGCCGTGGCTCAAGGCGGGCAGGCCACGCTACAAACATGGGATCACATGCCCCATGTGTGGCACATATTTGACCGCGAGCTTGAGGAAGCGGGTGAGGCGTATTCAGAGCTAGAGCGTTTTATCGCCAAAGCCTTTAAAGGCTAGGACAACGTCGCAGACTCTTTATGATAAAGTCGCAAGGCTTTTGGCGTCAAACGCTTCTAGCTCGTCCATGCGGCCCTCTTTGACCTTGGTCGCCCAATGCGGGTCTTGCAAAACAGCACGGCCAATGGCGATGAGATCAAACTCTCCGGCGTCCATGCGGGCGTAGAGCGCATCGAGCGGAGCGGCCTTACTGCCCTCCCCGCCAAAACTGCCGATAAAATCACCGGCTAGGCCAACGCTGCCAACGGAAATGGTCGGAAGTCCCGTAATTTTTTTCGTCCAGCCCGCAAGATTAAGCTCGGAGCCTTCAAATTCGCTCTCCCAAAAACGGCGCTGGGAACAATGGAAAATATCGACGCCCGCATCGACAAGCACGCTTAAAAACTGCTCTAGTTTTTGCGGCGTGTCCGCGAGGCGCGCGGCGTAGTCTTGCTGTTTCCACTGGGAGTAACGCAGGATAATCGGCATATCCGCGCCAATTTGCTTGCGGCATGCCTTGATGATTTCCGCCGCGAAACTGACGCGCTCTGTGAGGCCGCCGCCATATTTATCTTCGCGCACATTCATCACCTCCCAGAAAAACTGGTCAATGAGGTAACCATGGGCGCCGTGAAGCTCAATACAATCAAAGCCGGCTTTAGCCGCATCGCCCGCAGCATTAGCAAATGCGTCGACCATATCGGCAATATCAGACTCGGTTGGGACGTAAGCGACCTCTTTGCCCTTATGGGTAATGCCGGACGGACTATCGGAAGGCGCGTCAGGATAGGCGCCCGTGCCGGGGCGGCGCGCAAGCCCTTGATGCCAGATTTGCGGGGCGATTTTACCGCCGGCCGCGTGGGTTTTCTCAACCACATTTTTCCAGCCCGCCATGGCGGCCTCGCCGTGAAACAATGGAATATTAGCATCGCCGCTCGCCCCGCCGCGATTAATCACCGTGCCTTCAGTGATAATCAGGCCGACATCCGCCGCCGCCCTGCGCGCGTAATATCCAGCCACAGCATCGGTAGGCACGCCATCCGGAGATTGGCTGCGGGTCATAGGCGCCATAACGATACGGTTAGGCAGGTCGAGGCCCTTGCAAGAGAAGGGTTTAAAGAGAGGGGATGTCATAGGGCGGGCCTTTATTGATTAATGTATCTTCGTTTACGGCAAGCCGCGCCTTTGGGCGAGTAAAAAAATCGTAATCCGTTAACTATACGACAAGAGGTTATCCCCTATTTTCTAGGCTTATGATAGGCGGGGGCGTGCTGGCTATGGGGATATGGGATTATGCGAACAAATTTATTGCGCCATGACGGTAAGCGCTGGAAACTTAAGGGCGCAAAGCCCAGCGCTCCGGATGTTGTGTTAGCCTTCCTCTCGCCAAGCCTGCCCAATATGGCCGGTGAATTTGATACTCTGCGCGCAATTTTTCCAGATTCCATCGTCGTAGGATGCAGCACAAGCGGCGAGATTTACGAAGATGATGTCCGTGAGCAAACCGGTTCCGGCATTGCGATTAGCTTTGACGGGGACAATGCCAGCGCCAAACTCGCCAGCGCCGTGCAAACCAATGCCACGGATTCTTTTCAAACCGGCATGAGCCTCGCCAAAGAACTGAAAAATGATGACCTTGTCGGCATATTCATTATTTCCGACGGCTTGAAGGTCAATGGCTCACAGCTCATATTAGGCTTGCAGGGCGTTTTGGGGCCCAACATTCCAATTAATGGCGGGCTTGCGGGCGATAATGCCGATTTTGGTGAAACCTTTGTCGGGGCCAATAACACCATGACAAGCGGGCAAGTCGCCATTATTGGCTTTTATGGAAATGGCCTTAAAATGCACAGCGGGAGCTTTGCTGGCTGGAATGATTTTGGCCATGTGCGCACGATTACCCGCGCCAAAGACAATGTGCTTTATGAGCTCAATGAACAGCCCGCCCTTGATATTTACAAAAAATATCTCGGCGAAGAAGCCAAAGATTTACCCGGAAGCGCCCTGCTCTACCCGCTCAATATTTACCACCCGGATGAACCCGACCACGATCTTATCCGCAGCGTTATTGGGGTTAATGAGGACGATAAAAGTCTCATCTTTGCTGGCGATATTCCCGAAGGCTATAGCGCCCGCCTCATGGTAGGCAGTCCCGATAATTTGATTGCCGGCGCGGGCAAGGCGGCGCAGGCCATTAGCGCCTGCGACCCGCAAAATTCCGTCGCCCTACTGGTCAGCTGTATTGGCCGCTTCTTAGTGCTCGGCCAGCGCACCTATGAAGAAATAGAGGAAGTCAGCGAAGTTTTAGGGGCCATACCGCAAGCGGGCTTTTATTCCTACGGCGAGATTTCTTCCCACTACAAAACAGGCCGTTGCGACCTGCATAATCAAACCATGACGATTACAATATTGGAGGAAGCGGCATGAACACCTCCGATCTCCACCCGCTTTTGCAAAAACAGTTAAAACGCGTCGTAAAACAATCCCCCAATGGCAAGGCTAGCACTGCCGAGCTACTTAAGCTCATAAACCAACGTTATATCGACATTGACCTGGCCCAAACCCGGCTAGAACGTTCCATTACAGTGACTTCGGATGAGTTTGGCCAGCTTTATAGTGAGGCCAAGCAAGGTAAAAAAGACGCGGATGACGCCAATTTTTCCAAATCGCTTTTCCTCGCCAATATGAGCCATGAAATCAGAACCCCGCTCAATGGCGTTCTCGGTTTTACCAGCCTGCTTTTGTCAACAAAGCTCACCGAAGAGCAAAGGGAATATCTCAACATTGTTGAAACGAGCGGTAAAAACCTGCTCTTCCTCCTCAACGACATTCTCGACCTATCCAAAATCGAAGCCGGATCCATCGCCCTTGAGCACATTAGCTTTAATGTGCAGCGCGTTGTCGAAGCCTGTGTTGACGTGTTTAGGGGGCAACTTGCTGACCATAAGGTCGATATGAATAGCTATATCGACCCTAAACTCGCCCGCGCCTATATGGGCGACCCGGAGCGTTTGACTCAAATTATTACTAATTTTGTCAGTAATGCCCTAAAATTCACCACTGAAGGCAGTGTTGGCATTGAAGTGCTGGCCATGCCAAGTAAGAATTCGGGCAAAGATAACGGCTTGCAAGCCCTGCAAATTCGCGTTTCCGATACGGGCATTGGCATTAGCGCGGAGAAGCAAGAGCTTATCTTTGAAAGTTTTTCCCAAGCGGACCTTTCAACAACCCGCGAATATGGTGGCACGGGCCTTGGCCTCGCTATTTCCAAGCATCTCGCCACGATGATGGGCGGCGAGATTAGCCTAGAGAGCACGGCGGGAGAGGGTAGCACTTTTATTCTCACCCTAGAGCTTGAAGAGGCCAATGACAGCCAAGGCAATATCCTATCAAGCTATAATACGGCGGCTCTTACGGGAAAACGCGCCATTATCGTTGACGACACGGCCATTAATCGCCGTTATTTCGAGGCGCAATTGCGTGATTACGGCATGATTTGCCACGCCGCCGATGGCTGTGATAGCGCGCTGGAATATCTCGAAAACAATGAAGTCGATATTATCATCACTGACCATCTCATGCCGCAAAAAGACGGGGTGGAACTTATCAAAACCATTCGTAGCCAAGAAAAATTCATAGATGTACCGATTATTTTGTCATCCTCTGCGGGCATGGCGCGGTCACAATATGAAAACGCCGGTTATGACGCCCTTGTGGCTAAACCCGTTGTGCAGAAAACCCTGCTCGATACATTAAACCGCCTCTTGGGCGAGCAAGGCCATGATTATCAAGATGATAAGGCCAGCTCGCGTAATAATGTGTTGCGCATTCTCATTGCTGAAGATAATTACGTCAATCAGCAGCTTTTAGAGCGCTCCCTTACCGAGCTTGGTTATGTCACCAATATAGCCGCAGACGGGGAAGAAGCCGTCAAAGCCGCCAAAACCCTGCATTACGATATGATTTTAATGGATATACAAATGCCAATCATGGGTGGCATTGAAGCGACCCAAGCTATCAGAGCGCTTGATACGCCCAATGCACGCATTCCGATTATTGCCCTGACCGGCGACGCCAAAACCGGCGCGCGTGAAACTTGCCTCGCCGCGGGCATGAGCGATTACATGCTCAAACCGATCAATCTGACCATATTAAAAGACATGATTGAAAAATGGGACAAAACCGCGAGCAGCCAAGAATCGCTTCCCGACGTCTGCATGTCGGCCTTTATCTAGCCGGTAAACTGCATACCAAGCCAGTCCGCGATAAGGGCTGGCTTTTCAACGCCCTCAATTTCAACGGTGACCGTATAGGTGACCAAAAACTGGCCGGGGCGTTTCTCTTCAATGGATTTTACCACAAAGCGGCCACGTACCTTAGAGCCGGACGGCACCGGATTTATAAAGCGCACTTTGTCAAAGCCGTAATTAACCCCCATTTTGACGCCCTCCATCACGATAGAGCCTCCCTCAGCCATTTTTGACAGCAGGGAGAGCGTTAGAAAGCCATGGGCAATCGTGCCGCCAAAAGGCGTCATTTTAGCCATGTCTTCATTGACGTGAATAAATTGGTGGTCTTCGGTTACGTCAGCAAATTCATTAATGCGCGGCTGGGCCACTTCAATCCAATCGCTAACCCCGCTCTCTTTGCCAATCATATTCGCAATGTCGTCTTTTTTCACTATTTGCATAATGCTCTCCCTTTATTATTTTTATATACGGCTATCTTACGTGAAATCGCCGCCTTGTATACGTGTCAAAAATTTCGCGCCCTGCTCGGAGCCATTGGTAAATTCGCTTTGCCCATCCTCGCCGATAATTTTGTCCCAATATTTCGCGACATTTTCCGCCGTTTGATCTTCGGGGCGAAGATTAATGCCGGAGGTTTCAAACACTTTCGTCGCGGCGTATCCGCCGGCTCCGGCGCATAAAATCGTGCGGTTAGGCGCATCGTCGCACACTAAATAGACAAGCCCTTCGGCTACGGATTCTACGGTCAGTAAATCCAGTATTTCTTGCGGCATAAGATTTTCAGTCATCCGCGTCGCCGCTACCGGAGACAGGCAATTCACCCGAATGTCATATTTCGCCCCTTCTAGGCAAAGCGTCCGCATCAGCCCCGACAGGCCGGCCTTGGCCGCGCCGTAATTGGCCTGCCCAAAATTGCCATACATGCCAGAACTGCTCGTGGTCATCACGATGCGGCCATAGCCATTTTCGCGCATATGTCCCCACACTGCCTTAGAGCAAATTGCCGATCCCATCAGGTGAACATCAAGCACAAGTTTGAAGTCTTCTAAGGTCATTTTTGCAAAAGATTTGTCGCGTAATATTCCAGCATTATTGACCAAAATATCGACCTTGCCAAAGGCGGAAATCGCCTCAGAAACCATCGCTTCAACCTCGTCAACTTTGGTGACATTGGCGCCATTAGCAATCGCCGTGCCGCCCGCCGCTTCAATCTCAGCCACGACATTTTGCGCCATAGTCGCGCCGCCGCCCGTGCCGTCAACCGCGCCGCCTAAATCATTGACCACCACTTTTACGCCGCGTGATGCCAGCGCCAAAGCATGGGCGCGGCCAAGACCTCCGCCCGCCCCCGTAACGATGGCGACGCGGTTTTCAAACTTAATATTGCTCATATCTTATTCTCTTAAATCATTGTTTTATAAAGACTATGCGACCTCAAAAAGTCCAGCCGCGCCCATGCCGCCGCCAATACACATTGTCGAAACAACATATTTCGCGCCGCGTCTTTTACCCTCGATTAAGGCGTGGGCGACCATGCGCGCTCCGCTCATACCGTAAGGATGACCAACGGAAATTGCGCCGCCATTGACGTTGAGAATTTCATCCGGAATACCCAGCACGTCGCGGCAATGAATCACCTGAACCGCGAAAGCTTCGTTCAGCTCCCACAGGCCAATATCGTCCATTGTTAGGCCGTGCGCTTTTAGCAGTTTTGGGATAGCGTAAATCGGGCCAATGCCCATTTCATCAGGCTCTAATCCGGCAACGGAAATGCCGCGATAAATACCGAGCGGCGACAGGCCGCGGCGCTCCGCTTCACGGCCCTCCATTAGCACGCTAACGGACGCGCCATCGGAAAGCTGGCTCGCATTACCGGCGGTGATAACATGGCCTTCGCCGCGCACGGCCTTAAGACCAGACAGACCCTCAAGGTTTGTCGACGGGCGATTGCCTTCATCCTTCATCAAGGTGGTTTCTTGTTTTGAAATTTCGCCGGTCTCTTTATTCTTGACCATCATTGTTGAGGCAAGCGGGACGATTTCGTCGTCAAATTTTCCGGCCTGCTGCGCCGCATGGGTGCGCTGCTGAGAGGTCAGGGCGTAGGCGTCCTGCGCCTCGCGCGAAATGCCATAACGCTTGGCGACAATTTCCGCCGTATCAATCATTTGGATATAGGCTTTGGGATGGTTTTTAATCACATTCATATCTGGCTCTACCCGCATCTGGGCGGTTTGCACCATGGAGACGGATTCGACCCCGCCGCCAATGGCGATGGTTTGGCCGTCACAGATAATCTGCTTCGCCGCCGCGCCAATGGCAATCATGCCAGAGCTGCACTGGCGATCAATGCTTTGCGCCGCCACGGTGACCGGCAGGCTAGAGGCGAGCACGGCGTTACGGCCAATGGTGACCTGCACGCCCTGCTGCAGCGCGCAGCCCATGACCACATCATCAACCTGCGCCCCGTCAATGCCGGCGCGTTTTACCGCCTCGTCAATACAATGGCCGGCCAAGGTCGGCGACGGCGTAGCATTAAAAGCGCCGCGGTAAGCGCGGCCAATGGGGGTGCGGGCGGTAGATACGATAACGGCGTCTCTCATGACGTCTCCTATAATGATTGATTTCCACTTCTTTTATATGCATATTGTTGCATATTCAAGCGCTTAAGCCCGCGCTAGCCTACACGCATTACGGGTCAATAAATCTAATGGGATTGGCCATATTGAGACTTGGCGGCGGCCCGTGCGCCTTGTAGAAGACAAATATCAAATATCGGCGCACACGGGCGCTCAGAAGAAATTAGGCCAAGCAGCTATGGACGTGAACATCGACTCAGAAGGCGTAGTCAGCGCCCAGGGCCAAGTGGTTGGCAAGCTCGACGGGCTTAAATTTATCGCCGATGACAATAGCTCCGCCCCTGAAGGCGCGCTTGACGCCAAGGCCGTTGAAGCCGCCGCCCTGCAAGCGGCTGGCCCGGAAATTGACCGGCGCATGACCGCCATGATTAGCGCCCAGCACGACGTGTTCAGCCTTGGCGAAGACGGCGCTGTGCGCTGGGGCGAGGCCAAAGTCGGCCTTATATCGCCGGGTAAATCCATTCTTCATCCGGTTGTTGACGTCATCGGCGCGGAGCATGGCACAGTTAAATTGCGCGATATGCTCGCCGCCCGCCTTAATGATTTTATCCAAAGCGAGATTACCACCAAGCTCACCCCGCTAAAGCTTTTGGAAAGCTTGATGACCAGCAAGGACGTTATGCCCGCGGCGCGCGGCTTTGCCTTTGAAATGTTTGAGGTCAATGGCCTGATGCAGCGGCGCGGCAATGAGGCGAAAATCAAAGCGCTAGAATCCGACGCTCGCGGCGACGTCCGCAGCACGGGCCTGCGCTTTGGCGAATATTTCGTCTATATGCCAGAGCTTATCCGCCCGGCTCCGGCGCGACTATTTTCCATCCTCACCGCCTTTGCCCAAGCCGCCGATAATGGCGGCGACAAAAAACCGTTCATTCCCTTTGCCGGCGTCACGTCCATTGCGATGGAAGACGGCTATAGCGAAGCGGCGTTTAATGCGGCCGGCTATAGCGGACGCGGCACACGCATTATCCGCGTCGATATTTTAAACCGGCTTGCCGGCGTTATTCGTCAGGCCAAGACCGAAGCGCGCGGGACAAAGTTCCATATTTCGCTCGAAATGCTGGCCCTGCTTGGCTCTAGCTTTGATGAGTGCAAGGACGTGCTACGGGCGCTGGGCTATAAATCCGAGCAGTCCAATTTCAAGCCGCCTAAAAACCAAAATCAGCCCAAACCCAGCACGGCGCATACCGTAGAGGGCAAGGGCAAGGCCGCCGATGATTATGACGCGGCCCAGCTTAGCGAAACCGATACGCCAATTGGGCGCGGCGCGGCCATGGACGCGGCCCTAGAGACGGACACGGCCCCGCAAGCCTCCCCCCATAGCCTTGGCAAGGACGGCAAGCCTAAACACAATATGCCCGCCCCGCCTAAGCCTAAGGTCACTAAAAAAACCGGCCCCCTGCCGCTTGTCTATTACATGCCTGCCATTGGCGAAGACGCGGACGGCCACCCTATTCGTGAAGACCAAACTGAAATTTGGTTTATGCCCTACACACCCTTTAATAAGCCGGCGCGCGCGCCGCAGAGCCCAAAGGGCACGGATCAAACGGGCCGCGCGGATAATACGCGCCAAAAACGCCCGCGGGCTAATTTTAAGGGCAAAAAGCCCCATAAGCCGCGCGAGGATAATAGCTATAAACCGGCAAAGCCCGTGCGTAAGCTAGAGGACAGTCCCTTCGCCGCCCTTGCCGCATTGCAAGCACCCAAAAAGGACTAGCCTGCCCGATTTTCTACGGACCTATGCCAGCTGTGAATAGGCGCGACATTCCGCCTGCCCTAGTTGACAAATCCCGCGCGCGGGGCCACATGAACGTTCACAACGGGTAATCACTATAAAGGCCGCCATGACCTATATTGTCAAAGACGAATGCATTAAGTGCAAGCATATGGATTGCGTCGAAGTCTGCCCAGTAGATTGCTTCTATGAGGGCGAAAACATGCTCGTCATTCATCCCGATGAATGCATTGATTGCGGCGTTTGCGAGCCTGAATGTCCGGTCGACGCCATCGTCCCCGATACGGAAGACGATAAGGACGGCAAATGGCTCGCCATTAATTCCAAATATGCAGAGCTTTGGCCGGTTATTACGGTGATTGGCGACGTGCCCGCCGACGCGGATAAATTTGCCGACGAGACCGGTAAGTTTGAAAAATATTTCAGCGAAAAGCCCGGCAAGGGCGATGACGGCTAGATTTTACCGAAAAAATGTGTTATACTCTAATTTGAACAAACGGCGCGGGCCATAATTTATGCCCGTGCCGTTTGCTTGTCTTAGGCGGCAAGATAGATCATTTAACAAAGGCATTCCACACATGGCTGAAAAAAAGACCCCCGCTAAGGCGGAGACGAAACTTCCTATTTCCAAAGCAAAGGGCAAACGCCTTTTCAGAACCAATGATTACATTGTCTACCCGGCCCACGGGGTTGGCAAAGTCATCGGCGTCGAGCGCGAAGAAATCGCCGGCTTTGACGTAGAGCTTTATGTCGTGCATTTCGAGCAAGACAAAATGACCCTGCGCGTCCCAACTATCAAGGCGGCCAATTCCGGCATGCGCGCCCTGTCAAATGGCCTTATCCTCAAAGACGCCATCACCACCTTAAATGGCCGCGCCCGTATTAAGCGCACCATGTGGAGCCGCCGCGCCCAAGAATATGAGCACAAAATCCACAGCGGCGATCTTATCCTCGTTGCCGAAGTCGTGCGCGATTTACACCGCACGGACGACCAGCCCGACCAGTCCTATTCCGAGCGTCAACTCTATGAACGCGCCATTGACCGCATGGTGCGCGAAGTCGCCGCCATCAATAAGGTGACCCATTCCATCGCGATGGAAGACATATTAGAAACCCTCGCCGCCGCCCGCGCTCGCTCAGCCGCCAAAGCCGCCGCCAAAGCCGCCGCCGAAGCCGCCGCCGAAGCCGAAGCCAATGGCGAAGCAGAAGGCGACGAAGCCGCCGCTTAGACCTCTGGAAAAATTTAAATATAAAAACCCCGCCCGATTACTCGCGGCGGGTTTTTTGTTTGAGCGTTATGCCCTAGTCCAAAACCTCTAGCCGTTCGGGGTGGTCTAGCCATATGGCGGGGCCGTTATGGAGTTCTATCCAGCCGCGCACCCGTACGCGCGCGCCTTCAAGGGCAAGCAAATCTATGCCCGCCGCGTCAAAGCGTTTTTTGCTTTTCTTATTTACGGTTATGGTGAAGTCGGTTTTATAGCTTGCGCCGAAATTTAAGTAGGTCATGCCACGCACATTCGCCGCCGAAGTGATAATGCCTTCGACCAGCTGAAAACTGTCCACGTCTTGGGCCAAATCGTCAGGGCTTGGCCCGCGAATGGCATAATAATCATCGGCCCAAATGCCGCGCCCCGCCGCCCGCGCCTCGCGCTCCGCCGCGTATAGTTTTGCCGTATCTTGATAGGTGTCGGGCCAAGTATAAACCCGCGCCATGCCGAGCTTCACCATTTCCTGCTGCGCCCACACATCCTTATTGCCCGCCGCGTCGAGGGTGTAAACTTGGGCTAAAGCGCGTTTGTAGCGGTCACGGCGCGCGCCGCCATAATACAGGCCAACGCGGCGATTATCGGTGATGGCTATCAGCGCCGCCTTGCTTTGCTCCGCGTAAGGGCCGTCCATAGCGCCCGTGCGCCTTGCGCGGCTAGGCGGCATTTCCGGCGCGTCCATGGCCGCAAGTCGCACCTTAAGCCCGCCTTCTAAGTACAGAGTATCCCCGTCGACAACCCGCTCAACCCGCCCGCTCTCCCCAAGCTCTAACGGTGCGCGCATAGCTCCGCCAGCCCCGGCGCCGAGCAGCATAGCGCCGGCAAAGGCAATCGCGCGTTTGCTCCACGCCTTCACGGGCGCGGCTCAACGGTTAAGTGTAATGATAGCGTCCACATAAAGCCTTATCGCCCATGGGAAGCCAAGAGTCGAATCAGTCCTTGGCGCGCGGGGCTATGCGCGCTAAAGCCCCGCCCATGGTCCCGTAGCTCAGTTGGATAGAGCGCAAGATTCCTAATCTTGAGGCCGGTGGTTCAAATCCACCCGGGGTCACATGTTTAAACGCGCGCCCTAACCTACATCCCAAGTTCTGCACCGAAATGGCTATGCACATTGGTGTAGAATGTTTCGCTGCGGCGGGCGGTTAGCCATTTCATAAGCTTTGGGTAAGGCTCCATGTCAAGCCCCGCCATTTTAGCGGGCTCTAGGGCGGCGATGAGGGACATGTCGGCGAGGGTGATGGAGTCGCCGGCGAGGAACGGGCTATCGCTTAGACGCGCCTCAACAATCGGCAAGCTGCCTTCGAGGAATTTAAGCCCCATGGCGAGGGATGCCTTGTCAGGCTCCATGCCAAACATCGGGGCAAGCACGCGGTTAAACTGCACCCGCGCCACATTGGTGCGCACATGGTGGACGACAAAATCGGACCATTGGTCAATCGTGCCTTGGGTCTTTGCATCATCGGGGTAGAGCGAAGATTTTCCAAGCTTGGCGATATAGCGAATAATCGCGCTACTCTCCGCCAGCTTATAATCGCCATGGGTTAACGCCGGCACGCGGCCAAAGGGATTAATGGCGAGAAATTCCGGCTTCTTATGCTCGCCGGTCGCAAGGTCTATGACGACGCTTTCATAGTCCACCCCCGCCGCCTGCGCGGTAAAAAGCGTGGTGAGGGCTGGGAAAGATAGCGGGTGAAAATAGAGCGTAATCATGGGGGGGCCTCCTAAATGTGAGAGGTAAAGTTACAGGATAGCTTTACATAGGTCGAGTGCTTTCCAATCACCGTCCGCCAGCCCCTCTACCTCTTCGAGACACCACTCCCTCGGGAGAGGAGGACTTATAAATGCACCCTTTTTCACGCTAGTATTCCCTCTCCCTGAG
>JAZGFA010000063.1:0-8112 GCA_036478975.1 Robiginitomaculum sp. | reverse complement strand
GAGCGACGATCACGGTTGATGATCGTTTTGCGTGCCATTTTGCGAACGGCTTTTTTGGCTGATGATGTATTGGCCATGAGGCCTCCTATAAGTCATGTCTAAAGACGGGATAACCCGCATGTAATCTCAAAGCGGGCTATTAGACCCGTAGGGGGGGTACGTCAACAGCAATATGCGCTAAAAGCGGCTGGCTCACGGTGAAACCCCATCTATTTATTCTTAAAGTGCGGTTTGCGCTTTTCGGCAAAGGCGGCCATGCCTTCTTTTTGGTCCTGGGTTGCAAACATGGACTGGAACAGGCGGCGCTCAAATTGCAAGCCTTGGGACAATGTGGTCTCGAAGGAAGCGTTCAGCGTCTCCTTGGTCATCATGGCGATAGGGCGAGACTGGGCCGCGATTTTGGCGGCGACGGATTTGGCCGTCTCCATCAGCTCGTCTAGGGGCACGACGCGGCTAACAAGGCCGGAGCGCTCGGCCTCATTCGCGTCCATCATGCGGCCCGTCAAACATAAATCCATCGCTTTGGATTTGCCCACGGCGCGGATAAGGCGCTGGGTGCCGCCAAGGCCGGGCATCACCCCAAGGGTAATCTCTGGCTGGCCGAATTTGGCCGTGTCCGCCGCAATGATGATGTCGCACATCATCGCCAGCTCGCAGCCCCCGCCAAGGGCGTAGCCGGCTACGGCGGCAATGACAGGCTTGCGAAAGCGCTCGACTTCTAGGAAGCGCTCAAAGCGGTTGCTGGCGTAAAGCTCAAGATAGCTATCGGTCTGCATTTCTTTAATGTCAGCGCCGGCGGCAAAGGCTTTCTCGCTGCCGGTAATAATAACGCAGCCAATGCTGTCATCGACGGCAAAACCCTCAAGGGCGGCCGCGACCTCGCCTGCCATCTCTTTGCACAGGGCGTTTAGCGCCTTGGGCCGGTCAAGCTGAATAATCCCGATATGGGCCTCATTGGTGACTTCAATAGTATTATACGCCATTTTGCGCTCCGTCTTTAATTTTGCCGCCTTTTAAGGCGGCGCGCAGGCAGAGTCACGCCCTTAATGCGCTAGTCCATTTGACAAGCAGCGCAGTAAAATGTGCTGCGCCCGCTTTGGGATATGCGCGTAAGCGGCGTCTCGCATGTTCGGCAAGGTTTTCCCTCGCGGCCATAAACGTCAAAGCTGTGCTGGAAATAGCCAAGCTCCCCGTCCGCGCTAACGAAGTCTTTAAGGGTGGAGCCGCCCGCCTTAATCGCCTCGGTCAATATGTCTTTAATATGGGCGGCGAGCGTGCCGCATTGCTCAGCGCTGAGACGGCCCGATAATTTGCGCGGATTGATGCGCGCACGATACAGGGCTTCGCACACATATATATTGCCAAGGCCGGCGACCACGCGCTGATCCAGCAGGGCGGTTTTAATCGGGCTTTTCTTAGCCTTAAGCGCGGCGCGCAGGGCAGGGCCGTTAAAGTGATTGGACAGCGGCTCTGGCCCCAAATGGTCAAGGCGGGTAATTGGCCCCGCTTCAAACAGTTCCATAAAGCCAAACCGGCGCGCGTCATTATAGACGACGGTCGCGCCGCTGCTCATCTTAAAGACGACATGGTCATGTTTTTCACGCCCCCCTTCAGGGTTGACCGTAAAGCGCCCGCTCATGCCTAAATGCATCAGCAGGGTTTCCCCCGTGGACAGGGACAGCATGAGAAACTTAGCCCGCCGCGTCATGGCGTCAATGCGCGCCCCCTCAAGCCGCGCCTTAAACCGCGGCGCAAAGGCAAAGCGCAAATCCTTGCGATTAAGTGTGACGCGCTCAAAGCAATACCCTTCCATAACGGGGGCAAGCCCGCCAAGCACGGTCTGAACTTCGGGTAGCTCTGGCATTATGTCTCACCGTCTCTCTGCGCTTCCCTTTACGGGCGGGGCGCGCTAATAAACCCTATGAGTAAAAATAATAACATAGACATGCCCGCTGACGAAGACATTGATTTCGGCTTTAAAACGGTTCCGCGTTCGGAAAAGGCAGCCCATGTGCGCGAAGTCTTCGATAGCGTCGCGAGCAGTTATGACGTGATGAATGACGCCATGAGCTTTGGCGTGCATCGGGTGTGGAAAGATATGGCCATGGCGCGAATTAACCCGCAGCCGGGCGAAGTGCTGCTTGATGTGGCCGGCGGCACGGGGGATTTATCGCGGCGGTTTCTAGCCCGCGCGAGGCAGGCGCAACTGCGCCGAGGCGGGGCCGAGGCCAGCGCCATTGTCTGCGATATTAACGCGGAAATGCTGCTGGCGGGGCAAGCTAAGGATGTGGACGCGCGCGGACGTGCGCTCAACATTACCCGCGTTTGCGGCGACGCCCAAACCTTGCCTATTCCCGATAATAGCGTTGACGTTGTCACCATAGCTTTCGGCATTCGTAATGTCACCGACCGCGACATGGCCCTGCGCGACATGCACCGCGTGCTAAAACGCGGCGGGCGGTTTTTCTGCCTTGAATTTTCCACCCCGCCGGCGGAGTGGCTTTCCAAGGTCTACGACATGTATAGCTTTGCCATGATACCGCGCATGGGCAAGCTCATCGCCAATGATGCGGAGAGCTATCAATATCTGGTCGAGAGCATCCGCAAATTTCCGCGCCAGCAAGCCTTTGCCGACATGGTCAGCAATGCGGGCTTTAACGCCGTAAGCTGGACGGATTATAGCGGCGGCGTTGCGGCGCTCCACCAAGGCTGGAAAATATAATTGGCCAAAAAACGCCCAAAGGAAACGGAGCTTTACGGCCCCGTGAAAGCCCTGCTTGAAGCGCAAGGCTATCAGGTGAAGGGCGAGATTGGCGCCGCCGATGTGGTCGCCGTGAGAGATGGTGATGATCCGGTAATCGTCGAGCTGAAAACCACATTCTCCCTCGCCCTGTATCATCAAGCGATAAAGCGCCAATCCATGACCGACGCGGTGTATATCGCCGTGCCGCGCCAAAAGGGCAAGACGGCGATTGCGGCGATACGTAAAAACAAAATGCTGTGCCGGCGGCTCGGCCTTGGCCTGATTACCGTGCGCCTGTCCGATAGCCGCGTTGACGTGCATATGGACCCGGCCCCGTTCACCCCGCGCAAAATCCGCAAACGGACAACAAAGCTGCTGCGCGAATTTGAAACCCGCCAAGGCGACCCGAATATGGGCGGCGCGGCGGGGGCGGTCATGACATCATACCGCCAAGGGGCGCTACGCTGCGCTAAGGTGTTGCACGAAAACGGCGCGTGCAAAGCGTCCGAAGTGGCGCGGCTTGCAGGCGCGCCCAAGGCGGGCGTGACCATGGCGCGAAACCATTATGGCTGGTTTGAGCGGGTGGAGCGCGGTATTTACGGGCTTACCCCGCAGGGCGCTAAGGCGCTGAGCGAATTTGCCGATGAGATAGCGGCGATGGAGGCCAGCCCGTGAGCCGGCTAAATAAGGGCAAAAAGCCCACTCGCCAAGCGCGCCAGGCTCGGCTATAGGGCTTGATATGTTTAAAAATACTGGGACATTTTTTAGGATGATGCGGACGGGCTGGGTGCTTATCCGCCATGACGCGCTTGTGCCGAAGGAATATGCCCCGCTTGTGCCCGGCGGCGTGCGGTTTGTCTCTGGCGTGTCGCGGCTGTTTTCCATTCGCAAGAAATCCGACAATCCCGGAGAGCGCTTTGCTACGGCGCTGGAAAAGCTTGGGCCGGCCTATATTAAATTTGGCCAAATCCTGTCGACGCGCGGCGATATGTTTGATCCGGTATTTGCGCGGGGCCTATCGCGCCTAAAGGATAATGTGCCGCCCTTCGCTATGGATATTGCCGAAGCGAAACTCGCGCAAGAATGGGGCGAGCCGTGGCAAGAGCGCCTTATCAGCCTGTCGCCGCCTATCGCCGCCGCCTCCGTCGCGCAGGTGCATAAGGGGGTTTTGAAAAATGAAGACGGAAGCGCGGGGGCGGTCGTGGCCGTTAAAATCCTGCGCCCGAATATTCAAATGCGCATGGCCAAGGATTTAGACGTCATTACCCTTGTCGCGGATATGGCCCATAAATTCGTGCCCAATGTGCGCCGCATGCAGCCCAAAGCCTTTGTCAAAGAAGCGCGCCGCGCCCTGTCACACGAGCTGGATTTGCGCCTAGAAACGGCGGCGGCCAGCGAGATGGCAGAGATAGCCGTAGAGACGGGATTATTCGCCGTGCCCGATGTCCATTGGGAACTTATCGGCAAAAATGTTTTGGTCAGTGATTGGGTGGACGGCATTGCCCTAAGCTCTGACGAAATTTTAGATTTGCCATTGCCAGAGCGCCAAAACCTTGCGGCGAAAACCATTCAAAGCTTTCTGGCTTCGACCTTTGATTACGGGGTTTTCCACGCCGATATGCATGAGGGAAATCTGATTTATTCGGAAGATAAAAAACTTACCCTGATTGATTTTGGCATTTTAGGGCGGCTGGATAAAAAGCATATTCGCTTTCAGATTGATACGCTGTATGGATTTTTAAAACGCGATTATTACAAAATTGCGCAAGTGCATTTTGACATGGGCTTCGTGCCGCCCCACCATACGGTCGATGATTTTGCCAGCGCGCTCCGCGCCGTCGGCGAGCCGATATTTGGCAAAAATGCTCAAGACGTTTCGATGGCGAAAGTGCTATTACAGCTTCTCGAAATTACTGATTTATTTGACATGGAAATGCAGCCACAACTTTTGCTTTTGCAAAAAACCATGATGCAAACCGAAGGGGTGGCGCGCCGCCTTGATGAAGGTTTTGACATGTGGGAAGCCTCGCGCTCTATCATTGAAAAAGCGGCCCGCGAAGAGCTTGGCCCCCAGCGCTATATTGGCGATTTTCTTGATGATTTAGGCCGGGTGCAAAAGGCGATGAGCCAAGTGCCTGACGCGATGGAAAACATCACGGAATTGTCACGGGCTTGGCGCGCCGGAGAGATTGATTTGTCCGCACGCCCGCAAGCTAGCCCCGTAGTAAAACGCCGCCGCAGCTTACGGGGCTTGGCATATGCGTCCGGCGGGGCCATATTAGCCATAGGCGGCATTTGGGCCGCTGGGTTACTTTAGGCTATTTGTGGCAAGTAAACGCATATTACTGATTATTAGTGGTGGAATATCCGCCTATAAGTCATTGTTTCTTATTCGTATTTTGGCAAGGCGCGGCATTAAGACCCGCGTGATTTTAACCAAGGGCGGCGAGCAATTTGTTACGCCGCTCTCTGCGGGCGGCTTGTCCGGCGATGTGGTCTACACCGATTTATGGGACCTAACGGCGGAAGCTGAGATGGGCCATATAGAGCTGTCGCGCAGCGCCGACCTTATCGTTGTCGCCCCCGCCACCGCCGATATTATGGCCAAGGCGGCCAATGGAATTGCCAATGATTTGGCGTCCACAACATTGCTCGCCACGGACACGCCAGTGCTGTATGCGCCGGCGATGAATGTGCGCATGTTTGAACACGCCGCGACCCAAAGAAATATCGCAAGGCTCAAGGCTGACGGCGCGCACTTTGTTGGCCCCGATGAGGGCGATATGGCGTGCGGAGAATTTGGCTTTGGCCGGATGAGCGAGCCGGAAATTATAGCCGATGCCATTGAAGATTTAATCGGAAAACAGGCGCGGCCTTTGCTGGGTAAACACGCGCTGATAACCGCCGGCCCAACCCGCGAGCCGATTGATCCGGTGCGCTATCTGTCTAACCATAGCAGCGGAAAACAGGGCTATGCTATCGCCGCCAGCCTTGCCGCGCTTGGGGCCAATGTGACGCTGGTTTCCGGCCCGACCGCTTTGCCCGTCCCCGAAGACGTCAGGCGCATTGACGTTGAAAGCGCGCGCGAAATGCTCGCCGCTTGCGAGGCCGCTTTGCCCGCCGATATATTTATTGCCGTCGCCGCCGTTGCCGATTGGCGACCTGCGAAATCCGGCGACATAAAAATTAAAAAATCGAGCGGCGGTTTGGACGCGATGGAGCTTGTCGAAAACCCCGACATTTTAAAGACGCTCTCAAATGGTAAAAACCGCCCCGCTCTGGTCATCGGTTTTGCCGCTGAGACTAATGATGTAATCGCCCATGCTCAGGCCAAATTAAAGCGCAAAAATTGCGACTGGATTATCGCCAATGACGTATCCGGCGACGTGATGGGCGGCGATGATAACGCCATGATTTTGGTGACGCCGGATAGCGTCACGCGGTGGGAAAAAACCAGTAAACTTATTGCGGCCGACAAGCTCGCCGCTAAAATTGTAGAGAAGATAATCTGATGAAAATAGACCCGATGACTATAGAAATGAAACAGCTCTCCCATTTCGGAGATTTGCAAATGCCGGCCTTTGAAACGCGCCTTGCCGCCGGAGCGGATTTGCGCGCGGCATTGCCAGAAGGCCAAACCCTTGTGCTAGAGCCGGGCGCGCGCGCCCTCGTGCCCACCGGCCTCGCCATGGCTTTGCCGGCGGGATATGAAGCGCAAATTCGCCCGCGCTCCGGCCTTGCCTATAAACATGGCGTCACCGTACTCAATTCCCCCGGAACCATTGACGCGGATTATCGCGGTGAGGTCAAAATCCTGCTGATAAACCACGGCAGTAAGCCTTTCACCATTACGCGCGGTGAACGGGTCGCCCAAATGGTCATCGCCCCCATAACCCAAGCCGATTTCACAGCCGTAGAGGCATTATCAGAAACCGCCCGCGGCGAAGGCGGCTTTGGCAGTACTGGGGTTAAGTAGGGTTACAAAACCTTATTGGCTATATCGCAAAAATCGTCAATATCATCGCCGTCATGATAGAGCGCTAGGCCTATGCGCAATACGTCTCCGCGCACATCGGTAATTATTCCCGCCGCGTGGAGCTTTGCCTGCCAATCCTGCGCGTCTTCATGCTCTAGGGCGATGAAGCGGGCGGAGCGGGGCAGGGCGGTGTCATTAACAAAGCGAGCGTTTTGCAAGGCTCCGGCGCGGCGCTTTTTAATGGCTGTGGTTAGCCGCAATTGCAGGGCGTTTACATGCGCGCTGATGATGGGCGTGGTGAGTCCCTCCGCCGCCAACATATCTTGCACGGCGTTGAAACGGTAAATGCCCGACGGATCGAAAGTTGCGCCCATGAAGCGCGAGGCGTCGCGGGCATATCCTACCCCGCCGCTAGCTGGGGCAATGAGGTCACCGAAAGCGGCGTACCATCCGGTGATTTCTGGCCGCTCTGCTTTGTCAAAAGGGGCGTGCATAAAGGCGCAACCTTCCCCCGCCATGGCGTATTTATAGCCGCCGCCAATGTAAAATATCTGGCTAGCTAGGGCGGATAAATCCGTCTCAATCGCCTTAAACCCGTGATAGCCGTCAATGACGATGAGCGGGCCGCCATTATCGCCAAGCGCGGCGAGGCTCTCCAAATCCGTCAGCACATAGCCGCTATTAAAGAACACCTGACTGGTCAAGATAATGTCGTAATCGCTCGCTTTAGCGGCCGCGATAAACCGCGCCTCAAATGTTGCGCTCGGCATGACAGGAACGCGCTCGCAGAGTATATGGCCGCTCTCCTCCCAGCGCGCGGCTTGGCGCGATAGGGAATGAAACTCGCCGTCCGTGGTCAGCAGGTGCACGGGTTTTGTCTCTATGCTAGAAAACAGGGCGATAAGCAGGCTATGGCTATTGGGGGCGAAAGTGATGGTGGACGCATCGGGCAGATTAAGCTCCGCCGCCACATGGGCTTGGGCCTGGGGCCATTCGCGCTCAAAAAATGGCCCCCATTTATCATCGGCAAGGCGCAAAGCGTCGTCAAAGGCAGCCATTTGCCCCGCGCGGGCAATGTCGGGCCAAAGATGGTGGCTGTGGGCGGCGAAATGGCGGCGCGGCGCGATGGCCGCAAGGGATTGGCTAAACAGATGTTTATAAGGCATTGATACTTCCCGGCTCGCTGCGCGAGACTCGCCTCTTGTTATGATTCATTTTATTTATCTTATAGTGTTGACGCCTGCGGCGCTAACGCAATTTGCGCGCCCCGATTTTCATGATAGGTCTAACCCATGACCGATGATTCTAAATTCTCTTATGGCGGCTATCTTGGCCTTGATAAGCTTTTAAGCACACAAAACCCGCTGACCGACAAGCACGACGAAATGCTATT
>JAZGFA010000062.1:0-15134 GCA_036478975.1 Robiginitomaculum sp. | reverse complement strand
GGGCGATTTCCGCCAAAGCAAAACTGGTATCGCCGTCAATATCGACGGTCTCCATTGGGTCCATTTGGAAGGCGACGCGCAAGGGCGTTTTTTTAGGTGCTTGGGTCATAGCCCATTGTTGCAAAGCGCGGCGCGCCTTGCAACCCGTCTTGGCAACGCTTCAAAAGAGATTAGCCTACTTAATTAGGCCAACCCATTGGTCGCCGTCCCAGCGCACGTCAATGCGTTTGCCCGTATTCGGGTCAACCGTATAGGGCTTGGATAGGGTGATGCTCTCGCCGTCTTGACCGGCCATCGGGCCGGGGTCTTGCGGGGAGGCCAAGGGGGCTTTGGCAATGTTTTGCGGCGCGGCAATTGCGGCGGGAAGCGTGGTCTGCGCTATGGCTCCGGGCGGGAGCGGCGCGCCGCCGGCGCCAAGGCCGCCAATGCTGGGCTTTTGGTATGGCATCGCCTCTACGCCTTCGGGCAGGACAATAATTTCGCCGGTTTCTACGTCGCGTAAAACCGGTTTTCCGGAGTTAAGCGCGTCCGCGTCAAGCTCGGTAATGCCTGGGCGGTAAGGCAGGGGCGCGGCATTATCAATCGGCGCGCTATAGGGCATAGGGTCTGAGAGGGACACATTGTCAGTTGGGGCGCTATCCGTAGGCTCTCCCCAAAAACTCAAATCTTCTTGCGTGGTAACGCTGGCGCTTGGGGCGCTCACATAAGGCGCATTGTGACTGACGCTCTCGCCGCTCGCCGCGCCGCTATTGCCTGTGCCATAAGCATTGGGCATATCGTTTTTAACCGAAACATAGGAGACAACTTCGCGCACGCCGCGTGTGATAGAGGCAAGGCGCGCCGCTTCGGAAAGCTCTGCTTTGTCGCGGGCTACGCCGAGCAGATAAACAACGCCGTCGCGGGTTTCAATATTGTAATTGAGATTACGCACATTATTAGAGGTGGCAAGACGGGTGCGCACGGCGGTGGTGACGGCCTCGTCCTTGGTTTTACTAAACAGGCCGAGGGAGCGCCCGACATAAATTTCGTTGCCGACCTTGCTGACGCCGGGGGCAGACCAGGCTATGCGCTCGGCTTCTTTTTTATCAATCGCTTTTGGCGCGGCGCCGGATAAGACAACAACGCCGTTGACCACATCGACGGAAACGTCGTTGAGGTCATGGCCTTCAATGCGCAGCATGCGCGCTTTAATGGCGCGCGCAGCGGTCACGTCACGCAGGGTTCGGGTTACGCTCACTTCGGCATTGGGGTCGATAGCGGCTTTGGTCACCAGCGCAGCGCAGCCCGACAAGGTCACGGCGCTGGCGGTTAGGGCAAGTATGGTTAATCTAAACATAATGCTAAATTAGCCGCAAAACCGTTAGCAAAGGGTTACTAGAGCTGTAATTAACTAAGTTTTGGCGGGGTAATTCCGCCGGGCAGCTTTGCGTCTGGGGCGCGGTGATAAAGCGGTTTTGGCGGGTAATCGGCGGGGGTAAGCCCTAAGCCGAGCCAGCCCAGCACGCACGGATCAATGCGCGGGTTATCGTCAAACCCTAAAAGCTTTGCCCCATTGCCAACCGCCACATCACATTTTAGTGCTTTGGCCTGCTCTATACTGCCAAGCTTTGGCGCGCCAACAGCCTGTCCGCGCTCAAATGTTTGCCAAAACATTTCCCCGCGCCGCACATCGGCTATGGAGAGAATGCGTCGCTCGCGGGCAGGGTCGGCCATGGCGGCCCAGACTTGCAATCCGCTAATGCCAATGACGGGAATATTTGCGGGCAGGGCCATGCCTTTGGCAAGGGCGAGGGCGACGCGCAATCCGGTAAAGCTGCCCGGTCCAGTGTTCACGCTAATGCGGCTAATGTCTTTGGGGCTAATGCCGACGCCGGACAGCAGCGCCTTAACCTGCGGGGCGAGATGCTCTGCGTGGCCGCGCCCGATATGGACGCTGGATTGCCCAAGCACATTTGCCGCGTCAACCAAGGCGGCGCTACAGGCTGGCCCTGTTGTGTCGAGCGCCAGACAAATCATAGGGGGGCAAATCATAGGGGGCATATTATAAATTAAAAGGCCTGCTCAACGGCGGTGACTTCGGGCACGTAATGCTTAAGCAGGTTTTCAATGCCGGATTTAAGGGTCATGGAGGATGACGGACAGCCCGCGCACGCGCCGCGCATTTCTAAAAACACGGTTCCGGATTCCTCGTTAAAGCGGCGAAACACAATATCGCCGCCGTCTTGGGCCACGGCGGGGCGCACGCGTAAATCAATGATTTCCTTTATTTGCTCAACCACTTCGGCCGTCTCGCCCTCATAGACGATGTCATCATCGGCATGGCCTTTAGCCGCTGCCATGTCCGGAGACAGCACGTCGCCGCCCGCCACATAAAAATCCATAATCGCGCCGAGCACGGCGGGCTTTAAATGCTTCCAGTCCTTATCCTCATCCTTGGTGACAGAGATAAAGTCATTGCCAAAAAACACCCGCTTTAGACCGGGTATCATGAACAGCATTTGCGCCAGAGGAGAACCGGCAATGTCCTCGCCGGTTTTATTAAATTCGCGCGCCGGCAGATCTGGCCCAAGCACGGCCTTGCCGGGAAGAAATTTAAGGGTCGCCGGGTTCGGCGTGTCTTCGGTCTGAATAAACATGATAGCTCCAAGAGGTGTAGGGCTTAGATATAGTCAAGCCAGCCGCCATTGCAATACATGTTGGGCCGGAGTTGGGGCTATATCTGGACGCCGGCCCTTGAAAGCTTACTCAACTCAACTGAATTGAAACGATAGCGCGCGCGCGAGACATATCCGCACGTTAGGGTGATTTGGTTTTGTGTCAAAGGAGGATTAAAAAGCCGGTGAGGCTAGGCGCAAAGCGGGCCCGCGCGTATCAAACTTTGGCCGCCGACTCTCCCTCCCCCGTCAGATATTGCCCTTGCAATGTCAAACGGGGGAGGTGTCAGCGAAGCTGACGGAGGAGGAAATAAATTCTCGGCGGTCATGCTCTGCCCAAGGAGCGTACCCTTCGGAGCCCCGCCGCTCGGCGCGCCATAGCCGCGTAATTCTCGCGGTAAAAGCGCAATGGGATTTAACGTTTCAGGACGCCGCCGACGGCGCGTATCAGACGTGTCGCGACCCCATAATTTAAGCGCGCCAACCTCGCGCCGAACCCGCGTTTGCTCGCGCACAGTTTTCCTACGCGGCCCAGAAAGGCGCGGCAAAGGCGCAAGCCGAAACTGGCCTTCAAAATCCACCTTTATCGCGTCCTTAAATATCAGCGGATGACTCGGCGCAAAACTGGCAAACCTACGCTGCTCGGCATTACGCTGTTCGCGCCGTTTTTCCTCAAACCAAGTCAGTGCATTATGTTTCCCGGATTCTCTACGCGAATACTCGCCTCTTGTGAGCCTAATATTGCCCCGCGCCTTACTCCGTTTGAGGGATTTTTCCCACCTCGCAAGCGCCACATCCCCGCCAAGTTCCCGCAAAACCCGCGCCCGCCATCCCGACGATTTGAGCATATTTTTCTTAAGCGTAATCCGCCCATTCTGCTGCTCAATCTGAATTATCAACCGTACAATCCGCCGCATCGCCCGAGCCGTTATCAAAGCCACATTCGTATCGGGCATTTTCGCAATCAAATGCTCAGACAGGCGCTCAAGGCTCCGCCGTAGGCCAGCGGTAGGGAGCAGTTTCGAAAGCATGCGCGTGTGGTTCATGCGCCCAGATTACATCAGGAATTTGGGGCGTGGATTAGATTCGGTAAGTCTTTGTTTTTATTAAAGATAGGGTATGAATTACGCCCCCGCTCTTCGCATCAAGACTCCCGATAGGCAGGTGATATATTAACATAAATTATGCCAAGAGCAGTGAGTTAGCTACTCATTTAGGAGCATATCATTAATCTATAATCATCCCAAGCTCATATGCTGTATTCCTTGCAAGGTTGTCATCAATTAAACAAGGTGCTGTTGAGAGCTATTTACAAAAAAATCAAGATGATAATTTAAGTGCGCATGGGACGCAGACGGGGCTATATTATTACCGCGCCCGCTATTACAGCCCGGAGATTGGACGGTTTTTACAGACCGACCCGATTGGCTATGATGACCAGATGAATTTGTACGCCTATGTGGGGAATAATCCGTTGAATGGGGTCGAGCCGCCGGCCCGTAAAGCGATACGGATAGCCCGCCGCGGCGACATTGCCCTGCGCATTGCCGTAGGCGTCATAGGTGAACACCCCATTCGCGCCCTCGCTGGTCAAGATTTCCCCGGACTCATCGGTGAGCATTATCGTGCTGCCTTGATGGTTGGTCACCGGGAAGCTCAATTTATCGGACGCCACCACATGGAAGCCTAAACGCTCGTCCACCCCCGCGCCAAGGATATTGCGGGTCAGGCTGACCGCGCGATGATTTTCGCCGTGCCCTCCCCGGACACGCGCTTTCCCCGCCGGCGCAAGCCCGCGTAATCGCTATGCCCTCAACCTCCATCTGCCCGTTTTCAACAAATAGCCAGTTGCGAATGATTATCACTTGCACTCGCAAGCAACCTGTGACATAGCATGGGCAACGACACCAACAAAGCTAGAAAATGAGACAATTATGACCAAACGCAATACGAACCGCCCAGCAAAACCAATAAGCAAGCGCGCCCTTATGGCGAGCGCTATGGGCGGGGCTATTATCATGACCGCCCTGCCAGTGGACGCGCAAAGCGCCCGCCCTAGCCTTGAGGAAATGTGGGCGATGATGCAGGCTCAACAAGCAAAGATAGCGGCGCTTGAAACGGAGCTTGCCCACGCGCAGGTGGAAACCGTTGAGGTTAAGGCCGCCGTTGAAAGCGTAGCAATTGCGGTTGAAAGCACGGGCGCAGGTAATGGGCTGCTCGGCGCAAACACCCAAATCGGCGGCTATGGCGAATTGCATTATGAAGGCGGGTCAAAGGACAAGATTGACCTGCACCGTTTCGTGCTGTTTTTCGGCCATGACTTTAACGACAAATTGCGCTTCATGTCAGAGCTAGAAGTCGAGCATGCCATTGCCGGAGCCGGCAAGGTCGGCGAAGTTGAAATTGAACAAATGTTTATCGAATATGACATTAGTGACAGTGCGCAAATTTATGGCGGCGTACATTTGGTGCCCGTCGGCATTATGAATGAAACCCATGAGCCGCCGACATTTTACGGGGTTGAGCGCAACGCCGTAGAGAAAAACATCATTCCTGCCACATGGTGGGAAGGCGGGATTGGCGGCCGTGGCAGCATTGGCGAGAGCGGTTTTTCCTATGATGTCATGGCTTCATCCGGCCTGCGCCTTAACGCCGGCAATGGCTATAAAATTCGCTCTGGCCGTCAAAAGGTCGGCAAGGCCGATATGAAGTCCGGCGCCTATTCTGGCCGCATTCAATATAGCGGCATTGCCGGCTTAACCCTCGCAAGCTCGCTATATTACCAGCCTGACGTGACCCAAAGCGTTGGCGACAGCGTCACCGGTGACAACGTTTCTGCGCTTCTATGGACAGCGAATATGCGCGCGCAATATCAAGGCTTTGGCCTTAACGCCCTCTACGCGAATTGGGACCTTGACGGAACGGACGTGAGCGCATCTGGCCGCGACAAGCAAAGCGGGTTTTATGTGGAGCCAAGCTATAAATTTGACCTCGCCCTTGCCGGGTTAGAGGATTCCAAATTTGGAGTATTTTATCGCTATGCTGATTGGGATAATAATGGCGGGCTTGATAATAATACCGGCGTTAAGCGTAATGTCATCGGCGCGAATTTTTGGCCGATTGATGATGTGGTATTGAAGCTAGACTATATTATGGAAGACAAGGATAATAGCAGCGAAACCAATAAATCCCTCAATGCAGGGATTGGCTATCAGTTCTAGGAATGACCATGTATAAATACGCAGCTTTACAAATTATTGGGCGCACAGCAATCCTGTGCGCCTTGCTGTTTATTATCATCCCCGCAAGCCATGCGACCGGCGCTAACGCCCATCACAAAGCGTTTTTAAATGACGCGTTTACCGGGCAGACTCCGGCCGCCAAAACCCTGTGGCTATCAAAGGATCAGCACGGCGCGGCCAAGGCAATCCTGCGCCATAAATATGCAGGGCTTCGCGTGCGCTATCGCCAAGAGGGCGCGCGCACGGTTTGGGTGCTTGACGAAATTGGAAAATATAAACCGATTACCATCGGCGTTGTTATTGACGGCGGAAAAATTAAAAAACTCACCGTCTTAGATTACCGCGAAAGCCATGGCTGGGAAGTAAAGCATGACTTTTTCACCCATCAATTTATCGGCGCGCATCTGACGGAAAAGTCAAAATTAGAAAAACCGATAGACGGCATATCCGGCGCGACCCTCTCCGTGCGGGCGCTTAAAAAACTGGCGCGCCTTAGCCTATATTTCGACAGCCAAGTGCAAGACGTCGAGCCTCGCCATGCGCCATAGTTACCGCCATTGGCATAGGCGCGCCGGCGTCACTTCGGCGGTTTTCGTCCTGCTGCTTTCGATTACGGGACTGCTATTACTTCTCGAAGGGCCATTAGGTTTGCGCGGAAAAATGCTGGGCGGCCCGCTGGTGAGCCGCGCCTATGACCTTGCGCCAGACAGTCCGCCCGTGGGGATTTTGGCGGGCGACACTTGGGCAGTAATGGTGGACGGGTTTATCTATGTGGGCCAAGGCGCGCCTATCCCGCTAGCCCCGCCATTAATTACGGCCCGCCTTGAAGGCGACGGAAGTCTTGCCATTAGCAATCCAGAGACGACGCTTTATATGACGGCGGCGGGGCAATTGATTGAGCGCGCAAGCGGCGGCGCGTCTGGCCCCTCGCAAGCGGCGGCTTTGCCAGTAGATATAGAGGCGAAAATTTTGCGGCGTTATAGCGGACGGGGTCTGCCCGCCAGCCGGGTTATTCTCGACATCCATACGGGGCGCTTTTTAGGCCCGATCGGTCCGTGGCTTATGGGGCTGGCCGCAATATTGCTGTGTCTTTTATCCGTGTCCGGATTGATTTTATGGGCAAGGCCGCTTGTGCGCTCCGTATCAAGGCGGCGCGATTAAAGCCTGATAATCTCACGATTTTCTTTGACCAATATGGCGCGTTTAACCCCCGCAAGTTTTGCTACGCGCTTAATATCATCAAATTCCATCATGGTGAAGGCGGTGGCAAGGCCGTCCGCGCGCATGGCCGATGCGGCGACAATGCTGACGCTGATAAATTTGGGTTTGCCCGAGCCGTCCTCAATTTTGGGTTTAATAATATGGGACAGCTGGTCATTGATATACCCGCCCCTATGTGAGGACGTGGCGAGGGCCTCATTTTTAAGCTCTATTGTTTCGAGTATCTCCACCGGATTGTGCGGGTCCTGAATTCCCAGCGTCCAGGTTTTTGGGCCAAAACTGCGAAACTCTCCAATATTGACAAGCCCTGAGCGCGCTCCATGTTTTTGCAATAGGAAGCAGATTCTATCGGTAATATAGCCTTGGGCGATGGCGTTTAAGGTGATGGTGACATTGGGCCGGGCAAAGGAAACCGAATTGCTATGCAGTTTCACAAAGCGGTAATCGACGCGGGAATATGTTTCGTTTGCGCGGCTTGTGCCCTCCTTTAGCGAGGGCTCCTTAGCCGAGTCGGGCTTGATTGCGGCCTGCCAAAGCGATTGCACAGTAATGTCAAAAACCCCATCGGTCATTTCGGATAGTGTCCGCGCCTCCTTTAAAACTTCAAGTATTTCAAGCGAGGCAGGGGATAGCTTTGCATCACGGTTAAGGCGCGATATTTCGGACGCCTCTTGATAGAGAGAGAAAATGGATTCAAGGCGCAAGACTTCCGCGCGGGCCGCGTCAAACAGCATTTTGGCGCGGCGCTCTGAAATCCGCTCAAGCTTTATGAAGGCGGGGGCGCCGAGGGCGTCAAATTCTAAAACCTGCGGCGCGTAATTACCCTGCGCGCATCCGGCCAAAGCCATTGCGGGGAAGACGCTTGCGGGCAGGGCAAGGCTCGCGGTTTTGATTAGGCTGCGGCGGGTAAACATAGGGCTATTTAGCAGGCTTTTCTGGCTCTGACCACAACATATAGAAAGCTGTGGATATTCATAACCTCTATCTTGTGGAAATTCTTTGAACAGATACGATATGTTGAGAATTAAATATATTAGGCCGCGCTAGGACACAATATCTAGTAGGCCAAAATGGAGGGAAGCATAATGGCGTGGACGGAAGATCGGGTAGCAATTCTTTCAAAATTATGGGCAGAAGGCCTGTCGGCCAGTCAAGTCGCGGCCCAGCTTGGCGGCGTTACGCGTAACGCCGTTATCGGCAAAGTGCATCGCCTTGGCCTGTCGGGCCGGGCCACCCCGTCGCGCCCTTCAAAGCGTAAGGTCAGCGCTCCGCGCGCCAGCGCTACCCCGCCAAGGACCGTTATTGCCCGCGCGCCGCGCGTCGCGCCGATTATCCCTATTCCGGCTCCGCCGCTTGAAGCTAAGCGCATGGAAAACGGCGAATTTGCAACGATTCTAACGATTACCGAAACCACGTGTAAGTGGCCGCTTGGCGATCCGTCCGGCGATGATTTTCGTTTTTGCGGACGCAATACAGATTCCAGCTCACCCTATTGCATGGCCCATAGCCGTGTTGCCTATCAGCCTGCGCGCCGGCGCGGGGCCACCCAAAAGTCCATCGCTAACCCGACGCGGCGCGCTCTAAGATAGGGGTTTGCCCCTGCTTTAGCCCTGCGAGCCATGGCCCAAACGGCTTCGGAGAAATCCGAGGCCGTTTTTTTATGCATCCATATGGACCGCTCGCGACATCATAGTTTATAGAGGTGGGGTAAGGTTTATGGGCAATGGAGCATTATCGGGAATATTATCGGGAATATTATTGTTTTTCGATAATAATATATTGACTAACAGATAAATATACGCTTTACCTGCTATCAGGAGAGACTATGACACGGCCAATGGTAAAATTATTAGCGTCCGCCGCCCTTAGCGCATTTATGCTGGGCGGCTGCGCGACCTTTGACGGTTTGCGTGAGCAGGCTCGCGAGCGCCTGCATATTGAGCCCGCCCCAGTGGCCGCGCAGATTGCCCTCGCCGCGCCCGCCCCTGCGCCTAAATGGGCAGAGCCTGCGCCGGAGCGCCTAGCGATTACCGATTGGGTATCGCAAATCGGCGGGGCAGAGCTGACCGCGCTTATAGATGAGGCGCTTGCGGCGAACACGAATATTGGCAGCTCCAAGGCCCGCCTAGACGCGGCGCGGGCGGCGGCCATATCGGCGCGCTCTGGTAAATTGCCCAATGTTAGCCTTGGCGGACGCGCCAGCCATAGCGAATTTGGCAATGACCGTATTGGCGACAGCAATTCTCATTCCATCGGCCCGTCCGTTAGCTGGGAGCCGGATGTGTGGGGCCGTATTAATGACCGCGCCAAGGCCGGCGAGATTGAAGTGGCGGCCAGCACGGCCGATTACGCCGCGGCGCGCCTGTCCATTGCTGGCCAAACCGCCCAAAGCTGGCTTGACCTGATAGAGGCGCGGCTTTTGCTCGCCTTGTCCCAGAAAAATTTACAGACCCAAGAGCGCGCACTGGCCTTAACTCAGCGCCGTTTTGAGGGCGGCGTAACGAGCGCATCCGATGTGCGTTTGTCGCGCTCCTCCGTGGCTAGCGCTCAGGCAAGCCTTGCCAGCCGCGAGCAATTTCGCGCCATCTCTGCACGCCGTCTTGAAATATTGCTGCGCCGTTATCCGGACGCCACGATTGGCGCGGCGACGGATTTGCCGCCCTTGCGCGCGCTTTCCGGCGCCGGCGCTCCGCGCGATATTTTAGCCCGCCGCCCGGACCTGCTCGCCGCCGAGCAGCGCCTCGCCGCCCAAGGCCTGCAAATTGATATTGCGCGCAAGGCTTTATTGCCGCGCCTTAGCCTGTCGGCGGACGGCAATTTATCAAGTGGTGATTTCCTTGGCCTGTTTAAAATTGACGCCTTGGTTGCCAACCTTGCCTCAAACCTCACCGCGCCGATTTTTAATGGCGGCGCGCTTAAGGCGGATGTCGCCCGTAATGAAGCCGTGCTTCGGGGCCAAGTTGAAAGCTATGCGGGCGCGGTTATGGGCGCTTATATGGATGTTGAAAATGCCCTCGACGCCGAGCGCCGCCTAAAGCAGCGCGAGGCGGCTTTGCGCGTCTCTTTGACCGAGGCGCAAAAGGCCGAAGAGATTTTAGCCCGCCGCTACGCCCAAGGTCTGGCGTCAATTTTGCAATTGCTTGACGCCCAGTCGCGCGCGATTAATTCTGAAAGCGCGCTGATTGGCGCGCGTAAGGAACGCCTTGCTAGCCGCGTGCGCTTGCACCTCGCCCTTGGGGGCGGGGATTTGGGCGATGTAAGCCTTGCCCAAAACACACAATTCCCCTCCGATTATTCGCAATAGGAAATCGCTATGAGTGACAATTTTAACAATGATAAGCACTTTAATGTAAGCCATAGTCAGTCAGGCGCGGCGGTCGATATGCCTCAAAAAATGCCCCAAAAAATGCCTCTGGGGCGTAAAGTTCTTACGGCGATAATTAGCCTATTTATCATTTTCGCTCTGGTGATAATTGCCAATCTCATTGTTCAAATGAAAGCAGAGCCGGAGAGCAAGAAAAAGCCGTTTAACACGCTTGCGGTCATGGCGTCTCCAGCGAAAATTGAAACGGTCACTTTGTCGGTGGACGTTCAAGGTGAAACCCGTCCGCGCACACAAATCAATCTTGTGCCGCAAGTTGGCGGAAAGATTGTCTATGTGTCGCCTAATTTTATTGAGGGCGGAATATTTAAAAAAGGCGAAGCGCTCGTGCGCATTGAAGACGCCGATTATCAAGTCTCCGTTGTCCGCGCCCAGGCCGCCGTGGCCCAAGCAGAGCAAGCGGTTATCCGCGAGCGCGCGGAAGGTGAAATCGCCCGCCGTGATTACGAAGAGCTTGGCACGGGAACCGCCTCCCCGCTCGCCCTGCGCCTGCCCCAGCTTGCCCAAGCGCAAGCCTCTCTTGACGCGGCCAATGCCGAATTGTCGAGCGCGAAATTGCAGCTTACCCGCACCAGCGTTCGCGCGCCATTTTCGGGCCGCGTGCGAGTTAAGTCCTCGGACGTTGGCCAATTTGTTGGCCCGGGCGCCATGCTTGGCACAATCTTTTCTACCGATATTACTGAAGTGCGCCTGCCGCTCTCCGATACGGATTTAACAAAATTAAACCTGCCCATAGCCTTTGTAACCAAGAGCCGTAAAGTCGCGCCCAAGGTCACTTTTTCCGCGACCATAGCCGGCCAGAAGCGGGAGTGGCAGGGGCGCATCATGCGCACGGACAGCACTTATGACACGGCGACGCGCGCCCTGTTTGCAATCGCCGAAGTGGTAGACCCTTACGGAAGCGGCGCGGCGGATGGCGGCTTTCCGCTCTCGCCGGGACTATTCGTTGACGCTCATATTTCTGGCAAAACATTTGAAGATGTACTTGTTATTGCGCGCGATGGCCTGCGCCCAGAAAACGCAGTTTTCGTTGTCGATGATAAGGGCAAGATTACCGTAAAAACCGCGCAAGTTATTGACACGAATATGGAGCATGCCGTGCTATCCGGCGGCATATCAGAAGGCGACCTTGTGGTGGTCTCCCCGCTAGATAATAGCCAGCTTTCCATGACGTTAAAAGTTTTGGACGCCAGTAGCCCGACAACAATATTGGTGGATCCGCCGAAGCCGGATTGGCTCATCGCGCGTGAGAAAAAAGAAACAGAAGGAAGTTCTGATAAAAAAGAAAAGCCGCGCAATCTGGGCCGCAAGGATAAAAAAACGCTGATATCCATGCTGACGGCGGATTATTTGGCGGTCATTGATAATATGACGGAGGCAGAAAAAAACACCTATCGTAAAATGAGCAAAAGGGAAAAGCAGCGGTTTTTAAAAGCCAAGCTCGCCTTGCGCTTATCCGCCGCGCATAAATCCAAACCTGAGGCCGCGGCGCTGGTAAACGGTGAGGAGCAATAGCATGAAAAATCTTCTCGCTTGGTTTGTAAAAAACCCCGTCGCCGCAAATTTGATAATGCTCACTTTAATTGTGGCCGGCATATATGGCTATAAAAATCTTGAGCGCGAATTTATTCCCCAGACCACCATTAACGGTATTAGCGTCAATGTGTCGTGGCCGGGCGCATCGCCTAGTGATGTGGAAGAGCAGCTTGTGGTGCGTATTGAAGAGGCGATTGATGGGCTTGACGGGGTTGATTACGTGGAGAGCAGCGCCAGAGAAGGTTTTGGTAGCGTTGATATTCGCACGAAACTGCGCATTGATTATGAAAAAATGCTCGACCAAGTGAAGGCGCGAATTGACGGGATTAACAATCTTCCGCCCGATAGTTTTCGCCCGCAAGTCTCGCGCTGGGATGCGCGGCCTGATATTATGTATCTCGCACTACACGGGGAGATGGACCGGCTGACATTACAAAGGGCGGCTAATGAAGTGCGGCTGAAATTGGCAAAACTGCCGAGCTTGCAACTGACGCGCCATGTTTCCAAACTTAATGAGCAGGTGACGATTGAGGTTTCCGAAGAGCAGCTAAAAAAATACAATTTGACCTTTAGGGAAGTGGCGAGCGCCATTTCGGGATCGTCAGTAAATTTGTCGGCCGGCAGCGTACAAACCAGCGTCGGCAATTTGCAGCTGCGCGCGCGGGCTTTGGCCAATAGCAAGGCTGAATTTGAAGATATTATTGTGCGCCAAAATAGTGACGGGGCCGCCGTGCGCGTTGGCGATATCGCTAATGTGATTGACGGTTTTAATGACGAAAAATTTGAGGCAAAGTTTTTGGGTGAAACCACGGCGATTTTCCAAGTCGATTCCCCCGATACTTTAGACATAACTGAGGCTGGCAAAGCTATTCGCAAATTTGAAAAAGACATTAATCTGTCCTTGCCGCCCGGGGTAAAATTCTCCATCTGGTTTGACGGCTCTACTATGTTTGATAGCCGAATGAAATTGATTGGCACTAATGCCCTTACCGGTATGCTTTTAGTGCTGATTACTTTAATGCTATTTTTGCGGCCCGCCGTGGCGATTTGGGTGACGGTTGGCATTTTGGCCGCCTTTGCCGGCGCCATCGCCATTGCGCCCTTTATCGGCATTACCCTGAACATGATTTCCCTCTTTGCCTTTTTGCTAGTGATTGGGATTGTGGTGGACGATGCCATTGTCGTGGGGGAGTCCGTCTACTTCCATGTGGAGCATGGCATTACCGGAGAACGCGGCGCGATTGCCGGCGCGAATATGGTGGTAAAGCCAGTTTATTTTGCGGTCATCACCACGGTGCTGATGTTCATTCCCTTTATGTTGATGAGCGGCCCGCTTAACGCAATGACCTCGCAAATCAGCCTTGTGGTGATTGCGGTTTTAATCTTCTCGCTGATTGAAGCCTTCTTTATTTTGCCGGCCCATTTACGCCATTTAAAACCCCTGCCGCCCAAAAATGAGCTTGGCCGTATCATGCGTATGCAGCAGGGCATTGCCCAAAGCCTCACCCGCTTTGCGGAGAAAACCTTCCGCCCGATTGTCGCGGCTTTGATTAAATTTCGCTATTACACCATAGCCGCCTTTACCGGACTTTTGATAATGTCCTTTATCTTGCTTATAAAGGGCGTGGCCCCCTCCTCGGCGCTTCCCGAAGTGGAGAGTGACATGATTATGGTCAGTGCCCGCTTCCCAGAAGGCACAACATTTGAGCGCATTAAACAGGTTCAAGTGCAACTTGATGAGGGTATTAAACACCTTAACGATAGCACGCAGGCTGATTTTGGCGTCGATTATCCGCTGATTACCGCGCCCGGAACGATTGCGCAGACCCGCAATATTCAAGCGTTTCTAGCCCTAACCCATGCCAGTAAGCGTGAGGAGATTTCGACTAAGGATATTGCTGATAAGCTTGAAGAATATGTCGGCCCCGTGCCGGACGCTTACCGGATTAGCTACGGCTTTACCGAAGGCGGAACCGGCGGAGGCGGGCTATATTACGGCGTCGCTTCGGCGGATACGGACGCTTTGCGCGTGGCGCTAATGGAAATTAAAGAAGAAATTGAAACCTATAGCGCCGTCAGCAGCGCTTGGGATAATATGGAAAGCTCGGCCCAAGAATTGCGCTTTACCCTAAAGCCGGGGGCGCAAAGCCTTGGCATTAAATTGTCCGATGTCACCCGCCAAGTGCGCGAGGCGTTTTACGGTCTTGAGGTGCAGCGCTTGCCGCGTAACGGCGAAGATGTGCGGGTTATGCTGCGCTATCCAGAGGCGGCGCGCGAGAGTATTGAGAGCCTTAAGGGTCTGCGTATTCGCGGCGCGAACGGGGTAGAAGTTCCGCTTTACTCGGTTGCGCAGGTTAGCTTTGAGCCGGGGGTTGGCCGCATTAGCCGCCGTGACCGTAAACGGGTTAGCTATACGGGCGGGCGCATTCGCGGGGACCGCTCCGAGGGGGCTAATATCAAAGCTGATATGAATGAGCATTTCTTCCCGGACTGGGCTCTGCGCAACCCCAATGTTGAGCGCGTCATTGTCGGCGATGATATGATCGAGGTGAATTTCATGCGCGAGCTAAAAACCTCCGGCATTGTTATTTTGTTTGTTATGTATGGCTTGCTCGCGATTGCGTTTAAATCCTACGCCCAGCCTTTGCTGATTATGGTGGCCTTGCCATTTGCCTTTGTCGGCATGATATTTGGCAATATTGTCACCGACGTGCCCTTTGGCATTATGTCGCTATTTGGCTTTTTTGCCGCGGGCGGGGTGGCGGTTAACGACAACCTTGTGCTGATTGATTATGTCAACCGATTGCGCGGTCGCGGCGTTGGCGCTTATCAGGCCATGCTCGATGCCTGCGTGGCCCGCTTTAGGCCGATTTTGCTGACCTCTGTCACTACCTTTGTCGGCATTACGCCGATCTTGTTTGAAAACTCCACCCAAGCGGAGTTTTTAAAACCGATGGTAGTAGCGCTAGCCTTTGGCGTGCTGTTTGACTTCTTCCTAACCCTCATGCTTGTGCCGGCCATGTATGGCATTGGCATTGACATAAACCGCATGTTTAAGGGATGGTGGAGCGGAGAGCGCCAAGCGCCGCTCGGCTCAAA
>JAZGFA010000061.1:0-6683 GCA_036478975.1 Robiginitomaculum sp. | reverse complement strand
CAAACACTTGGCCAATGGATTGCTGCCCCAAACAAACACCAAAGATAGGCAAATCATCTGGAGCGGTTTTAAGCAGCTCTAGGCACATGCCCGCATCATCGGGGGTCTTAGGGCCGGGGGAGAGGATAATGCCGCTAGCGCCGAGGGCTAGCGCCTCATCAGCGGGCATATCATCATTGCGTATGACTTTAACGTCCGCCCCTAATTCGCGCGCATAATGCACCAAATTATAGGTGAAGCTGTCATAATTATCGATCATCAAAATCATGACTAATTCCTATCAAACTGACCAGCATGGGAGGCAGCTGCAAACAGCGCCTGTGCCTTATGCTGGGTTTCTTCATACTCGGCTTGGGCGTCGCTGTCGCGCACAATTCCCGCGCCGGCGCGCACATGCATCACGCCGTCTTTAACAATTGCCGTGCGCAAAACAATCGCCGTATCTAGATTGCCCTCGCACGATATATAGCCAACAGCCCCCGCATATATGCCGCGCTTCTCGCTCTCAAGCTCGTCGATAATTTCCATCGCTCGTACCTTAGGCGCGCCGCTAACCGTACCAGCAGGGAAGCCGGCAAATAGGGCGGATACAGCGTCATAACCGTCTTCCAATACGCCCTCAACATTTGAGACAATGTGCATAACATGACTATAGCGCTCTACCATGAAGCGCTCTGTTACTTTGACCGTTCCCGCCTTACAAACGCGGCCCGCATCATTGCGTCCCAAATCAAGCAGCATGAGATGCTCGGCGCATTCTTTCTCATCTGCGAGAAGCTCTACCTCAAGCGCGCGGTCATGCTCTGGCGTTTTGCCGCGCGGCCTTGTGCCAGCAATCGGGCGCACCGTAACCTTATCGCCGCGCACGCGCACAAGGATTTCCGGCGAGGAGCCAACGATGGTGTGGTCGTCAAAGTTTAGAAAATAGAGGAATGGCGACGGATTCATGCGGCGCAAGGAACGATAGAGCGCCAGCGGGCTATGGGGCAAGTCGGCGCTAAACCTTTGTCCGATAACCACCTGAAATACATCGCCCGCTTCGATATAGGCCTTGGCCTTCGCGACCCGCGCGTGGAAGGCGGCGGGGGTTTGGCCGGCAATGGCCTTCACCTCTTGCGGGGCGGTGTCGCTCTCGCGGCCAGCGGACACGCTGAGGGTGAGATCGCTAGCCACTTGGTCAATGCGCGATATTGCAGCGGCGTAGGCGACGCCAGCGCTTTGGCCGGCTTGCGGCCGCGCGGGGCTGGCAATGATGATTTCCTGCGCGATAAGATCAAAGATAGCGACAATGGTGGGCCGTATCATAATCGCGTCCGGCGTGCCGATAGGGTCGGGCATATCGGACGGCAAGTTTTCCACTTGGCGCACCATGTCATAGCCAAGATATCCAAATAGCCCCGCCGCCATGGGCGGTATGCCTTCCGGCAAGGGCAGGGCGCTCTCAGCCTCTAGGGCGCGCAGGCTGTCCAGCGGTTTTGCATCAATTGGGCTATAATCCTTAGCGGAAATTGCCGCCCGCCCGCGCGCTATCCCAACGCCGTCCCCGTGGCAACGCCAGACAATATCTGGGGCAAATCCGATAAAGGAATAGCGTCCGCGCTGCTCACCGCCTTGCACGCTTTCATAGAGAAAGGCGTAGGGCTTGCCGCTGGCAATTTTAAGATAAGCGGATACGGGCGTATCAAGGTCATTGACTACGCGGCGGCAGACAATTTGCGGCTGACCATCATCATAGGCCGCTTCAAATGCAGCGATTTGCGGGATATAAGCACCGCCCATACTAGTCAGTAATGCCAAGTTGGCGTTTGATTTTATCGTCAAAGATAAACACTTCGTTTTCCGTCAGCAATGCCGCGCGGTAGGCCTGCTGAATATCGCTAGACAGCTCGGTGGTGGCTTGCATTTGCATGGCGTCAGCAAAGCCGCCGGCCATGTCATCGGCGTTGGAAATAATCTTATTGACCACCACAACGGAGCGGGTCAGCGGGGCAGGGCCAAAGCCGCTAACAGACTCGCCGGTTTTGGCGCTATAGGCCCGCGCCGCCACCGAGCCGCTAAGCTGGGGTGAGCGCGTGCTACGCACCATAACAATATCATTTAGCAGTGCGCCCTTAGGCAGGCTGGCCTTGATATCGGCGAGGCTTTCCCCTTCGCGCAGACGATCCTTTAGGCCGTCTTCAAGGGTGACGAGGAGTTTCTCAGTTTCGATATTAATCCATGCGGCCGAGGCTGACGCTTTAATCTCACCAAAGGGCCGGCGCTGGCTTTCGATGATTTGGTCAACGCGAATGGCGAAATAACCGCCCTTAGAGCTGTCCATAATGTCGGTGGCATAGCCGATTTCATTGGTGAAAATCTCCATGAGGATTTTCTCATCCGCCGCAACCCCGGTAATGACCGAAACGCCGTCAAGGCGCACGCCCTCTTGGGTCAGGCCCGTGCGGTCAATATAATCAATGGACGATACCGAAACCCCCGCCGCCTTGCCCGCATCCTCTAGGGACGCGCCGTCTAGCATGGCCGCTTCAACTTCGCCGGTCACGTCATAAAGCGTGCCCTTGGCAATGTCGGATTTAAGCTCCGTCTCAAGCTCGTCATGCAGGGCTTCGTAATTAGGAGCGACAGCCGCGATGACATCATCAAGGGTGACAACAAACCAGCCAAGCTGCCCCTCAACGATATGATGCTCACCGGTTGTCTTCGCCGCGAAAGCCGCCTTAGCCGCCGCAGGGTCGGTGATATTGTCCTCAAGCACGGCGGTGTAAACCGTTGGCTCAACAAAGCCGAGGCCGGCTGATACCTGCGCCGCGTCAGTGCCGGCTATTAATTGGGTGACAGCCTCTTTGGCCATGGCTTCATTGGTGGCATTAATAAGCGTAACAGAGCGCATTTCCGGCGTGCCTAATTTCTTAGTTTGCAATTTGCGGTCATACATTTTGCGGATTTCTTCTTCGGGCACAACCACATCAGGATTAAGGTCGGTCAACTCAATGCGCAGCATAGTAAATGCGCGATATTCCGGCGCGATATAATTGGCTTCATGTTCGTCGATAAAAGCTTTTAAAACCTCATCGCTTGGCGCTGCAGGGGCGGTTACCGCGTCCTTGGTGAGGGTCAGCACGGAGACTTTGCGCTGCTCGGTGATGAATTGATAGCGTTGCTGGGCATATTCAAGCGGGGCTTTAATGCCGGCAATCGTCGCCGAGACCACTTGGTCAACCTTTAGCCCGCGCACAATATCAGCCTCATAGGCGCGGCGGGTCATATTGCCATTGGCGCGCAGAATTTGATTGAGTTTGTCTTCGCTAAAACGGCCCGTCACTTCGTCTTGAAAATATGGCGCTTTGCGGATTTCTTCAGCCGCAACTTTATTGGCCACCCCAACCCCAAGAGTATCCGCGTCAAGGCGCACGGCGGTTGTTGTGACCATTTGGTCAACAATCTGGCGCGCAAAACCGCGATTGAACGCTTGGGACGCGGTCATATTGGTTTTGTTTTCCCGATTATAGGCGCTAAGGCGCTGTTTAAAGCTGCGGTCAAAGTCGAGGGTCGAGACTTTTTCCTTACCCACCAACGCTACGGCGTTTTGATTAGACGGGGTAAAAACATCGGACAGGCCGAATATCATAAGCCCGACGACCAGAAGGCCGATGATAATTCCTGTTGCAAGTTTTTGGAAACTTGAGGTAGTTTTATTTGACATAGTGCATTTGCCTTGCTTGATTTGGGCAAAGCATAAACAGGGCCGCGCCCGCGAGCAAGCAAGCTTTGCTTCAAATGCGCGAAAAGTGCCCTTTATTTAGGAGACGACCATGCGCCAACTCATCGCCGCAAACTGGAAAATGCACGGAGACATGTCTTGGGCGGTCAAGCCAGACCAGCTTTTGGCCCTGCTTAGCGCCCAAACCCGTGCTAAAACCAATGTTCTCATCTGCCCGCCGGCCCATTTATTAGCGCCCATGGCGGCGCAAAACATCGACAGCGCGATTAATATAGGCGCGCAAAACTGCCACCACGCGGTCAGCGGAGCCTATACGGGGGAGCTTAGCGCCACTATGATAGCCGATTGCGGCGCCGGTTACGCCATTGTCGGCCATTCCGAGCGCCGTCAATACGCCGGCGAGAGCGACTCAGACGTCGCCGCGAAAGCCTTAGCCGCCCATAAAGCCGGCCTCATCGCGATTATCTGCATTGGCGAGAGCGAATCCCAGCGCGAATCCGGGCAGGCCCAAACCGTCACCACGGCGCAGCTATTAGGCTCTGCCCCAGAGACCGCCACATCCATGAATACGGTCATAGCCTATGAGCCTATTTGGGCCATCGGCACGGGCAAAGTCCCAACATTAGAGCAAATCGGAGAAATCCACGCCCATATCCGCGACCAGCTCGCCAAGCGATTCGGCCAAGACAGCGCCGATAACATGCCCATTCTCTATGGCGGCTCAGTAAAACCCGCCAACGCCGCCGACATCCTCGCCATTAAAAATGTAGACGGAGCGCTGATTGGCGGGGCGAGCCTAGAAATGGAAAGCCTAGCGGCGATAGCGGACTGCGCGCGGGGGTGATTGGCTCGAGTTCGTGAGGACGCCGCGCGATTCCATCTATATTTAATCCAGTGGATTAAATATTATTTTGCTACGCAATACCGATAATGAAAAATTTAGTATAATCTAACACAAATAAAAGAATAACTGCAATGGTTAACTAAACTCCTTCGGCAAACCTAGAGCAATTTTAGGCTTACCAGGCATCTCATCAATCCAATTACAGTGCCGCCAAATTTACGCAATTTTATAACCCAAAAGCACTATCAAGCGAAGTGACGAAAGACCTGTCTTCCTGCTGTCTGGGTGGCGGCATATCCCCTGCAAAGGGATGATGCGCGTAAAGGAAAAGACTAGGAAAATGGTGCCGCGAGGGAGAATTGAACTCCCGACCTCATCATTACCAATGATGCGCTCTACCACTGAGCTACCGCGGCTTGTGACACTGTTGGGCGTCAGCAAGAGCCGCGTCTTAGCGTAATGATGGGCGGTTGAAAAGCCCTGATTGCGCTTTGGGCGCTCGCGGGGTAAGAAATGTGCATATGAGTGAAGATAGCCCAAAGAAATTGCAAAGAGCGCGGGAGCGCGAGGCGGAAAATCAGCGCAAGACTAAGGCTTTGCGTGATAATTTGCGCCGCCGTAAGCAAGTGCCCAAACGGCCTAGCCTGATGGACGGGCCTAATGAATAATGGCGATTGCTCCTAGGGCGCGCCTCTGGCCAGTTTAATGGCCGCGAATAATCCTCGCTTCCACCATAATTATGCCTAAGATTGCGGCTAAACCGACTCGGTTAGTTACACGTATTACGAGGCATTATGGACAAGATTGTTATCAAGGGCGGTACGCCGCTAAACGGCGAAATCACCATTAGCGGGGCGAAAAACTCGGCGATTAAGCTGATGGCCTTGTGCCTGCTGACCGATCAGCCCGTAGAACTTACCAATATGCCGCGCCTGCGCGATACGCGCTCCATGGCCGGACTGCTTAAGCATTTGGGCGTTGTGGTCGAAGACGGCCCCGGCGCGCGGCTTTATATGCACGCGGCCAAGCTGACCTCAACCGAGGCTCCCTATGATTTGGTGCGTAAAATGCGCGCGACTTTCAATGTGTTAGGCCCGCTTCTTGCGCGTGAACACAAAGCCAAAGTCTCCATGCCCGGCGGCTGCGCTATCGGCGCGCGGCCCGTGGATTTGCACTTAAAGGCCCTAGAGGCGATGGGGGCCAAGATTGATTTGGTCGAAGGCTATGTGATAGCCACCGCTAAGGGCGGGTTAAAGGGCGCGGATATTACCTTCCCATTTATCTCCGTTGGCGCGACCGAGCACGCCATGATGGCAGCGGTTTTGGCCAAGGGCGAGACCGTGCTTAATAACGCGGCGCGCGAGCCGGAAATCATTGACATTGCCAATTGCCTTAACGCCATGGGCGCGCGCATTGTCGGGGCCGGGCGCTCTGAAATTCGCATTATGGGCGTGAAGTCTCTGGGCGGGGTGAGCTATAGCGTCGTGCCTGACCGTATCGAGGCGGGAACCTACGCCTTAGCGGCGGCCACGGCAGGCGGCAAGGTTCGCCTTGTCAATGTGCGCTCTGACCATCTTGGCTCGCTCTGGCCGCTAATTGCGCAGGCCGGCGCGAAGGTGACGATGGACGCGCATTCCGTGCTGATTGAGCGCGACCCTAATACGCGGCTAAAGCCGGTCGATGTTGAAACCCAAGCCTATCCGGGCTTTCCAACCGATTTGCAGGCGCAATTTATGGCCATGTGCTGTCTTGCGGACGGGGTGTCGATTATTCGCGAAAACATCTTTGAAAACCGCTTCATGCATTGCCCAGAGCTTACCCGCATGGGCGCTGACATTAAAGTCAGCGGCCGCGAGGCGATTGTGCGCGGGGTCGAGCAATTGCGCGGCGCGCCGGTGATGGCGACGGATTTGCGCGCTTCGGCCTCCCTGATTGCGGCGGGGCTAGCGGCGCATGGCACGACCAATATTTCGCGGGTTTATCATTTAGATCGCGGCTTTGAGCATATTGAGGTGAAATTAGGCAATTGCGGCGCTATCATTAGCCGCGAAAAAGAGTAAATAGAGACCATGTCCATATCCCATTTAAAATGGCTCGCCAGTGACGCGGATGATTTAG
>JAZGFA010000060.1:0-5602 GCA_036478975.1 Robiginitomaculum sp. | reverse complement strand
AAAATGCGTTCAAGGCATCAGCCGAGATGAAGCGCAAGCATAACCCGACTATCCGCCAATTCCACCCGCGTTATAAAATCAGCCCTACGCCTTTGCGTGAATTTAACGAACCGCAGCAATGGGTCGTGGCAAGCAGCGACACTGTCGGCGAATTTTCGGGGGCCTGTTATTTCTTTGTCAAAGAGCTACAAAAAACCAACGATATTCCCATTGGAATGTTGCACTCATCTTGGGGCGGTGCGCAAATTCAGGCTTGGATGCGCCAAGAAGACCTGCGCCCGTTTGAAGGCATGGATGAGAGTATGGATATTCTCAATGTTTACGCCAAAGACAAACCCGCAGGCCGCACGGCGCTGGGCGCACAATGGGAAAATTGGTATGAGAAAAATAGCGGCGGCCTTGCGCCGTGGTCTGATGAACCATCTGATAATTCTGGCTGGAGTGCCCTGCCCGATTTTAAAAACTGGAAACACTATGGCGACACAGCTCTCGCCAATTATGACGGACTTGTCTGGTATAAAAACAGCTTCACCCTAACAGAACAACAGGCTTCAAAGGATGTGAAAATCGGACTTGGGAAATTATCCAAAGGCGATATTGTCTGGATCAATGGTCAGTTTTTAGGCCGCTCCGTTGGTTGGCAACCGCGCAGCTATAAAATCCCAGCAGCGCGACTAAAGACAGGCGAAAACCATATCTTGATCAATGTGCGCTCTATGTGGGGCGCAGGCGGCATGATGGGCCCTACCGAGAAAATTGGCTTTACGGTGGACGGCGTAGACATGACCCCGCTCACCGATGGCTGGGCCTATAAAAAAGAACCAACCGCCCTCAAAATGACACCGCTCATCCCGTGGCAAACCATGAGCGGTTATACCGGCATGCATAATGCCATGATTGCGCCCTTGGAGGGCCTGCAGTTTAAAGGCGCGGTCTGGTATCAGGGCGAGAGCAATACGCGCCGCGACGCAGAATATGATGAAATGCTGGCCAGCATGATCGCTAATTGGCGTGACCAGTTTGGCAAAGATATGCCGGTTGTTGTGGTGCAGCTTCCGGGTTTTGGTAAAATTCCGACAGAGCCCGAAGAAGTGACATGGTCTAACCTACGCGAAGCTCAGCGCATCGCGGCTTTGCGCGACGACAATATCGGACTCGCCGTCACGATGGGCCTAGGTAATCCCGCCGACATTCACCCCGTCAATAAACAAGATGTGGGCAAGCGCATTGCCAAAACCTACCGCGGCCTCATCGGCGAGACGGACTATAATACGCTGGGCTATTCGCCATTGCGCGTATCGCGGCGCGGCGATACGGTACGTGTTGAATTGCCCAAGACCGAAGGCGGTTATGTCACGCGCAGTGACAACCATCCCATTGCGTTCCAGCTATGCGCAAACCCGACCCCGCAATCTAAAATAGTGCAAGGCGATCCCCTAAATTGCGCTTACGCAACCGCGACTATGGAGCGCAATACGGTGGTGCTCACTAGCGGCAAAATTGCCGCCCCAACCCATGTGCGCTATTGCTGGGGCATGGCGCCGACTTGTAATTTGTACGCGGCGGAAGGCACACCCGTCGGCCCGTTCCAAATCGCTGTTGAGTAGTGATGAAACGCTGGTTTGGCATATTCGCAGCCGCGCTACTGCTAAGCTGCGCACCGTCCGCGCCGGATAAACTTAACGCAAAAATCGGCGCACAAAGTGATATTGGCGTAGCGGGTCATAAACTAGTTGACGGTCTCATCGCTCAAATGACCCTTGAAGAAAAAATCGGGCAGATGACTTTGTTCACGGCCAATTGGGCGGTGACGGGCGCGGTTAGTCAGGAAAACTACCAAGAACATTTAATGGCGGGGCGCGTCGGCGCGATCTTTAGTATTTACACCGCCGAGAAAACCCGCGAGCTTCAGCGCATTGCGGTTGAGGATACCCGTCTTGGCATCCCGCTTTTATTTGGCATGGACGTGATCCATGGCCACCGCACCACCTTCCCTATCCCGCTAGCCGAAGCGGCGTCTTGGGATTTGGAGGCGATTGAACTGAGCGCCCGCATCGCCGCCCGCGAAGCTGCCGCCGAAGGCCTGCATTGGACATTCGCGCCCATGGTCGATATTGCCCGCGATCCGCGCTGGGGGCGTATCGCAGAAGGCGCCGGGGAAGACGTCTATCTGGGTTCGCAAATTGCGCGTGCCCGCGTACGCGGTTTTCAAGGCGATAATCTGTCGCGCACAGATACAATCCTAGCCACCGCCAAACATTTCGCCGCCTACGGCGCAGCCCAAGCGGGGCGCGATTACCACACTACCGATATGTCAGACCGCGAATTACGCTCCACATATTTGCCGCCATTTGAAGCGGCGTTGGAGGCTGGCGCCGCCACCGTCATGACAAGCTTTAACGCCCTGAATGGCGTGCCTGCGACGGGCAATCATTATTTGCTGACAGACATTTTGCGAGGTGAATGGGGCTATGAAGGGTTCGTTGTCACAGACTATACATCGATCAATGAAATGGTGCCGCACGGCTTTGCGCGCGGCAATAAACATGCGGGCGAGCTGTCCTTAAATGCGGGCGTCGATATGGACATGCAGGGCGCAGTGTTCATGGAGCATTTGGCGCAATCCGTAAAAGGCGGCATTGTGACAGAGCGGCAAGTGGACATCGCTGTGCGCCGTATTTTAGAAATGAAAGTTCGTCTCGGCCTATTTGAAGACCCATATAGGTATAGCGACGCCGCGCGCGAAAAAGCTGAAATATATAAGGTGGAACATTTGGCGGCGGCCCGCGACATAGCTCGCAAATCCATCGTGCTTCTCAAAAATGACACTGACGTTTTACCGCTCTCAGATACTATAAAATCCATCGCCGTGATCGGCCCGCTGGCGGATAGTAAAACCGACATGCTCGGCAGTTGGATTTCTGCAGGCGACCGTAAAGAAAGACCCGCCACCGTGCTTGAGGGACTGCGCGCACGATATAAAAACGTGAATATCCAATATGCAAAAGGGGCAAGTTATAAGCTTGGCGCAAACCCAGACCCTGCCGCAATAAAGCAGGCTGTAGCGCTCGCGCAAAAATCAGACGTGATTATAGCCGTGCTGGGTGAACGCTGGAGCCTATCCGGTGAAGCCGCGAGCCGCACTAATTTACAGCTTCCGGGCCATCAACAAACGCTGCTCGAAGCGCTTAAGGCAACAGATAAACCGATCATTCTTGTGCTCATGAATGGCCGCCCGCTGGCGCTTGAATGGGCAGACCAGAATATTGAGGCCATTGTTGAGGCTTGGTATCCGGGAGTTCAGGGCGGCCATGCTATCGCTGATATTCTGTCCGGCGATTATAACCCGTCCGGCAAATTACCTCTGACCATTCCGCGCAATGTCGGGCAAATCCCGCTCTATTATAATATGCTCAATACGGGCCGTCCGCAAAACCCCGAAGATTTGAGCAGTAAATTTGTATCGCGTTATTTAGCGGCGCCCAACACCCCGCTCTATGCTTTTGGACATGGGCTTAGTTATACAGAGTTCAAATATTCAGACATCACGCTTAGCCGTAGCGAAATGTCTATGGACGGCAACCTAACAACCTCCGTCACCATAACAAATACGGGCAAATACGCAGGCACCGAAACCGTGCAGCTCTACATCCAAGACCTCGTCGGCTCCGTCGCCCGCCCGGTCAAAGAGCTAAAGGGGTTTAAACAAATCACACTTGCGCCGGGCGCAAGCCGCACGACCGAATTCACAATCACCGCCAATGACCTTGCCTTCTACCGCCTCGATATGAGCTATGGCGCGGAAGCTGGCGCATTCAAAATCTATATTGGCAGCGCGTCTGATGATGTGAAAATGGCAGCGTTTACACTCGGCGAATAATTATAAGTCGTTAACCGCTTGGCGGGCACTCTCTTCTATTTTCTTAAAGTCCCCTGCAGCTAATGCTATTTTGTCAACCATCCATGAGCCGCCTATGGCGATGACATTTGGCAAAGCCAGGTAATTCGGGGCGCTTTGGCCGTTAATGCCGCCTGTGGGCATGAAGGTGATTTGCGGCAACGGGCCCGCCATGGATTTGAGGGCCGGGATACCGCCATTACTTTCCGCCGGAAAGAATTTCACATATTCAAAGCCTTGCTCATATAACTCCAGCGCTTCGCTTGGCGTCGCCGCGCCGGGGAAGACGGGCTTGGCACAGGCCTTGATGGCGGCAAGCAATTTTGTACTCACTGCAGGCGTGACGATAAAATCACTGCCAGCCTCAAGGGCTGCGCCCAAGTCCTTGCGCGAAAGAATAGTGCCTGCGCCTATGAACAGGTCTGGCGCGGCGTCCTTCATGGCGCGGATAGCGCCGAGGGCAGCGGGCGTGCGCAAGGTAATTTCTGCGGTCGTTAAGCCCGCAGCGCTAAGCGCTTTAGCAAGAGGCGCGGCGCTTTGAGCGTTATCAATCGTCAGAACCGGCACTATTGGGCAGGCTTTGAGAGCGCTTACAAGTTTGGCAAAATTATCTGTCATTGTCTTGATCCAAGCTCAGCGCCGCGACGCCGTAAAGCGCGGTCGCTGGTTTTTGCAATAACTTCACGGGAATATTTTTCACATAAGCCCGGCGTGGCCCTCTGTTATAATAGCGCTCCATAGCGGTCGGCGTGTCGATAAATTCCAAAAGCCGTTTCGCCACGCCGCCTGCCAAAACCACCCCGCCGCGCGCGCCCGTTGCCAAGGCCATGTCGCCCATGACGCCCATAATAGCGTTGGCGCGGATTTCGCACACATCAAGACAGGCGCGGTCCCCCGCAACAGCCAAGTCGCGAATGGCCATAGGCGTTAACAGCTTGTAAGGCTGCCCAAGCCGTTCGCAAACAGCCTTATGTACAGCGTCCATACCGTGTCCGGAGCTAACAAGTTCGAGGGAAACAAAATCGGTATCTTTTTGTAAAATATGCAGGACTTCTGTCTCAAGACGAGTTTGCGGCGCGTAAGCTTGGTGACCGCCTTCACTGCTAAGCACCTGCCACCCACCATTTTTTGGAACTAATATGGCCATGCCAAACCCGGTGCCGGGCCCCGCGACCAATACGGGCGCGTCAGGGTCAGGTGCGCCTTGATTTAAAACCGTGAAGTCATCTTCATTACATTCGGGCACAGAGCGGGCCATCGCGGAGAAATCATTGTAAAGGCGCACATTATTAAAGCCAAAGGTTTGGCTCAGGTCTTTTTGGCACACCGTCCAGCCTCTATTAGTTAGCGTCACGCAACCATTCTCAACGGGGCCTGCGAGGGCCAAAGCGGTGCGTTTAGGAACGAAATTCAGCGCGTCCAAATACTGCGAAATGGCGGCGTTCAGATTATTGTAATTATCACCCGGCAGCTTGTGAATTTGCTCTATGGACAGCGTACCGTCCATGCCGCGAGCGGCCATACCAAGGCGCACATTGGTGCCTCCCACATCGCCAACTAATATTTTCTCTGTTGTCTGGATCATGAATGGGTCTCGCTAGAAGCGTTTGAAAAACTGCAGGCGCCCGTTTCTGCAGACGAGGTCGTGGTGCGGAACATGGAAAATAAATTGCGGCCAAAATCATGGGTGGCTGCATTGGGTTT
>JAZGFA010000059.1:0-17407 GCA_036478975.1 Robiginitomaculum sp. | reverse complement strand
CAATGACGAATTCCTCGCCGCCATAACGGCTTACCACGTCAATGGCCCGCAAATTGGAGGCGAGCCGCGCCGCAATCTCTTTAAGCACAACATCGCCTGTATCATGGCCAAGTATATCATTGACCCGCTTAAAATGGTCCACATCAAACAAAACCATAGAAAAAGCTTTCCCCTTGGAGGTCTGCTCCAATAAAGGCAAAACCTTACTATCAAAATGGCGCCGATTTCCGAGTCCAGTGAGCGGATCTGTCACAACCATTTCTAGGCTTTCATTAAAGTTTTCCCGCAGGCTATCGGCGTAAAATTTACGTTTAAGCTGGGTGCTAACCCGCGCCAACAGTTCTTGGGTCTCAATAGGCCGCATCAAAGTGTCATTAATGCCAAGGTCATAGGCGCGAATTAGGCGCGCCTCTTCCATCGGGTCGCCAATGGCAAGAATCGGCAGTTCACGGGTTTTTTCATTAGAACGCAAACGCGCGCACAAGCGTAGGCCGTCAAAATTTTCGCTAGCCAAGCTGACAATCATCAAATCAATATTTTTTTGCGCATCCTTAATCGCCTCAACCGGATCGGTTTGAAACGTCACTTCATTACTCGCTTGTAGCGGCACGGCCATACGCTTCATTCTGCCCATATGGTCATCAACGATGAGGATGCGCCCATGACGATGATCTATGCCCTCAATCATTGGGCGGCTATCGGCAAGCGAGCACCCCGTATGAGATAAGAGTTGGTCGGTCACCATTTTCAGGCGCAAGAGTGAACGCACCCGCGCGAGCAGGTTAAAATCTTCAATGGGCTTGCTAATAAAATCATCCGCGCCGGCCTTAAGCCCGCGAATACGGTCAGAAATTTGCTCTAGCGCCGTGACCATCACGATAGGAATATGCCAAGTTTTCGGGTTTTCTTTCAGCGCCCTACACACCTCAAATCCGCTCATGCCCGGCATCATGGCGTCGAGTAAAATCAAATCTATCGGCTCACGCAGGGCAATATCGATGGCGCGCCGGCCAGATTCGGCGCTTATAACGTCATAATATTCGGCCGTAAGCTTAACCTCTAGCAAGCGCCGGTTAGGCGCTAGGTCATCTACAACAAGGATGCGGGCGCTCATGGCGGCGCTCTATTTAGTGAATTTGCGAATGGTGGAAAGAAAGCTATTTATAGAAATAGGTTTAGAGATATAGGCCTCGCAGCCGCCCTCACGAATACGTTTCTCGTCCCCGCGCATGGCAAAGGCGGTCACGGCGACAACCGGAATGTCCTTGGTCGCTTTGTCGTCCTTAATCCATTTTGTCACTTCAAGGCCGGAAACCTTTGGCAGTTGAATATCCATCAAGATAAGATCTGGCTTATAGGATTTAGCAATGCCGATAGCCTTTAGCCCCTCGCGGGTCTGGCGCGTTTCGTAGCCATGGGCCTGCAAAAGATCGTTGAACAATTTCATGTTCAATTCATTATCTTCAACAATTAAAATCTTTTTGGGCATAACTTGCAACATTTGCGATCAACCTTCACCATAACTACAGCGCTTATGCGCTTTCTTTATTGCCTCTATTAAAGCGCAATATAATGAATCAATGGTGTTCACGGCGCTAACACTTTGTTAGGAGAACATAATGCGAACATAATAATAAACACTGAATCCCATTAGAATGATATTTACGTCCTAATTATGACCTATGTGTAGTAAGATGACGTGATGACTATTTTGCCTTTAACCGGATGGTGCCGCGATTGCGAAGCGCCCATAAGTGAGGACCCACGTTGCAATGCGTGCGGCAGTTATAAACGCATCGCCCATAATGAAGCCGCGACCCTGTCCATGGCCCATGTGGATTGCGACGCCTTTTTCTGCTCGGTGGAAAAGCGCGACAATCCAGAGCTAGCCGACAAGCCTGTCATTGTCGGCGGCGGCCATCGCGGGGTTGTTGCCGCCGCCTGTTATAATGCGCGCGTCTACGGGGTGCGTTCTGCCATGCCGATGTTTAAGGCGCTAAAGGCCTGCCCCCACGCCGTGGTTATTCGCGGCGATCACGCCAAATATAGCTATGAGGGCCAGCGCATTAAACGCATGATGCTAGGCCTAACCCCGATGGTAGAGCCGCTCTCCATTGATGAGGCCTTCCTAGATTTAAGCGGGACGGAGCGGCTGCACGGCGCCCCGCCCGCCCTGTCGCTCATTCGCCTGCAAAAGCGTATAGAGCGCGAAATTGGCGTCACGGTCAGCGTCGGCCTCAGCTATAATAAGTTTCTCGCCAAAACCGCATCCGACCTCGATAAGCCGCATGGCTTTGCGATGATTGGCCGGGCCGAGGCGCAGGATTTCCTTGCTCCCAAGCCGGTAGAATTCATTTTCGGCGTAGGCCCCGCCTTTGCAAAATCGCTTGGTAAGGCGGGCATATATACAATTTCAGATGTTCGGCGGCGCACGGATAAGCAAATGATTGACGGCTTTGGTGAGTCCGGTCTGCGCCTAGCCAAGCTCGCCCGCGCCGAAGATAGCCGCCCTATCCAGACCGCAGCCGCGCGCAAATCCGTCTCCGCCGAAACCACATTTAACAGCGATATTAGCGCCCAAGACCCCCTGCTTGATAAGCTTTGGTTTGTCGCGCAAAAAACCGCCGACCATGCCAAGGCCGCCGATGTGGCCGGCACAATCATCACGCTCAAACTTAAAACCTCCAAGTTCCAAACCCTAACCCGCCGGCGCACATTGCCCCAACCAACCCAGCTCGCGGACGTAATTTTTAAGACATGCGCGCAAATGCTCGCTAAAGAGATAGGCAAGAATAGCCGCATGCCTTACCGGCTTATCGGGGCTGGCCTAGCCGGGCTTTGCGCGCCGACCGGCGATAGCGGCGATTTACTTGACCCCGGCGCAATCACGCGGGCCAAGGCAGAGCGGGCCAGCGATAAGGCGCGCGAGAAATTTGGCAAGAAAGCCGTCATGAAAGGACGCGAGATGAAAATGCGATCACGGGGAATGCGCGGCAAACCCGCATCATCTACCAATAAGGACGGCGACGGGCCGCGCTCGCCCAAGGGCACAAAATACGCCGGCCTGCGCTCGCTCGGCATGAAAGGGCATGGCTCCGATAAGGCCCAATGGAGATCAGCGGGCATGAAATCGCCCGGCGTTACGGGCCAACCCAAGCCGCCGCAAAAAGACTAAATGCCGATTGATCCGCGGGTTTTCTCATAGCGTGACGCGATAAAGGCGAGTAGCGCGAAAACAATCAATGCCGAAATGCCGACCTCTGTCATTGATGTTGGAGGCGGGCCGAAATTGGCCAGCACTTGCAAAGCGCCAAGAAACAATACGAGCAGTCCCGTCCACATCTTCGCGCGTTTTGATACCGGTTTTGTTGCGCGAATATATATCCAAAGCGCCGCGAACATTGTTAAAAGCTCTAGCGGAAAACTGAGCATAACATGGTTCCACAGGCCAAAGCCGATTTTGCTAGAGCCGGGCCAAAATGTCATGTCGGGAACGTGGACAATCACGTCGCCGACCCAATGGGACAGCACAAGCGCGCCGAATATCCCAGCTCCGCCCCAGCCGCGCGCCCGGGTAAAAGCCTTAAACCCTAACGCGCCAATAATCGCCCATCCGGCGGTAAATAGCAGGGAATGGCTATAGGGCATAAAATGCATATCGAGGGCATTGGCTTGGGTGAAATCAGGAATAACGCGCCCCTGCTCTATTCCCGTAATCATGAAAATAGCCCAGATAATATCGACAAATTGCACCGCAATAAAGGCGTGCCATAATTTAAGCTTCCCGCTTGCCGCCGCTAGCGGCGCCGCGGCGTAATGTCCAATAAACATCTAATTCCCCTCCGTAATAATACCTTTAGAATAGGCGGTAAAATAATTGAGCGTTTCCGCCTCCGTGCGGCTCGCGGCGTTGCGCCATGTCGGCGCGGTAGCTTTATTGAGTAAAACCCCGTCCGCGGTGACCACTAATATGGTCGGCGTTCCGACAATGCCGTCAATGCCATAGCTTTGCGCAATGTCGATATTGCGATCTTTTTCCCCGACATCAATATAGACAAGCTCGTAGTGCTCTTCAATCAGGCTAACAAATTTGGGCCGCTCAAAGCGCGCCGCAAGGCCTCGGCTATCATGGCACCAATTCGCGCCCATCACCAATAAAAGCCGCGTGCCATTATTACGGGCGCTGGCCATGGCCGCGTCAATATCGGCGCGCGCATTGGCCGTCTCATCATAGGGACGCGGCGCATCGGCCTCGCTGATGTTAGCCGTCTCGCTCGCAAAGCCGGCCTGCGCCAAGGGCGTGAGTAGTATTGCGATAACAAATCTGATTATAAAACGCGTCATAAGGCCTCCCGTAAAACATGCTTAACACGCTTTAACCTCTTAGGAAGGTATAAGGGCCATATAATATCCCATGTCCTATTATCCCTTCTGGCCGTTTCGCCGCCGTAAACCCGCGCCTGCTCCGGCCCCTATTCCAGCGCCCACTCCGGCTCCGCCCCATACTCCATCTGGCCCGACCCCGCGCGTAAAGCCGCAAGCAGGCCTGCCCGTGGATGTGCGCCGTTATTTTTATAATGAGCCGGGCTTCCAAACCTATGGTAGCTTCTTTGCCCATTGGGACGGCTTTATAACCGCCGGCCATGTGATGACCGAGGCCAGTGACGTTTTGCCAATATTTGCCGACAGGCTCGACGTGTCATGGCCCGCGGGCCTCGATGCGGCGACATTGGGCTGCACCCTGCCCGCCAACGCTCCGCCGGCCCCGTTTAGCGGGCAAGCCATTACCTGTATCGGGTTTCCGGCAGGCTCTAGCGCTGCGGCCATACGCGAGGGCAAAGTCTATCTTAATCGCGGCGGCGGCAGCTGGATTGCCCATATCATCAGCCCTGACGAGCCTGTGGTCAGCGGCATGAGCGGCGGCGTGGTTATCGATAGTGAAAGCGGAGAGCCAATGGGCATTATCATCACCCGCAACAGCCCCGCCGACCTTAATAATGACCGCGACCCGGATGAGAGCTATGACTTCACCGCCCTATCGGATGTGTGGGCGGCGATTATGGACGCGCGGCTTGTGTCTTAACTGCCATTTGCCCATAAAAAAACGCGCCCATTGCTGGGCGCGCTTCAAACTTGGGTATTGCCGGAGCAATTAAGCCATAGAGATGTTCTCAACGGCAGTTTTGCCAGAGCGGCTGTCAATAGCAGTATCATATGATACTTTGTCGCCTTCTTGCAGACCTTGTAGGCCTGAACGCTGTACTGCGCTGATGTGTACAAACACGTCTGTGCCGCCATCATCAGGTTGAATGAAGCCGAAGCCTTTGGTTGTGTTGAAGAACTTAACGGTTCCTGTATTCATATCTGACATGTGTATTCCTTTCACGTCATAGTTAGTTGCGGCCCAGAGTGGGCGCGCATTTTAGTCGACTTTGGAAGAGAAAAAACATGTCTTAGGCGCGGTTGGAATGCGTAAAGGCGGTTGCCGGATCGTCTGGCCGTAATCGATAAGGCGTATATATGCCCAGTCTAATAGAATTGCAAGGGGTAGTGTGCAGCGAAATACGGGCTTGTAATTTACCGCAATTGCCGCGTATTCCCCAAATACTCTTTTCTAACCATACGACAACTCAAAATTAATTCGACCGTTCTTTCATTATTATTTGTGCACATGAACCCTATCAATAGCAGATAATTTTAGGGGGTGTGAATAATTTTTCGCCCTATCGCGAAAGCACTCCGCCGCGAGCGGTGGTTGTGGAATAAATGGTTGGCTATTTAAAATCAAAATTGAAGAACACATAAACGGCAATTGCCCAAACCGTGAGAAATCCAGCCCCCCTCCAAAGACGGTTCTTCATGCGTCCGCCTTCAATTAGCAGGCCAATAGCGATTTCCAAACCGCCATACAGGGATAAAAACAGGCCCACGCCCGCCCCAAATTTAACGGCCCTCACCACTTTATCAGAACCATTTGCCATAGCAATTACGCCGCCAACAATCCCAAACCCGATAGCAAATATGAATGGCACGCTAATGCCAATGCCTAAATTCTTAAGAGCCTTAATAGGCTCTAACGGCTTTACGTCCTCCGCTTCGCCCACAGCCCCCCTACTCCCCAGCCTTCAAATAAATTTGCCCGCCCATCTTCTTAAACTTCTCGCTCATTTCCGCCATGCCTTCCTGCGCGTCCACCGGATAGAGCGCGGCCTTTTCATTATCGCTCAAGCCGTCAGCGTAGTCCCTTACGTCCTGCGTGATTTTCATCGAGCAGAATTTGGGGCCGCACATGGAGCAGAAATGGGCGGTTTTGTGCGCGTCTTTGGGTAGGGTTTGGTCGTGGTAATCCTTGGCGGTTTCCGGGTCGAGCGACAGGTTGAACTGGTCTTCCCATCTAAATTCAAAGCGGGCGCGCGACAGGGCGTCATCGCGGAGTTGCGCAGCCGGGTGGCCCTTGGCTAAATCCGCGGCGTGGGCGGCGAGGCGGTAGGTGATAACCCCGACCTTTACGTCGTCGCGGTCCGGCAGACCCAAATGCTCTTTAGGGGTGACGTAGCACAGCATAGACGTGCCAAACCAGCCAATCATCGCCGCGCCAATGCCGCTTGTGATATGGTCATAGCCCGGCGCAATATCCGTGGTCAGCGGGCCAAGCGTATAGAAAGGCGCTTCGCCGCATTCGCGCAATTGCTTTTCCATATTGATTTTAATTTTGTGCATCGGCACATGGCCAGGCCCTTCAATCATCACCTGACAGCCCTTAGCCCAAGCGATTTGAGTTAACTCGCCCAGCGTCTCTAGCTCGGCAAATTGGGCGCGGTCATTGGCGTCCGCCACCGCGCCGGGGCGCAGGCCATCGCCAAGGCTAAAGCTGACGTCATAGGCGCGCATAATGTCACAAATATCTTCGAAATGGGTGTAGAGAAAGCTCTCCTCATGGCGGGCCAGCATCCATTTGGCCATGATAGAGCCGCCGCGCGAAACAATGCCGCACACGCGGTTGGCCGTAAGATGGATATAGGCAAGGCGCACCCCCGCATGGATGGTGAAATAATCCACCCCCTGCTCGGCTTGCTCAATAAGCGTGTCGCGAAACACTTCCCACGTTAAGTCTTCGGCGACGCCGTTGACCTTTTCAAGCGCTTGGTAAATCGGCACGGTGCCAATCGGCACGGGGCTGTTTCGCACAAGCCATTCGCGAGTATTGTGAATATTGCGGCCCGTGGACAAATCCATCACATTATCCGCGCCCCATCGCGTCGCCCAAACCATTTTATCAATCTCTTCTTCGACCGATGAGGTCACGGCGCTATTGCCGATATTGGCGTTGATTTTCACGAGGAAATTACGGCCAATGATTTGCGGCTCGATTTCGGGATGGTTGATATTGCACGGAATTATTGCGCGGCCCGCAGCGATTTCATCGCGGACAAATTCAGGAGTAACGAAAGCGGGAATATGCGCGCCAAAGCTCTCGCCCGCGTCCACCCGCGCCTGCGCGCCTTCGGTGGCGGTAGGGCGGCCTAGGTTTTCGCGCTCGGCGACAAATATCATTTCCTTGGTGATAATGCCCGCCTTGGCAAATTCATATTGGGTGACCATAGCGCCGTCGACGCCGCGCAGGGGCTTATGGCGTATCGGAAATTCGCGGGCGAGGTGCCGGCCTTTGGCGCCGCCATTATCTTCGGATTTAACCTCTCGGCCCGCATATTCCTCAACGGCGCCATATTTTTTGGCGCGCTCTAAAACCCAGCTTTGGCGGCGGCGCGACAGGCCTTTTTCAATGTCGATAGTGACGCTATCATCGCTATAGGGGCCGGACGTGTCATAGACGGGCAAATCCGGCTCATTGGCGCTCTCATGCAAATGGATAAGCCGGTGGGGCACGCGCAAATCCGGCGCGCTCGCCGGAGCGGTGTAAACCTTGGACGAGGACGGCAAGGCCCCCGTGGTCACTGTCGGCGTTTCAAATTGGCTTTGGTCTATTGGTTTATTCATGGCACGGCCCTATGGGTAAAGCGGATTGCGTGCGGCCATTTAGCGCGTCCGTCCTTTCCGCGAGTATTAACTCGATCAAGTTCAAAGGGTACGTCTCAACCACATAGTGGTGCCCCTCGGATAGGGAGCTTATGCGCTTTTATCGGCGCGACGGCAAGGGCTAGTGGGCAGCAAGTAGGCTGTTATTTGCCCAGGCGCCGCATAATTGGGCGTTCTATCAACGTGTAAATCAAACCACCGCATATAATCGCCGCGGTAAGCCCAATAAGGGCGAAGAATAGATTACCCATAGCGCCGGCTGATTCCAGCTTTAGGAAATGCAGGCCATCTGGCAGGCGCTCTATTATTTTAGGCAAAACGCGCATGATAACGCCCAGCACAAAGAGGTGGGAGAGGTAGAGCGAGAATGAACAATCACCCAGCCATATCATCCATTTAGGCACGCGCAGCCCCTTAGTGATTTCGCGGGCCGTTAAGCCATATATCAGCGCGCAAAACGGCAGGGTGAACACCATGACGCGCCCATAAACGCGCAGGGCCTCGCTCTTATCGCCGTAAAGACCAAAAGCCAGCGCGCTTGTGATAAGTCCAAGGCCGACAAATACGGGCGGGGTGATGAATTTACGGCGCGTAATCAGCCAGCCTATGCCCGCGCCCGCGATAAATTCTAAGGTCAGGAGCGAAGCGCTAAGGGAGAGATAGCCCGTCGCCGTGGGGCGCGCTTGCCCTCCGTAGGCCAAAATCCCGACAATCACCGCCCAGCCGATTAAGGCCCAATAGCGGATGCGCTCTGGCAGAAATAGCAAACCCGCAAACACGATGTAGAAATACACCTCATGCACTAATGTCCAGCCTTGACCGATAATCGGCTCTGATAATTGCGGGATAAGCAGTAAAGATTTCGCCATAAAGGCCAATGTGCCGTTCTCAGCGGTCGCCGCATTCGGTTTTACGGGCCCGCCGAGGGTAAGCATATAATAGGCGGTCAGCACGGCGCAAAGCGCCCACCACAGCGGATATATCCGTTTGGCCCGCGCCCAAAGAAAGCTTTTCGCCGTGGATAGGCCCGGCGCAAGCCCCGCCGTGATATAGACCATGATAAATCCGGATATGACAAAGAACATATCCACCCCCGCATAGCCCTGCGCGCCGAGCGGATAGATAAGATATTTTTCCGCCACCGCATATTCGGCCATGGCGGGCGCGCTAAAATAAAGCCGCTGCAATTCTACGATATGAAACAGCAATACGGCGAGGGCCGCAAAGCCGCGCAAAGCTTGGATAGAGCCTAGCCTTAGCGGGCGGTTGAGAGGCGCCGTAATATCCGTCAAAACTTACTCACTACACTTAATTAATGCGCCGCCGCCCACGCCTGGAATGATGATGTTTTGCGCGTCTTGGCGAGAGATGGAAATCAGCACGGCTTCGTCCTCAAGCTCTAGGCGCGGGCAATATCCGGCAACCGCGAGACTGCCATCATTAAGCGCTTCGGTGACGGCCAATTTGCACGCGGTAGAGCCGACCGATATTTCGTTAGGGCGTTTGAAAAAATCTTCGCCAAATTCCCAAATTATCGCAGCGCTATTGCACCGATCCTGCGGCGCCCATTTTCCCATAATATAGCGTGTGTAAACTTCGCGGCCATCTTGCTGGGCCGCTGTGATGGCCGGATTTTCTAGGCGCGGCTTAGCCGCCTCTTCCTCAGCCTTGGCCTCATCAATAGCCCTTTGCACAGAGGGCGGAGCGTTGCAGGAAGCTAGGGAAACAAGCAAGGTTAAAGGTAGAAGAAAACGAGCGTAGAACATTAAGCTATCTCTTTGATATAGTAAGGTTTATGCGGGAACTAAAGCGGTACCATAGGCAAGCATTTCTATGCCGCCAACGGTCCCGGCCTTGCCCGTCATGGTCGATGTTTCGATGCGAATATTGATAACTTCGCTTGCGCCCATCGCCTTGGCTTCGCGTTTCATACGCACGACGGCCTCGCGGCGCGCGCGCTCCATCAGAGTTTCGTAGACGCCAATACGGCCGCCAAATAAAAGGCTGAAAAAAGCAAAAAATGATTTAAAAGCATCATTGGCAACCACGACATTTCCGGTCACGAGAGCGCCGGTTTGCGCGGCCTCATTGGCGCTGGATTTTAAATTTGTCGCAAGGATATTAGACAGCTCTCCCTCAGCAATTTGCAGCTGCTTAAAATGATTTTTTTCCGCCATACGTCCAAAAAAGAAACCGACAAGAATAACGATTATCCCAATTAAAAAACCCATATTAGCCAACCTTCACGGCTGTGCCGTAAGCGTATAATTCCGACGCGCCCTGGGTGATAGAGCTGGTCGAGTAACGCACATTAACAACCGCGTTCGCGCCGAGGGCTTTGGCCTCATCAATCATGCGCAATGTCGCTTGCTCGCGCGCGGTAGAGAGCAGCTCCGTATAGCCCTTAAGCTCTCCGCCGACGATATTTTTAAGGCCCGCCATAATATCGCGGCCGACATGTTTGGCTTGCACAGTATTGCCCTGCACAAGCCCCATATGGGCGGTGATGGTTTTACCGGGTACGGTTTCAAGATTTGTGACGATAATTTCGGCCATGTGGCTCTCCTAAAGGGTTTAGGCGAGCCTAGCAGAGCCATAAGCCCCTGCCTATAGTTATCCTTCTATAGTTTATCCCGCAGCCTCTGGACTATCAGGGATAACCGAGCCATCCCCCTCGCCCTCATCTTCGCAAAGATCAGTAATCACGCGATTTTTCGCATCCACATAGAGAATCTGCTCAGCCTTAATCAGTTTTTTATACGGCACACGGCTCTCAATCGGTGGATTGATAATCTCGCGCACTTCGCCAGTTTCCGGATCGGTGACGTAATCGGGCGGAATTTCAATCGCGGTAATAGCAACGCCAGTTTTATATTCAGCCGGTATCACGAGGCGCGTCAGCACGTCTTTCGGTGTGCAGGTCCGCACTTCCGTAGGTTCTACTACGACTTGCTCAACCACAATCTCCGGCTCCGGCTCTGGCGGCTTGGTAGTCACGCAGGCGCTAAGGGAGGTAACCGTGATAAGGGTAATCAGCGTAAAATGGCGTTTCATAATCATGTCCTTGTGGCTATAGCATTTTGACTAAGCTGTTTCTGCCCAATTAGAAAGGCCGATATTGGGCCTAATTGTGACAAAACTGCGTTAATTGCAGCTAGCGTCCCGGCTTTTCATAGACCGTGCGCGAAACCTCTAAAATGGTTTTGAGCTGGCTAAAGAAATCACGCACTTCGCCGCGCGCAGTCGAGCAGCCCCAATAGACATCCATGCTGCGGGTCGCGGCAGGGGTCTGGATGGAGAATTTCGCCGAAGGCATATCGGTCGCCGCTGCGCCGCAATTGCCGCTATCGGGCGTATAATCCGCTTTCAAGCTTCGGTATGGTTCGCGCACCGTAAGGTCATGGATTTTGTTAAAACTGCCGCGCGGCAGTTCGCCCGAATAGGGCTGCTCGCGATGGGTGAAACGCTCTGGGTAAACATAGTAACGGTCATCTGGCGTAATCAGCATTTCATAAACCGGGCACGCGCCAAAACACGGACCCTCGGCAAAGGTAATATAGGCGCCCTCAGCCTCTTTCAGGCCGTGCATATCCGTCTGGGTTAAATCGTAATCTTCCAGATTTTGCGCGCTGACTTCATCGCGGGTTTCAATGCTCGTGCAGGCGGCTCCGGTAATCATCAGTCCCATTAGCAAGGACGAAACCAGGCGGCGCCCGCTTATATTACCCGCCATATTAACAGCACGACTCACGCTGGCTCGGGTCACTAGTGATTTTATTTTTTCCACGTTTCGTCTCCTGAGGGTCTCTACGGCGTCCGCCGCAACATTGATCAAATGCAATATCTTCGTCCACCATGACAGCCGGCGCGATAAAGTAAAATAATTCAGAATAAGGCTCTTGTTTCAAGGCGTTAAAGCATTTATCTGACACGGCGACGCGCTCCCCGCGCGTAAAACTATTGCCGTCATCATCGGAAATTTTACGAAATGGCCCTTTGTAAATCACCGCTTGATTTTTCTCATAGGCGATTTTCGGCGCGGCCTTATAGGCAAGATATGTCGCCGAGCGATACTCAATACCTTCGACGATTTGCCATGGCTCCATTTCAAATTTATCAATTTCAATACCGTGAAAACCCGCCGCTTCTAGGGCCGTGCAAAATTCATCTTCGCGCAATGCGCCAGAGATACAGCCGGACCAAAGCCGCGCATCTTGTTTTAAACTTTCCGGACTATCTTCGTCGGAAACAATGTCGGATACGGCGACGCGCCCGCCCGGTTTTAGCACCCGAAACATCTCCGCAAACATTTGCTTTTTCTTGCTGTCGCTAACCAAATTTAGCACGCAATTTGAAACGATAACGTCAATGCTATTATCGGCAATCATCGTAGCGTCATTGCCAAGACGCAGGATTTCTTCTTCCATGCGCTCCATATCGCCCGTGGTCTTTACCGGATTTTTGGCAAGCCATGCATTGAGCATATCATGGTCGGTTTTTAAATCTTCAATATGGCCGCGCTTAAACTCCACATTGGCGTAGCCGCAACGCTGCGCAATAATCGGCGCGTTTTCACGCGATAGGGCGAGCATGTCATCGGTCATATCAATGCCGATAACCTTGCCATTTTCCCCGACAATTTGGCTGGCTATAAAGCAAATTTTGCCGCCGCCAGAGCCAAGGTCTAAAACCGTGTCGCCTTCGCGCACATAACGGGACGGATCGCCGCAACCATAATCACGGTCGAGCACGTCCTGGGGTATCATTTTTAGGTATTGCGGGTCATAATCAATCGGGCAACACAGCGCCGCCTCAACCGCGTTAGCCCCTGCCCCGTAACGCTCCTGCACATCGGCGCGCACGTCAGCGCCCGAAAGCATAGTGTTCTCTATTTGATTGGCATTATACATCTGAGTCTCCTGTTAGCGCCACGCTAAACAAGGCCTAGAGCCGTTGCAAGCCCCCACACCTACTTCTGAGGCCCGTTGACGCATTTGTGAAGGGCCTATGCCACCTTAAACGGGTCACGCATGAGGATAACATCTTCGCGCTCTGGCGATGTGGACACCATAGCCACAGGGCAACCGATAAGCTCTTCTACGCGGCGGACATATTTAACCGCTTCAGCTGGCAATTCCGCCCAGCTACGCGCGCCTTGAGTAGAGCCTTGCCATCCGGGCATAGTTTCATAAATCGGCTCAACGGCGGCTTGATTGGTCATGCCCGCTGGGAAATGTCGCAAAATTTTGCCGTTTAGCTTATAGCCCGTGCAGATTTTAAGCTCTGGCAGGCCGTCGAGCACGTCAAGTTTGGTCAGGGCAATGCCGGTAATGCCGCCAGTAATCACAGCTTGGCGCACCATAGTGGCATCAAACCAGCCGCAACGGCGCTGACGGCCCGTAACCGTGCCAAATTCATGGCCACGTTCGCCGAGGCGCTGGCCTACGGCGTCGGTTAGCTCGGTTGGGAACGGGCCTTCGCCGACGCGGGTCGTGTAAGCTTTGGTAATGCCAAGAATATAGTTGAGCGCCCGTGGCCCCATGCCAGAGCCCGCCGCAGCTTGGCCGGCAATGGTGTTGGAACTGGTGACAAATGGATATGTGCCATGGTCAATGTCGAGCATGGCCCCCTGCGCGCCTTCAAATAATATGCGTTTATCGGCGCGGCTCGCCTCATCAAGGCTCTGCCAGACTGGGCCGGCATATTTAAGCACGTCAGGCGCAATCTCGAGCAGCTTCGCCACAAGCGCGTCCGCGTCCACGGGCGGATGACCAAGACCAACGCGCAGGGCGTTATGGTGATGGAGCAGATTGGCCACCCGGGCCGGCAAATTATCAGGGTCAGCCAAATCGCACACGCGAATAGCGCGGCGGGCGACTTTATCCTCATAGGCGGGGCCAATGCCGCGCTTGGTCGTGCCAATTTTAACGCCGTCAGCGCGGTTTTCGCGAATGGCGTCAAGCTCGCCGTGAATAGGCAGGATAAGGGCGGCGGTTTCAGACACCATCAGATTGTCAGCGGTGATTTTCACGCCTTGCTCTTTAATGCGCTTCATTTCTGACATCAAAGCCCATGGATCAATGACAACGCCATTGCCGATGACCGACATTTTGCCGCCGCGCACTATGCCCGATGGCAAAAGGCTTAGCTTGTAAACATTCCCGTCAATAACCAGAGTATGGCCGGCATTATGACCGCCTTGAAAACGCACAACTACATCGGCACGGCTCGACAGCCAATCAACGATTTTGCCTTTACCTTCGTCGCCCCATTGGGAACCGACAACAACAACATTGGCCATAAAAAAACCTTTAAATCCAGCGCGTTGCATTTGTGCATTTGGCGCATAATTAAGGCGCGAGGGGTTAGCCTTCGCGCCATCAGAAAACTCATCATGAGGCTTTTTCAGTCTTTAACGAATAATCCTACGCTTGGCGAATCTAAAACGCGGTTTTTTTGTGGGTAAATCGCCTAAAATTTGCGGGCGAGTCTAAGGCCGGCGCTATCAAGGCCTTCATTCTCCGGTCCTCCTAGGATTTGGCCATGGCTAAGATGCTCATAGACAAATTCAGCGGCCCAATCGTCAGACAATGTGTAGCCGACAGCAAATTGGCTACGGAATAAAATTTCAGAGCCAAATTCGATAGTGTCTTTCTTGACCGCAAAACGGCGATTGATTTCCGCGATAATGACATCGACGGGTTGTCCGGCAAGATCTTCATGGGTATCTATTGGATTAAGCACGCGCACACTGCCCGTATGGCCGGCGAGGCCAAAGGAAAAGTCGCCGTAAAAATTGTCACTAAAGCCCTTGGTCCACGCAAGGCCCGCTCCGTAATGGGAAGTCTTGCCGGCTAGGTTTAGCGAGCCGCCAACATAGGGCTTGGGCGACCAGAAAATGTCGAGTTCATCAAAGCGGTAATCGAGCACGAGCGCTTGGCTGCTTTCTTTCTCGCGCACGCCGCCTAGGCCAGCAATTTCAACGTCGTGCTGCATTACGCCAAAGCGAAGCTCGCCAGCTTGGGCCGTCATCGACGCGGCGCAAAAGGATGCGGTTGCGAGAACAAGTGAAAGCGTAAGTTTAAGCATAATAGCCCCAATAAAAAAGTCGCAAGCACGAATTGCGCTCACGACTCTTAAAACGGTTTGCATCTATAGGCTAGTAAAACCTATAGGTTTACCGCGCTGACAATCAGCACATGCTCAATCGCTTTAATCTGCTTTTGCACCGCCGCACTAACTTCCGTATCCACGGCCACAAGGCAAACCGCCTCGCCGCCTTGTGCCATACGGCCCATGGAAAACGTCGCAATATTGATGTTATTATCGGCAAGCATAGCGCCAAGAGCACCAACAAAGCCGGGCTTATCATTATTGCGCACATAAAGCATTTTATCGGCAAAGGCGGCGTCCATTGGCACGCCAAACAAGCGGACAATGCGCGGCTCGCCCCGGTATATCGTGCCGGCTATGGCAAAGACGCGTTCTTCAGTCTCAACGCTAATGCGGATAAGGCTCTCGCCGCGCTCGCAGGCTTCGATAAAGCTCTCTTTGACTTCAATGCCGCGTTCGGCGGCAAGGCTTGGCGCGGATACGGCATTGACGTCCGGCATGGCGGCACGCAAAATACCCGATAGGGCGGCGGCGCTCATCGGCTTGGTGTTAAGCTCGGTGACGCTGCCCTTAAAGGTGAACTCAGCCGATTTAATTGGCGAGGTCAAAAGCTGCCCCATCATCCCGCCAAGCTTGCTCGCCAAATCGACGAAAGGCTTAAGGCGCGGCGCTTCTTCGGCGGAGATTGACGGCGTGTTGAGCGCATTAGATACGGCGCCCGTTAGCAGGTAATCAGCCATTTGCTCAGCCACTTGCACGGCAACATTTTCTTGCGCCTCAAGGGTTGATGCGCCCAAATGCGGAGTGGCGATAAAGTTTGGCGTGCCAAAGAGCGGGTTTTCCTTGGCCGGCTCCACGGCAAATACATCAAGGGCCGCGGCGCGCACATGGCCATGGTCCAGCGCGTCCTTAAGCGCCTCTTCGTCGACAAGGCCGCCGCGCGCGCAATTGACGATAATCACGCCCTTCTTAGTGATAGCGAGCATTTCGCGGCTAACAATACCGCGCGTGCTATCGACTAGCGGTGTATGCAGGGTGATAGCGTCGGCGCGGCGAAACAGCTGCTCTAGCTCAACCTTTTCAACGCCAATTTTAATCGCGCGTTCTTCGGTTAGGTAAGGGTCAAAGGCGACAACCTTCATCTTAAGGCCAAGGGCGCGCTCGGCGACAAGCGTGCCGATATTGCCACAACCGATTAGGCCAAGGGTTTTGTTAAACAGTTCAATGCCCTTAAAATCAGACTTGGGCCATTCGCCATTTTGCGTGCGCTGGGAAGCGGACGGGATTTGGCGGGCAGCGGAAAACAGCATGGCAATCGCGTGTTCCGCCGTGGTGATAGCATTACCGAACGGCGTATTCATCACGACAATGCCGCGCTCCGTAGCCGCCTTTTTATCGATATTATCCGTGCCAATACCGGCGCGGCCAATGACTTTAAGATTTGTGGCAGCGGCAATAATTTCCGCGTCAGGGCGGGTGGCAGAACGCACGGCTAACCCGTCATATTCGCCAATGATTTTAATCATTTCGTCCTTGGACAGGCCCGTAATGACATCCACATCGATGCCGCGATTTTTAAACACTTCCATAGCAGAAGCAGACATTTTATCAGAGATTAGCACTTTTGGCATAATACTCTCCTTGTTAAATAATTAGGAAATTAGGCTTTGGCGATGAGCGTCTCAAACGCCCAATCAAGCCAAGGCAATAGGTCTTTGATATTTTGACCATCAATCGCGCTTGCCGCCCAAATGCGCAGCCCAGCAGGAGCGTCGCGATAAGCGCCAAAATCAAGGGCCACGCCCTCCTCGCCAAGCAAGGCCACGAAAGCCTTAGCAAACGCCGCCTCATCTTTGATTCGCGCGTCGTCAAACACCATGCACACGCCCGTATTGGAGCGCTCGTTTTCATTTGCGGCGAGGTTTTTAATCCACGGGGTTACGGCAATCCAGTCCCAAATGATTTGGGCATTAGCATCGGCGCGGTCTAGCATAGCCTGCGTTCCGCCAATGGACTTGGCCCATTCTAGCGCTTCGATATAATCCTCAGTCGCGAGCATGGACGGCGTATTAATTGTCGCGCCCTTGAAAATACCTTCATTGATTTTCCCGCCCTTAGTCATGCGGAAAATTTTCGGCAAAGGCCAAGGCGGGGTGTAGGTCTCTAGGCGCTCTACGGCGCGCGGGGAGAGAATAAGCATGACGTGGGCGGCTTCACTGCCCATGACTTTTTGCCACGAGAATGTCACCACATCGCA
>JAZGFA010000058.1:0-14032 GCA_036478975.1 Robiginitomaculum sp. | reverse complement strand
GCGTGGACAAATGGCTCGCGCCATTTAGGCAATTCTGGGCACCGAAATTTGAAGCGCTAGCCACTGAAATTGCTCGCGGGAAAAGAAAGAAAAATCAGAGGAGGGATACTTAAAGGCGTAGATAGAAATAAGTAGTTCACCCCCATAAACCCCCTTGCTATTCATCAAAATATTCTATAGAACAAATCGTGAACATATAGTGAGCGATGAAACTATGGCGAAAATTTCTAATATCTTTGTGTGCCAGTCCTGCGGCGGGGTGCATGCTAAATGGGCGGGGAGGTGTGATAGTTGCGGGGAGTGGAATACGCTTGTCGAGGAAGTCACGGCGCAAAAGCCAAGTTCTAAATCTAAGCGGCGCGGGCGGGCGCTTGACTTTGTCGACCTCGGCGGAACCTCGCCGGAGCTGCCGCGCATGAAGACCGGCATTGATGAATTTGACCGGGTGACCGGCGGCGGGCTTGTGCCCGGCTCGGCGATTTTGGTTGGCGGAGACCCCGGCATTGGTAAATCGACATTGCTGTTGCAGGCTACGGCAAAATTGGCCCAATCCGGGCTTAAGGTAGCCTATATTTCCGGCGAAGAAGCCACGGCGCAAGTGCGCCGGCGGGCCGTGCGCCTTGGGCTTGCCGATAGCCCCGTATCCCTCGCCGCTGAGACCAGCCTTGGGGCGATACTCGACGGGATGACAGAGGCCCAGCCCGATGTGGTGGTGATTGATTCCATTCAGACCTTGTGGAGCGACCAGCTCGCCGCCGCGCCGGGGACGGTGGCCCAGGTGCGCGCCTGCGCCCAAGAGCTGACCCGCTACGCCAAAAAGCGCGGATGCAGCATTATACTGGTTGGCCATGTCACCAAGGACGGGCAGATTGCCGGCCCGCGCGTGGTCGAGCATATGGTTGACGCCGTGCTATATTTCCAAGGCGATCGCGCCCATCAATTTCGCATATTGCGCGCCCATAAAAACCGCTTTGGCCCGACGGATGAAATCGGCGTGTTTGAAATGGGCGGAAGCGGGCTAACCGAAGTCAGTAACCCCTCGGCGCTGTTTTTAGATGGGCGCGGGGATTGCGGATCTGGCGCGGCGGTCTTTGCTGGCCTAGAGGGCACACGCCCCGTGCTGACCGAGATACAGGCGCTTGTCGCCCCAGCCGCCTTTGGCACGCCGCGCCGCGCCGTAGTGGGCTGGGATAGCGGGCGGCTCGCCATGGTGTTGGCCGTGTTAGAGGCGCGCTGCGGGGTTAGCTTTGGCAATAAGGATGTGTACCTTAATGTGGCCGGCGGGCTTAAGATTAATGAGCCGGCCGCGGATTTGGCCGTAGCGGCGGCGCTCGTGTCCTCCGCCTTTGATACGCCCCTGCCCTCTGATTGCGTGGTGTTTGGCGAGATTAGCCTCTCAGGGGATGTGCGCCCCGTGGGCCGCGCCGATGCGCGGCTAAAGGAAGCGGCGAAATTAGGCTTTAAACGGGCGATTACGTCCAAAGCCCCTGCGCGCAAGGGCAAAGACGCGAATGCATTATCTAAAAATGCTCTGCCAATAATTGCAATCAAGACTTTGCCACAGCTAATAGACCGTGTAGAAGCAAGCGCAGAAGGCGGAATCAAGGCGCAGACGGCATGGGAGTAATCCCGCGTTAAAGCCTTGCCCCGCTAGGAAAAGGATTGCGCTTATGACTATTGGGCCTTGGGATTTTGGCGGCTTTGATATTGTCGTCCTGCTGATTTTGAGTATTTCTGGCATTATGGCCTTTGCGCGCGGTTTCATGCGCGAGATTGTTTCCCTTGTCGCGCTGATTGCCGGCTTAATATCGGCGTTATTTTTATTTGGCCGCTTTCAAGGCGCAGCCAATGAGCTGATTAGCCCCGCATGGCTAGCCGATGGCGCGCTCGGACTGGGCGCGTTTTTTATTGCTTATCTCTTGGTCACTTTTGTACTGCGCGGCGGCACGAAAAAGCTGCAAGGCCGTGAGCCGAGTTTCATGGACAAGCTCATGGGTTTTGGCTTTGGCGCCTTGCGCGGCCTGCTGATTGCTTCGCTATTCGTCGTGGTGTTTCGCGCCGCCAGTAAGGACGGCACGGTTCCCAAATTTTTAGATGAAGCCACATTCTATCCAATTCTTAGCCCCATCGCGACCAAGATGATGTCCATGCCCTTTGCCCAGCTTAAAGATGCGGCGGACGACACCATTGAAAAGGGCCGAGAGCTTGACAATCAACCCCCGCAAAATGGTGAATAGACCGATGACCCATATTACCGCCGACCCGACACAGGCCGTCTTTGACCCCGCCGAAGATAAATTGCGCGAAGAGTGCGGCGTCTTTGGCATATTCGGCGTTGATAACGCCGCATCGCTGACCGCCCTAGGCCTGCACGCCTTGCAGCATCGCGGCCAAGAAGCCTGCGGCATTGCCAGTTATGACGGGGAAATTTTTCACGCGGAGCGCCATTTGGGCCTCGTCGGCGATAACTTCACCGGCAAAGACCCATCCGAGCGCCTGCACGGCCATATGGCGATTGGCCATGTGCGCTACTCCACGGCGGGCGCGACCGTTTTGCGTAATGTGCAGCCGCTATTTTCAGAATTGCATACGGGCGGTTTTGCCGTCGCCCATAATGGCCACATCACCAATGCTTACACAATCCGCGAAAGGCTTGTGAAAGACGGCGCGATTTTCCAGTCCACCAGCGACACGGAAGTCATCATTCATTTAGTTGCCCGCGCGCGCGGCGGTGAATTTATCGAGCGCTTTATCGAAGCCATTCGCCAGCTTGACGGCGGCTACGCCTTTGTCGGCCTGTCCAATAATGCGCTCATCGGCGCGCGCGACCGGCTCGGCATTCGCCCACTTCTGATTGGCCGCATGGGCGAGAGCTATTTGCTCGCCTCTGAAACCTGCGCCCTTGATATGATTGGCGCGAAATTTGTCCGCGAAGTAGACCCCGGCGAAGTCGTGGTGATTAACTCTGACGGCATTCGCTCATTTCGCGCTTTCCCCGAAGCGCAATGCCGGCCCTGCATATTTGAGTTTGTCTATTTCGCCCGCCCCGATAGCGTGGTTGGCGGCAAAAGCGTTTATGAAGTGCGCAAGAAAATGGGCCAACGCCTTGCCATCGAAACGCCGGCGGATGTGGACGTTATCATCCCCGTCCCCGATAGCGGCGTGCCGGCGGCGCTCGGCTTTGCCCAAGAAACCGGCATACCGTTCGAGCTTGGCATTATTCGCAACCATTATGTTGGCCGCACCTTTATTGCGCCAACCCAGCAAATTCGCGATATGGGCGTGCGGTTAAAACATAGCGCCAACCGCGCCATGATTGAGGGTAAACGGGTATTGCTCGTGGACGATTCCATTGTGCGCGGTACGACATCGACCAAAATTGTGCGGATGATTAAGGCGGCGGGGGCGACCGAAGTGCATTTCCGCTCCGCCTCTCCGCAAATTAAATTCCCCGACCATTACGGCATTGATATGCCAACGACGGAAAAACTTATCGCGGCCAATTACAGCCTTGATGCCATGCGCCAAATGCTCGAAGTCGACAGTCTGGGTTTTCTGTCCATCGAAGGGCTCTACGCCGCCATGGGCGAAGAAAAGCGCAATGACGCCTCGCCGCAATATACCGACCATTGCTTTACCGGCCAGTACCCAACCCCGTTGCTCGATGTTGAGCGCGCCAAGGAAAGCGGCCGCAATCCGCAAATGTCCTTCCTCGTTGAAGTCGCCTAAGGGCCATGACCGCTATAGATTTATCAGGCCGCGTCACATTGGTGACCGGAGCGTCACGCGGCATTGGCTACGCCGCCGCCATTGCTCTGGCTAAGGCCGGCTCCCACATTATTGCCGTGGCGCGCACCCAAGGCGGGCTTGAGGATTTAGATGACGCCATCCGCGAAATTGGCGGCGAAGCCACGCTCGTGCCGATGGATTTAAAACAGCCGGACGGACTCGACCAACTTGGCGCGGTTATCCATGAACGCTTCGGGCGCCTTGACGGCTTGCTGTCTTGCGCCGGCGTTTTGGGCGAGATTGCCCCGGCCCCGCATGTGTCGCTTAAAAAATGGGACGAGGCCGTGGCCGTCAATATGACCGCAAATTACCGCCTCATCCGCTCCCTCGACCCGCTCCTGCGCGCTAGCCCGTCTGGACGCGCCGTGTTCGTAACATCGGGCGCAGCCCAATCGCGCAAGGCCTATTGGTCGGTCTACGCGGCGAGCAAGGCCGGCATGGAAGCCCTCGTCCAGTCCTATGCCCGCGAAGTTGAAAGCACTAATTTGCGGGTTAATCTGGTGGATCCGGGCCGCACCCGCACGGCCATGCGCGCCAAGGCCATGCCCGGCGAAGACCCGGATATTCTGCCAAAACCAACCGAACTTTCCCCAATGTTTGTGGAGTTATTGTCGGAGCGCTGCACGCGCCACAATGAAATTGTCAATTTCCGCGATGAATTTTATCAGGGCAATGGCTAGCGCTAAAAGCGCCAATAGGGCATTTTAGCTATCGCCCAAAACCGCCTGCCATAGACTTATCAAAGTCAGCGCCGCCGTGTCGGCGCGCAAAATGCGCGGGCCGAGGGCTACGGGGATGACGAAATCATGGGCGCGGAGCATGGCGCGCTCATCGTCGGTAAAGCCGCCCTCTGGCCCGATAAGGATGGCACTGGGCGGGGCAGATGCAGGCTTGCCCATGCCGGTTAGCGCTTCCAGCGCACTAGCGCAGCCGCCCGCCTCATCGGCAAATATCAAATGTTTTCTCTCATCCCATGCGCCGAGCATATCGGCTAGGGTCATCGCCTCCATCATATCGGGAATATCAAGACGCTCGGTCTGCTCCGCCGCCTCTATGGTTTGGCTATGCCATTTATCATATTTGAGTTTTTTATTCTGCGTGCGCGCGGTAATCACCGGCAAAAATGCGCTAACCCCAAGCTCGGTAGCTTTTTCAATTATAAAGCTATTACGTTTGGGTTTTATTGGCGCAAAGCACAGCATGAGATCGGGGCAGTTTTTCTGCTCGCGAAATTGCTCAATCAAGGTCAAGGCGACATGGTTGCGTTTAGAGGCGCTAATTTTCGCGCGCCATTCCCCGTCGCGGCCATTAAAAATGCGGACAACATCGCCAAGTTTTTTGCGCAGAACCGCAAATAAATAATGGCCCTGCGCTTGGGACACCTCAATGATTCCGCCGCCGGTCAAATCGTTTTCGACATATAGCCGCGCCAATGTGTAATGGTCTCTCATGGGATAAGCTTAGCCGCAAAGACGGGGCTTTAAAAGGCTGTAAAAAACCGCCATATAGAGTTTATGGAAACCGGCATAAAAGATGTGGAGATTGGGCATTGGGTTAACCGCGCCCCCGATTGGGCGCGCCCCTATCTACAGCTCTCGCGCCTTGATAGGCCCATCGGTTATTGGCTGCTCGCCTTGCCGGGCTGGATAGGCCTCGCTTTCGCCAGCCTTAGCCGCGGCTTTGGTGTGGCGGATTTAAAATGGGCCGCGCTTATCCTTATCGGCGCCATTGCCATGCGCGGGGCGGGCTGCACCTATAATGATATTGTCGACCAAGATTTAGATGCGCAGGTCGCGCGCACGGCCATGCGGCCTTTGCCCGCAGGAACGGTAACGACAAAGCAGGCATGGGTGTGGGTTGCGGCCCAATGCGCGATTGGCCTAATGGTCTTGCTCACCCTGCCAAGGCTCGCGCAAATTATCGCGCTGGGCGCAATCCCGCTCGTCGCCGCCTATCCGTTCATGAAGCGCATTACATATTGGCCACAGCTCTGGCTCGGCCTGACGTTTAACTGGGCGGTGCTGGTCGCCTACGCCGCAAAAACCGGAGAAATTCCATTCACCGTTTTAGTGCTCTATGCGGGGTTGATATTTTGGACAATAGGCTATGACACTATCTATGCCTGCCAAGACATAGAGGACGACGCCTTTGTCGGGATTAAAAGCACGGCGCGGCGGTTTGGAAAACATGTGAAATGGGGGGTTGGAGTTTGTTATACCTTGTTTGCACTACTCGCCCTTATCGCAATGTTTTTTGAACCCTTTGGCAGTTTGAATATGCTTGAATATTTGTTCATATACCAAGAAGAGTTACACTTAGCATATCCGCTATCACTCGTCTTAGTCGCCCTACCCGCATTTGTTTTATTAGGCGTAATCACCAAACGGTTTAACCCTTCAAAAGACGAATCCTGTCTTAAGTTTTTCAAAAGTAATTTCTGGGTCGCAATGTTTTTTATCATCGGTTTGTATTCATGGACCTCCATACTATTCATGATTGGTAAGCGTCTAATAGATTAGCAACATCACCCCATTGTGATAGGCTGTGTTTAGACGCGCGGGCAGACAGTCCCTATATTCCCCTTACATCATAGGAGAGTCATATGTTATCAAGACGAAAGTTTAGTCTAATCGCCCTCGCGAGCGCTACGGCCCTGCCCCTATCCGCGGGCGCAAATAAGGAAATGACCATGAGTGATGAGCAATGGAGCGGCCTATCCGAGCGCGAATGGAAAACCCGCCTGACCGATATGCAATATCGCGTATTGCGCAAAGAGTCTACCGAGCGCCCCGGCTCTAGCGCCCTTAACCGCGAGAAACGCGCCGGCGTCTTTGCTTGCGCCGCGTGCGAATTGCCGCTGTTTAAATCCAAGATGAAATATGAGAGCGGTACGGGTTGGCCCAGTTTTTATGACGTGATTGACGGGGCAGTCGAAACCCGCGCCGACCGTAAACTGTTCATGGCGCGCACGGAATATCACTGCAAACGCTGCGGCGGTCACCAAGGCCATGTCTTCACTGACGGGCCAAAACCGACAGGCCTGCGCTATTGCAATAATGGCGTGGCGCTGATTTTTATTGCGAGCTAGGCCCTCGTAATTTACCGCCCCGCCACCATATAGAGCGCAAGGAGACGACATGGGATTTAAAACATTTGGACTTAGTTTTTTGGGCGCAGGCGCGCTCATGCTGACGGCCTGCTCGGATGCCCCTACTGCCGAGCTGACAGCCACGCCAATGAAAGCCTCAAAAGCGGCGGCGCGGATGGACGGCGCGCAAGCGGCGCAGGTTAAGGCCAAAGCGGTAATGATTTACGCCGATTGGTGTTCTAGCTGTAAGGTTTTAGAGCCAAAGGTCACGGCGGTGCGGACGCAGTATGAAGCGCGCGGGCTTGAATTTGTCGTGCTGGATTACACCCAAAAAGATAAGGCGCTTATGCACGCCCAAGCCAAGCAAAACGGCGTTGAAATCGCCATGCATGACGCCCTTGGCCCGCGCATTAAGACGGGGCAATTAATCCTCGTATCCGCGGACGGAAAGCATGTGCTTGGCACGATTAATATGGGCCACACCAAGGCGGAAATCGCCGAAAAATTTGAAGCGGCCATTCAGTAGGTTTAAGCCCGCTGCCAATGAATAAAAGAAAAGGCGGCTCACAGGAGCCGCCTTTTTTATTAGAATTTTAAAACGATTACTGAGCCGCTTGCGCCAGTAAAACCTTATCGATTGTATCCGCTTTTAAATCATCAATGCTCGCGTCAATGCCGAGCGCTTTAGCGATTTTCACCACATCGGCTTCGAGCATTTTAGACAGGGCAGACTTGCTGTAAGTCGCGCCGGAATTTGCAGAGCCGTAAAGGGTCTGCCCGTTTTTCGCCATGTCGATAAACATTTGCGGCGGGGTAAAGCGCGCGCCGTAACGCTGGCTCATATTTTGCGCCGTGGTCACGAATGTGTCCATGCCCATTGTGTCGATATGGCTAAGCGGGCCGCCGGTCCATGGCGGGAAACCCCAGCCAAAGATAGCGCCCAAATCCGCCGATTGCGGGTCAGCAACCACGCCGTCGGCGTAACAATTAGCCGTCGGGATAAGCTGGGCATACATAAGGCGCTGCTTAACGTCCTCAGGGCTAGGCTGAATTTCGGCGAGCGGATAATGGTCGGTCATGCCCTTCCAAAGCGCTTGGCGTTTTCCAGCTTCGTCATAATCATAAAAACCGGCTCCGAAACGGCGGCCGCCTCGGCCCAAATCCGTGACCATTTTCTTCATGAAATCTTCAGTGCCAGACGGAACATAAGCGTCGCCCATTTCCTCGGCGCTAGAGGTCATAATATCAAGCCCAAGTTTTAGCGTGGTCTCGTCTGTTACGGCGAGCGGACCGATTGGCAGGCCAAGCAAGGCGGCGCAATTTTCAATCAGCGCCATGCCAACCCCTTCAGTGACCATCAGGCTCGCCTCATTAACATAGGGCGGGAACACTTGATTGGTGAAGAAGCCGCGCACGTCTTTGACCACAATCGGAGTTTTGCGAATTTTGCGGTTATAATCAAACGCGGCGGCTAGGGCGAGATCGCCCGTGCCTTCATGCGGAATAATTTCAAGCAGCGGCATTTTATCAACCGGGCTAAAGAAATGCAGGCCAATAAATTGCGCAGGCCGTTTGGAATGGGCCGCAAGGCTAGAGATTGGCAGGGTTGACGTGTTGGAGGCAAAAACCACATGCTCGCCAATCACCGCTTCGGTCTTTTTAATCACGTCTTCTTTAACGTCAGGGCGCTCAAATACCGCTTCGATAATCAGGTCAACATTTTTGATGTCGTCATAATTATCCGTCGGAGTTATGCGCGCCATAAAGGCCTCTCCGGCCTCTTTGGTCATGCGGCCGCGCTTGACTTTTTTGTCGACAATTTTCTGGCTATAGGCAATGGCTTTTTGCGCATCTTCCATGGAGCGGTCGAGAACAATTACGTCCATGCCGCCCTTAACCGTGACATGGGTAATGCCAGAGCCCATCAGGCCCGCGCCCAAAACGCCTACGGTTTTAATGTCGACCACGGGCACATCTTTGGGACGCGCCGCGCCTTTTTCCGCCGCCTGTTTATTGACAAACAAAGTGCGTATCATGTTTTTGGCTACGGGGCCGGCGAGCAATTTGGCGAAATATTTAGTCTCAATACGCAGGGCCGTATCCATCGGCACGATAGAGCCTTCATATAGACAGGACAGGATAGAGCGAACGGCGGGGTAATTGCCTTTGCTTTTCTCTAGGGCCATGGAATTGGCTACGGTGAAAAACTGCACGGAGGCCGGATGCATAGCGCCGCCGCCGCCGGGAAATTTGAAACCCTTTTTGTCCCAAGGCGCGACCACTTTGGGATTAGCTTTAACCCAGGTTTTCGCCGCTTCAATAGTTTTGCCGCTCTCAACGACTTCATTAATAAGCCCCTGAGCCAGAGCGGTTTTCGGATTGAGGTTTTTACCTTGAATAGCCATCATTGCCGCGTTTTGCAGACCGATAAGGCGCGGCGTGCGCTGGGTTCCGCCGCCGCCGGGCAAAAGGCCAACCATAACTTCCGGTAGGCCCAGTTTAATCTTGGGATTGTCCGCGACAACGCGGTAATGACAGGCCAGGGCTAGCTCTAGCCCGCCGCCAAGGGCAAGCCCTTCAAGGGCGCAGGCAACCGGCTTGGCTTTTTTGCCTTCTTTGGCAATTTGCTTGGCCGTGTGCCCGCCTGTTTCCATGGCGCGCAGGCATTTATTGAGGGCGAAAGCTTGCTCAAAGCTTTCCTTAGTCAAATCCGTGCTGCGGCCCTCAAGCATGCGCAAATCCGCGCCCGCGAGGAATGCGTTTTTCTTGCCAGAGCAAATCACCGCGCCTTTAATGGCGTCATTGGAATTAAGCTCTTCGACGAATTTTGGAAATTCCGCCATCAAGGCTTCGTCCCAAACATTCATGGTTTGGCCAGGAACGTCAATCGTCACAAGGGCAATGCCATCGGCGTCGATATCAACGGTAAAAGTTTTATATGTCATAACTAGTCTCTATCAAATCTTGTGAAATTAAACGCGCTCAATAATCGTCGCCGTGCCCATGCCCGCGCCGATACACAATGTAATCAGCGAGGTTTCCTTATCGGAGCGCTCTAGCTCGTCGACCATAGTGCCGAGTATCATCGCGCCGGTTGCGCCAAGCGGATGGCCCATGGCAATCGCGCCGCCATTGACGTTCATAATGTCATGGCCCACGTCGAGCGCTTGCATAAAGCGCAGCACCACGGCGGCGAACGCTTCGTTAAGCTCGTAAAGGTCAATGTCTTTGGCGGTCATGCCGGCGCGTTTCAGCGCTTTTTTAGCGGCAAATTCCGGACCGGTCAGCATGATGGTCGGGTCAGAGCCAATCGACGCCATGGAGCGGATACGCGCGCGCGGCTTAAGGCCGAGGCGCTCTCCGGCTTCCTTGCTACCGATGAGAACAGCGGCGGCTCCGTCAACAATGCCAGAGCTATTGCCCGCATGGTGAATATGGTTGATTTTTTCGACCTGCGGATAACGCTGCAAGGCGACATTATCAAAGCCGAAATTCTCGCCCATCATCGCAAAGGACGGGTTAAGCGAGCCAAGGGTTTGCATATTAGTCGACGGGCGAATGGTCTCATCGCGATCTAGCACGGTGACGCCCATCACGTCCTTTACGGGGATGATGGATTTATCAAAGCGGCCCTGCTCCCATGAGGCGACAGCGCGCTTATGGCTCTCCACCGCGTAGGCATCAACATCGTCGCGAGAAAATCCGTAAATCGTCGCGATAAGATCGGCGCTAACGCCCTGAGGCGCGAAATAATTATTAAACGCGGATTGCGGGTCCGTCGGCAAAGCGCCGCCATCGGACGCCATCGGCACGCGCGACATGCTCTCAACGCCGCCGCCAATCGCCATATCGCATTCGCCGGCCATGACCTTAGCCGCCGCAATATTAGCCGCTTCTAGGCCAGAGCCGCAAAAGCGGTTGACCTGAATGCCTGAAGTTGTCTCGGCGTAGCCCGCCTGCAATATTGCCGTGCGGGTGATAACCGCGCCTTGCTCTCCGACGGGGGAGACGCAACCAAAGGCCACGTCTTCGATTTGTGCGCTATCAATGCCCGTGCGCTCAACAACCGCCCTAAGGGTTTGGGCGGCAAGCTCTATCGGCGTTATCTCATGCAAGCTCCCATCTTTACGGCCCTTGCCGCGCGGGGTTCTTACGGCGTCGAAAATATAGGCATCGGTCATAAAATTATCTTTCTGATAGGGGCCCAGATTATTGTCCCAGATTATTGTCTATGGGGCCAAAGCATATGCAACTTTTTGTCTATGGGTTTGTAACGGCAAAAATTAGGTTCTCATACCTATTTTTTAGTGTTTGCTGTGCATAACATATATGCGCAAATGGCTAAAAACAAGGCTCCCAAAGACTGCGTAGCCCAAAAAAAGACCGCTACCGCTTCACGCGGCAACGGCCCTTAGGGGAAGACAATGTCTTAAAGCTTTAAGCGGCGGCGCGGCGGGCGCTTTGCATTGGCAAGGCGGCGCGCGAAGGCAATATCATCACTTCTCCGTCCGGCGTTTCAATCACGGTAGCCCCGCCCAAAATCGCTTTGATAACCTCGCTAGCATGGGCAAAGGGGCCAAGCTCTTGCAAGAGCCGCCATTGGGCGTCCATGTTCGGCAGGGTGGCAAAGGCCGCCGCTTGCTCTAGGCTAAGATGTCCGGCGTTAAAATAATTGCGAATATGCGGATGCAGGGCGCTAAGGGATAGGGCGTAACTCACGCACAGCGGCGCGCAGGCAAATCGGCGGGTTAGGCCGGCGCGATTAGCGCCCGCCTTATGGGCCGCAATTATCGCTTCGGCTAATTCGGCATCGGTTTTAAGGCTGGGGTGCGGCGCATTAGCAAGACGCGCGCCGCTCTCGGATACAATCACGCAGGGCACGCTTTGGCTTAAACTGCGCGGAAGGCCGCCGGTTTGGGCAAGCAGCCGCAGGGCGGCGAGACGCTTATGGCCATCGGTGATAGCGTAACGGCCCTCGCCGACTGCCAAAGCGGTCAGCGGACTCAACAGACCATCGCGAGCAATCGCCTTGGCAAGGCTGTGGATATCTACGCTCTCACGGCTCCAAAGTTTAGGCGCGCTTTCGCTATGAAACGCGGTAAGCGGCAGGCGGGCTATCGGCTCTAGGGTCAGGGCGGATATTGGGTTTTGCATCTGTGACATTCTTGCTTGAGAAGACATGGTGGGGCGCTCCATTTCTATATTAGTGTTTAACCTTGGATAAGTGTATGGGGGTAAACCTATCCGTAGCCTGTAGATTAGATGTAATTACGGTAATACTGTGTCACAATGGGACTTACAGTGAATAACATAAGGAACAAACTAAGAACATTTAAACGTGAAAAGGTTAATACTTAGTTAAGGCCCGCCCTATACTTGACTCACAGACTGCCGTTGACGTCGCCATAACCACGCCCTAAGCCTTCACAAGAAATTGAAATTAAATGCAGTTATGACCTTTAAAACCCCATTTTACGACCGCCCCTTCACATATCGGCCGCATTTAGCGTGCGATATTGAGGTTTTGCATGTGGATAACTCCCTGTTGATAATCAACAAACCGGCGGGGCTTTTGAGCGTAGAAGGCAAGGCCGACGACCATAAGGATTGCGTCGATAGCCGCATGAAGGCGCTCTACCCGCAGGCCCGCATTGTCCACCGCCTTGATTTGGCGACCTCTGGCGTGATGGTTTTGGCGATGAGCCCAAAGGCCCAGCGGCATTTAGGATTGCAATTTGAGCGCCGCCATACGGCCAAGACCTATTTGGCGCGCATTTGGGGCCAGCCGGAAAACGATAGCGGCCATATCGACCTGCCCCTGCGCTGTGACTGGCCTAACCGTCCGCGCCAAATGGTGGATCATAAGCAAGGCAAAAGCGCCCAGACCGATTGGGAGGTGATAAGCCGCGACGATATTTCCGCTCGGGTTTTACTAAAACCGATTACCGGACGTAGCCATCAATTGCGCGTGCATATGCTCGCCATTGGCCATCCGATTTTAGGCGATCAGCTTTACGCCCATGATGAAGCTTTTGCGGCTACGGATAGATTGCAGCTCCACGCCGCAAGCTTGACCCTGCATCACCCCGAAGGCGGAGAGCGCATGACATTTGAAGCGCCAAATGAATTTTAAAGCGCGAGAGTTTTAATCAAATAGCGGGGTGGAGAGATAGCGCTCGGCAAAGCTTGGGATAATCGCGACAATGCGCTTGCCCGCCATTTCCGGGCGCGCGCCAATTTCTAGCGCCGCCGTAATCGCCGCGCCGGAGCTAATGCCAACCGGCACGCCGTCAAGGGCGGCAACCTTACGCGCCGCGCTAAAGGCGTCCGCATTGTCGATTTTCACCACCTCATCAATGAGGTCCGTGTCGAGAATATCCGGCACAAAGCCCGCGCCAATGCCTTGGATTTTATGCGGGCCTTTTGTGCCTTCGGAAATAACCGGAGAGCCGCTCGGCTCAATCGCGACAATTATGCAGTCAGGGTTTTTCTCTTTGAGAAACTTCCCCGCGCCGGTCAAAGTGCCGCCCGTGCCAACCCCGGCAATGAAGACGTCAACTTTGCCGTCGCAATCATTCCAAATCTCTGGTCCGGTGGTTTTGTAATGCGCCTGCGGGTTAGCCGGATTGATAAATTGCCCTGCCATAACCGCGCCGTCCGTACTGGCAATAATTTCTTCGGCCTTGGCAATCGCGCCGGGTATGCCGCCAGCCGCTTCCGATAGCACGAAATCCGCGCCGAGGATTTTCATCATTTTGCGCCGCTCTACCGACATTTGCTCCGGCATGACCAGCACGGCCTTATAGCCCTTAGCCGCGGCGGCAAAGGCAATGCCAATCCCCGTATTACCCGAAGTCGGCTCAACAATTGTCCCGCCAGGTTTAAGCTCTCCGCTTTCCTCTAGCGCTTCAACCATCGCCACGCCAATGCGGTCTTTAACCGAGCCAACGGGGTTAAAAAACTCAAGCTTAAAGCATAAATCCGCCTTCACATCGGCGCTGATTTTAGGAAAGCGCACGAGCGGGGTATTGCCCACGGTCTGCAAAATATTATCGTAAATTCGTCCGCGTAGTAATTGCGTCATAAAAGGCTCCACATTAAATTCTACTAAACCTATAGGAGAGTTTTACGATAACTAATAGCCTTTATCGCGAA
>JAZGFA010000057.1:0-3793 GCA_036478975.1 Robiginitomaculum sp. | reverse complement strand
CCGCCTGCAGAACCGGCCGCATTTTGCGCCCTACCCCGCCATGGACAAGGCCCGCGTGCAGGCCTTTATCGGGGGTAAGCACATGCACAATAGCGCTGGTTTCCCCGTGGCGGCGCACGCTTAAAACTATGCCATTTGTGGTAAAATCCATAGGCTAGGTGTAGGCGGGCTGGCCTTAGGCGTAAAGAGCGTTAAAGGCTGATTTTGCGGTGCACTAATTTATCATAATCGTCGATAAATGTGGCGGTCATATCGCCCGGCTTATACATATGGCCTTTAATTTCACGTACCGGGGTGATTTCCGCCGCCGTGCCAACCACGAAACATTCGGTGAAATCGCCAAGCTCGCTCGGCATAATATCGCGTGAATTGACCGTAATGCCGCGTTTTGCCGCAAGGGCTAGCACGGTTTTGCGGGTAATGCCGTCGAGCAGAATATCATTGGTCGGCGTGTGCAATTCCCCGTCGCGGATAAAGAAAATATGCGCGCCCGTGCATTCAGCGACCCGGCCTTTATAATCAAACATTAGCGCGTCATCATAGCCCTCCGCCTCGGCGGCGTGTTTGGACATGGTGCAAATCATATAAAGCCCTGCGCCCTTGGCCTTACACGGGATTGTGTCCGGCGCGGGCCGTTTCCATTTGGCGATGGTCAGGCGGATGCCCTTCATCTTGTCTTCAAAATAACTGCCCCACGCCCAGACAGCAACCGAGAGATGAATCGTATTGCCAGAAGCCGACACCCCCATTTTTTCAGAGCCGCGCCACGCAAACGGGCGCACATAGGCCGAGCCTAGGCCGGATTTAGCCAGCGTATCCGTGCAGGCGCGGTCAATTTCTTCGCGGCTATAAGGGATTTTAAAATCGAGATGATTAGCGCTATCGAGCAAGCGCTGGCTGTGGTCAGACAGGGCGAAAATTTCACCGTCATAGGCGCGGTCGCCCTCAAATACGGCGGAGCCATAATGCAGCGCATGGCTCAGCACATGCACCTTTGCGTCGCGCCAATCGACAAATTCTCCGTCAATCCAAATATAACCATCGCGGTCATGAAAGGGTTTGTCTGCCATTGTGATGTCTCACTCTCTACTTACTTGCGCTCTCCCCTTGCGGGAGCCATGCTCTAAGGGCATTGTCGCAAGTCAGCGGGGAGTGTCAACGCCATTTAGGGCCATTTACGGCCCCGCTCGCCAAACGCCTGCCCTAAAGCGCGCGCTAAAAGAAAGGATATGCCCAAATGAGTACAATCAGCCTAGAGCGCCGTGATACCCATTTGCTTGTCATTGATGATGATGACCGTATTCGCGACCTATTAAAGCGCTATCTCACCAAGCAAGGCTTTCGCGTATCCGCCGCCGCGGACGCGAAATCCGCGCGCGGCCTGATGAAAACCCTCGCCTTTGATTGCCTTATCCTCGATGTTATGATGCCCGGCGAAACCGGCGTCGAGCTAGCCGCCAGCCTGCGCACGCGCTCGGATGTGCCGATAATTTTACTCACCGCCATGGACGGGGCGCAGGACCGCATAGCCGGGCTGAAAACCGGAGCCGATGATTACCTCGCCAAACCGTTTGAGCCAGAGGAATTAGTCCTGCGCATTGACGCCATATTGCGCCGGCTCTCCGCCAAACCTTCGGCGAGCCAAACCATTACTTTCGGCCCGTGGGAGTTTAACATGGAGCGCGGCGCCCTGACCCAAAACGGGGAAGTCGAAAAGCTCACCAGCGGGGAAACCGCCCTGCTGACCACGCTCGGACAGCGGGCCGGAGTGCCCATAGCCCGCTACGCCCTCGCCGAAGCCATTGGCGCTAAATCTGACCGCGCCGTTGACGTGCAAGTCACCCGCCTGCGCCGCAAAATCGAAACCGATAGTAGCGAGCCACGCTATATCATCACCGTGCGCGGTAAGGGCTATAAGCTGATGCCGGATATGCTGTAGACTTTCCCTTTTATCGCGCGCCATCATGGTCTAAACCCCTATTATGTTCAGCCTTAAGCGCCATCTTCCGAAAAGCCTATTTGGCCGCGCTTTGGCGATTATTATTGTTCCGATTGCGATTATGCAGATCGTGGTGGCCTATATCTTTTTCGTTGCCCATTGGCAGACGGTTACGGCGAGCCTATCCGAGGGGGTCGCCGCAGACATTGCGGTGACGACGCAATTATACAACCAAGACCCTAGCGAGGCGCGCGCCATGCGGCTTAACGCCATGGTCCAGCCCAATATGCGCCTGTCTGTGAAATATAGCGCGGGCGAAAAATTGCCCACGGCGACGCGTAAATCGTTTTTCTCAAACCTTGACCGCACACTAAGCCGCGCCCTGAGCGGCGCTATTGGGGAGACGCCATTTTGGTTTGATACTACGCGCTATCCCAATCACATTGATATTCGCATTGCGGCGGAAGGCGGAGTTCTGCGTTTTATTGCGCCTAGGGAGCGCGTCTTTGCCTCAACCGGGTTTTTCTTTATTTTCTGGATGGCGATGGCGACGGCGTTTCTCTCCCTTGTCAGCGTGCTGTTTATTCGCAACCAAGCGCGCCCGATTGTGCAGCTCGCGCAGGCCGCTGACGCCTTTGGTAAGGGGCAGGACATCGGCAAATTTAAGCCGTCCGGAGCGGCCGAAGTGCGCCGCGCCAGCCAAGCTTTCCTCGATATGCGAGAGCGCATTGGCCGCCATATTGAGCAGCGCACCACATTGCTTGCCGGGGTCAGCCATGATTTACGCACGCCGCTAACGCGCCTTAAACTGCAACTGGCGATGAGCGAGGACAGCGAGGATATTCTGGCGGCGCGGCGCGACGTGGTGGATATGGAAAACATGCTCGACGGCTATCTAAATTTCGCGCGCGGACTGGCCGATGAAAATATAATTGAAATGGATGTGGCCGCATTACTAGGCGAGCTTATTGCGCCAATGGCCGCGCCAAAACCAACGCTGACGATTGCCGGAGATTGCACCGCCCATGTGCGCGAAATCGCCCTGCGCCGCGCCCTGACTAATATCCTAGAAAACGCGGTCAGCTATGGCAAAGCCGTCGATGCTTGCGTCATGCATGTGCCGAGTATCGAAGAGGGCGGCTCTGAATTTATTGATATTATCATTGATGATGACGGCCCCGGCATTGCGCCCAATGATAGGGAGCAGGCCTTTCGCCCGTTTACGCGGCTCGATAGTGCGCGCGGTCAAAACGTCAAAGGGGTTGGCCTTGGCCTGTCCATTGCCCGCGACGCCGCCCATGCCCATGGCGGAGAACTGACCCTTGGCGACAGCCCTATGGGCGGCCTGCGCGCGATTTTCCGTATTCCGGTTTAGCTAAGAAAAGTCGCGCGATAGCTCTTTAATATTGTCCGCCGCCAATACGCTCATATGCGCGTAAGCGGGATGGTCTGAGCCTAAAATCACAGGCCCGCTTGCGCTAGTGAAAACCTGTTTTTGCGCGGAGGTTAAGGGGAAATGATAGAAATGCACGGCGGAGGTTTTGCCGTCAGCGCTTGTGCGCTCCGCATCGTCTTCCGCCACAACATAGATTTTTTCATCGCCAATTTGCATATAGATGTGGTTTTCAATCCCGCCCAGTTTTAGCAATAAATTCAAACGGCGTGCCGGATCATCAACTTCAAACATCATGGTCGCCACCAATTCACTGCCATTAGGGATAAGCGGATTATAGGCCGCGAGCTCATCGACGAGCTGCTCATCCCCGCCCTTTTCGATGTAGAGCATTTCTTGCACTTGGAACAGCATGGTCTCATAACTCTCAAAATAAAATGTGCAATCGCGCCCAAGGTCAA
>JAZGFA010000056.1:0-5049 GCA_036478975.1 Robiginitomaculum sp. | reverse complement strand
ATGGTCAGCGTCCTCACCGATATTGGGGCGGATGTCATTAAAATTGGCATGCTAGGTAACTCCGAAATTATCAACGCCGTAGCGGACGTCATCGACGAGCATGCGCCGGAAACCACTATCGTTCTTGACCCGGTTATGGTCGCAACAAGCGGCGATATTTTACTTGAAGAAATAGCGGTTAAGGTCTTGATAGAACGTCTTATTCCGCACGCGGATGTTATTACGCCTAACGCGCCAGAAGCGGCGCGGCTTACGGGCCTAGCCGTGGATGATGTGGACACGATGCGCGCGGCGGGGCAGGCTTTATTAATGATGGGCGCGTTTAGCGCGGTGATGAAAGGCGGCCATATTGACGGACCGGCCTTGGTGGATTTACTGATTACAGAGCAGGGCATGTCAATGATGAGCGGCCCGCGCATTCGCACGCGCCACACCCACGGCACGGGCTGCACGCTCGCGAGCGCAATCGCGGCGGGGCTAGCGCGCGGGCTGGATTTAGAAACCGCCGTGCAGAGCGCGCGCGATTTTGTTTATCAGGCGATTGCTAGCGCGCCAAAACTTGGCAGCACGGATAAAAATGCCCGCGGCCCGCTTAATCACGGGCTTGTATCAATGGAAGCAGAGGGCGAAGACACGCCCACTGAGCCAGCCAGTGACAATCCGTTTGCGGCGCTTAAGGGGCTAAATTAACCCGAAGATTTCGGCCATTTAAAGCCAAACCCTTGGGAGCCAGAGCGGGCGATAATCAGGCCAATCACAACAATCACAAAGGCCAGCACGATTTTATAGGTGAAGGCCTCGCCGAGCAATAACACCCCCGCTCCGACCGCTATAATCGGCGGGAAATAATTGATTTTAGCCAGCGTGCTTGGCCCCATGCGCTTAATCACATAGAGAAATAAAATATTGCCAATCGCCGTGGAGCCTATGCCCAGACCCGCAATCATCCACAGGCCCTGCGCGGGCGGGAACGTACTAGGCACGCCGCTATAAACCGCCGCGATTGTCGCCATTATCGCGGCGGCAATCAGCATCATCGCCGCGCCGAGCGAGGGCGGAGTATCGGGGGCGCGCTTGGCCGTGACCGTGGTCACCGCATAGCAAAACGCCGCCCCGACCAAGAGTAATTGCGCCCGCCAATCGGCGATAAGGCTAAGGGATAAATCATCGGGCAGAAACAACATGGCGATGCCGCAAAACCCGATAAAAAACCCAAAGGCCTTACGCTTGCTGAGCGGCTCATGGGCGAAAAAATGCGACAGGATAATCGTCATAAGCGGCATGGTTCCGGCAATAATCGCCGCCAGCCCGCTATCCACCGTAATTTGGCCTTTTGAAAACAGCCAAAACGGCAACACCATGCCCGTAAAACCCAGCAGGCCATACCAACGCCAACGGCTATCACGCAGCGGCGGGAATTTATGGCCGCGATATAGCGCCCAGAGCGTGACCAAAACCGCGCCAATAATACAGCGCGTACTGACCAGCCAAATCGGGCTGACCGTGCGCACGCCGACGCTGACCATGGTATAGGCCGTGCCCCAAATAAACATGAGCGCAATCGCCAAGCCGATTATGGCAGGGGTGGAGAGCGGATGAGAATCAGTGGCGCGATGGGACATAAGCCGCTTTGACCCTTTGGCCGCAAGGGGTCAATGGCGCGTTTTAGATTTGCGCTAAACTTTTGTTTCAACCGCCCCGAGCGCGTCCGCGAGCCGCATTTTAGCGCTGCCGGGCTTTAGCGGTTTTTGCTGGCTTTCATGGGGGGACCAGCCGGTCAGCCAGAGGATTTCAAAACTGGCGCGCGCCTTGCCGTCGTCATTTGCATAATGTTCTAAATAGGCCGCACGCAGCGCCGTAAGAAAGCGTTTCGACACGGGCATGCGGCTCCGCTTGGTTAGGGCATTGGTCTCGCCCATGGCCTTTAAATCCGATAAAAGCCGCATCGGGTCTTTGTAATGCACGGTAAATCTGTCGCTATCGACCACGGGCAGGGCAAAGCCTGCGCGCTGGAGCAGGGCGGCCGCTTGGGAAAAATCCGCCATAGGCGAGACGCGCGGCGTGACCCGCCCGTAAATCTGCTCCTCGGCCATATAAAGGGTCTGGCGCAATTCGGTCAGGGTCGCCCCGCCAAACATCGCGCCAATAAACAGCCCGTCCGGACGCAGGGCGGCTTTGATTTGCAAAAGCGCCCCCGGCAAGTCATTGATTTGGTGTAGGGTCAGACCGTTGACGATGAGGTCAAAGCTTTCGGGCGCAAAGGGCAGGGCCTCCTCATCTATCGCAATAACGCCGTTCGGCGGACGCGAAGTGTGGTCAGCGCGGGTAAGGGATTTGATTTTACCATCGGGCAGGCCCGCAAGCAAGGCGTCGGTAAAGGCGCTATTACCGATAATCAGCGCGGCCTTAAAATTGCGGTTAATATCAAGCAGGCGCTCGGCGGCGTCACGGGCGCAGCGCTCTAGCAGAAATAAATCATTGCCCATAGCGGCGCGGCGCGCGGCTATAAGGGCGCGGTCAAAAATTTCAGGCTGGATTTGGTCATTGGCCATAGGGATGATATGACAAGCCTATGGGGGAATGGGAAGCAAAAACATATCAGGGTCAACGGGCGAGCGCAAAAGCCGGCGCGCGGGCGGCGCTTAACCTCGTGTTTCCGCCGCAAAGCCTGCTCACCGGAGCGCCGACCACGGGCCGCAATATGGAAAGCGAGCTTTGGGCGGCAGTGCGGTTTTTGGACGATCCGTGCTGTGCGGCTTGCGGCTTTCCGTTTGAATATGACCATGGCACAGCCGTGTTATGCGGGGCGTGCTCGGCGCGCAAACCGTCCTATCGCCATGCGCGCGCGGCCATGGCCTATGATGATGATAGCCGTAAATTGGTGCTAGATTTTAAACATGGCGGCCACACGGCGGGCCTCTCCATATTCGCGACCCATATGGCGCGGGCAGGGCGCGCATTTTTAGGCGACGCCGATTTCCTCGTCCCCGTGCCGCTCCATCGCTCGCGGCTTTTGCGGCGGCGTTATAACCAAGCCACCATATTAGGCCGCGCATTAGCCGCCCAAACCGGACGCGCCTTTGACGCGGGCATATTGCGCCGCGCAAAAAAAACCAGTACCCAAGGCGGCAAATCGGCCAGGGAGCGCCGCCGCAATGTGTCGGGAGCCTTTGCGGTAAGAGAGCGCGCCAAACCTCGGCTCAAAGGCGCCCATATCGTGCTAATCGACGACGTATTCACCAGCGGAGCCACATTGGAGTCCTGCGCCCGCGCGTTAAAGAAAAACGGGGCTGGCACGGTTGACGCGCTGACATTGGCGAGGGTAGTGAAACCGGCGCGTGTGTGATGGGGGGGGCTATTCCCCAAATCAGACATTGCGAGTGGGCTATTAAGAGTGATACCCATGACATTAATGGATAATAGAGCAAAAAAACACCATATAGTACCGCAGGTTCTCCAAAAGCAGTTTGCTATCCAAGGAGATCAGCAACGCATATGGCGAACGAAAAGAGAGGCATGCAGTAGAAGTTTTCAATCCTTGGGTCGCAAGCGTATTGCAAAAACTTTTGTTATCAATGATTACTACACAGTATTGGAAAACGATCAGCGATCAGACCTTATCGAGCGAGAGTTTTACGCGAAGATAGACGATTTTCTGGGGAGGATTTTACCTGAAATTATCCAAATACTGAATAGTGGGAGCATCCCTGAATTTTCTCCAGAAAGTCTCGATGCGATTAGGGAGGTTACCATGCATATGGCGAAGCGGACTCCAGATTTCGAAGAACACGATGATATTGCACTGGGGAGAGAACTGGTCGAAACAACATTGCAAGATTTGTCAGATCAAATCCCTCTTGCACGTCGTAAGCAACTTGAGGCGGATTTAACAGACGACGTCCGGCTTCGCGATAAGGGAAGAGATATACGAGTCACAGCAAGAATAGAAAATAGTCAACGCGTAAACGAAGCTCTATCCCAGTTGGTTCCTCGTTGGGCGATTTCCGAGACAAAGCACTCCTTTATTCTGGCAAGCAGGATGGTTTATCGTATTGGTAACGGCGGACCGAACGGTCTATCAAACCCAAAAATGGAAATGTGGATGCCGATCACTCCAAAAATTGCACTAGTGTTGGTTCGTGACCCCGGAAATAGAATTCCACACAGAGTCGTCGACACTCCAGATCATATCCGACGTATAAATGAGTATGCCGTAAGGAATAGTTTTGAAGTTGCCTCACATTCTGAAGCGCTGCTGAAGTCACTTGTAGGTAAAGTACCCCTTTCGTCTAATGCCCCCTTTGCCCCAAACAGGCTCTTGGGGCAAATGCAGTAAACCACATTCCCCCAAGAACCGCTCATTCCCGCGCAGGCGGGAACCCATCACCCTGACTTTACGTCTATCTCTCTTGGCGATTATTCGTGCCGTTATTTTGACCTGTAAAATAACCAAGAGAGAAAGGCGATAGTGTTAGAGATGGGTTCCCGCCTGCGCGGGAATGATAGGTGCTTGGGAGAGATGAGCGGAGTTCTGGTGTTGTCTTTCTGTCATATCCCCGCCGTGCGCGTTCCAAAACCTACGGCTTTGCGGCGTCCGTAGTGGCGCGGTGCAAATCCTATCCCCGCTTAAAATAGCGCGCCTATAGTGGGCGTATGAATATTTATTGGCCTTATATAGCCTTCATTGGCACTGTGTTTGCTCTCCTCGCGCCTCGTGGCGTAGGGAAGTTTGCGCAGTTGTTGGCGAGCCTATTGGGGCGGATTTGTTTTTATCAAAATAAGCGTTGGGCAGGGAGGGTTTTGGCGAGAGCGGAGCGCTTCCCATATAACAAGAATGACGGGCGCGCCATGGCGCGCCTTGGGACTGCGTCTGCTCTTTGGGCGGATGGAATGGCGCAAGAGCAGCTGTTCCCCGCAGAGGCTTGGCAACCCTCTCCGCCCCTTCGGGGCACCTCTCCCTTAGGGAGAGGGAGAATGCGGCGAAATTGGCATGTGTAAGTTTTCTCCATAATGCAATTGGCTCCCTCTCCCGGAGGGCGAGGGGTGGGG
>JAZGFA010000055.1:0-9831 GCA_036478975.1 Robiginitomaculum sp. | reverse complement strand
CCGTAGAGCGCGGTCAAAGCCGTCGCGGGATTTTTATCCGTGTGATGGGTGACAAGGCTCCAGCCAAGCCGGCGCGCCATGTCCGATATTCCCGCTTTATGGGCGGCGAATTTCTCTTGGTATTGCGCCCGCGCGCGTTCGGCGCGGCCCACGATAAGCGGCTCTATCAGCTTGCTACCCGGCATGTTCATGCGCACGCGGCCACGGTAGGGGAAAGCCTGCTCCGCCGGATCAATAATATGGAGCAGCGCGCCGCTAGCCGGGCGAGAGGCAAGGCGAGACAGCCGCGCGCGCCACACGTCTAAAGGCTCTAAAAAATCACTGGCAATCACCAGGCGCGCATGGGAGGGAATTTGCGCGTTTAAATGCTCGGCCTCGCCTTTGGAGCTGGCAAGGGTGGCGCTAAGACGCTCAATCCCAATTTTGCCCGTGCGCGCCCGCTCGCTCTCGCCAATAATGGAGCAGCGCTCCCCTGCCCGCATGAGGAGTGATGCCAAGGCCATTTGCAAAACGCTGGCGCGGTCCTTCTTTGTCGGCAATTTATCAGATGAGCGCCAATCCATGCCGCCGCTTCCGTCGCGCCAAAAATACACGCTATTGGCCGCTTCCCATTCGGTCTCGCGGACAAATAAATTATCGCCGCGCGCACTGCGTCGCCAGTCAATGCGAGACGCGCTGTCGGAGCTATCATAATTGCGATATTGCCAGAACGTCTCGCCCTGTCCTGCGCGGCGGCGGCCATGCACCCCTTGGGACACGATAGCGGCGACCCGCTCCGCCTCGGCGAGCAACCCCGGATAGGGCGCGGCAAGGCGCGCGGCGCGGCGTCTAAGCTCAAGAGCTGTAGGGGCAGTTGACGTGCTCACTAGCCAAGGGTCGCAATCAAGCGGTCAACAATGCTGTCAACGCTCTGCCCGTCGGCGCGGGCGGCAAAACTAATCGACATGCGATGCTTTAGCACTGGCCCCGCCAGCGCCTTAACATCGTCAATGCTCGGCGAATAGCGACCATCCATCAGGGCGCGGGCGCGGGCGGCGAGCATAAGCGCTTGCCCCGCGCGCGGGCCGGGCCCCCAAGACACATTGTCACGGATAAAGTCATGGCGGCTTTGACCCGGGCGCGCATCGCGCACAAGGCCCAAAATCGCGTCGACAACCGTCTCGCCAATTGGCATTTTGCGGATAAGGGTTTGCAGGCTTTGCAATTGCTTTGGCGTCAGCACTTTTTTGGCCTTGGCATTTTTCGTGCCCGTGGTCGCGAGTAAAATAGCGCGCTCTGTCGCTGCGTCCGGATAGCCGACATCAATTTGAAAAAGGAAACGGTCAAGTTGGGCCTCAGGCAATGGATAGGTTCCCTCTTGCTCAATCGGGTTTTGGGTCGCCAGAACATGAAACGGGGCGGGCAAATCATGGCGCACGCCGGCCACGGTAACGAAATGCTCTTGCATGGCTTGGAGCAGCGCTGACTGGGTACGCGGGCTAGCGCGGTTAATCTCATCGGCCATAAGAAGCTGGCAAAATACCGGCCCTTCAATGAAGCGGAAACTGCGCTTGCCCTTCGCACCCTGCTCTAACACCTCCGAGCCAATAATATCGGCAGGCATTAAATCGGGGGTGAATTGCACACGCTTACTCTCAAGCCCCGTCACCGCCGCAATGGTTTCAACCAGAAGCGTTTTCGCTAGGCCGGGCGCGCCGACAAGCAAGGCGTGACCGCCGCATAATAGGGCCATAATGGATAAATCCACCACGTCATTTTGGCCAATAACCACATTCGCAATAGACTCGCGCGCGGCGGTTAATTGCGCGCTCGCCTTATCGGCGGCGGCTTGTAGGGTTTTATCAAGTATGGCTGTGGTCATATGGCGTAAATCCTATCACGGGTAATTTCACCCGACTCATATCCTATATTGCGGCCAGCCCCTAGGGGGAATATATAAACTATCAGTATGAATCATGATGCCCCCAGTTTTGACCTCTCCGCCCTGATAAAGGCCGCTAAAGCCAATGGTGATGGCAGCGCCTTGCCGCCGGTGGATTTGTGGCATCCGGAGTTTTGCGGCGATATGGATATGGTGATTAAGCGCGACGGCTCTTGGCACCATGAGGGCAGTCCCATTGGGCGGCAAAAACTGGTCAAGCTGTTCGCGACAATCCTGCGCAAGGACGAAGACGGCCACCATTATCTTGTGACCCCCATAGAGAAAATCCGCATTACGGTGGAACGCGCCGCCTTTATCGGAGTGCGAGCGGATATTGAAAACAGCGGCAAGGACCAAGTGATATATATCACGAGTAATGTCGGCGACGTTATCGCCATAAGCGGCGAGCGGCCCTTGCGCGTGGAAACCGAGCCAACATCACAGCAGCCCCTGCCCCTTATCAGCGTGCGCGGGCGGCTAGAGGCGCTATTATCGCGCCCCGTATTTTACGAACTCGTCGAACATGCGGTCGAAATTGACACGAAAGACGGGCCGCAGCTTGGGGTTTACTCAAGCGGGGATTTCTTCCCCCTCGGCGCGCCCAATAGTCACCTCGCCTGATGACTATCCACCACCCCGAAATCGCGCCCATCCTGACGGCCCTGCTCCCTTCCCGCATCAGCGACGACGCGGACAAAGCGGTAATGGACAGCCAGCGCCCCGCCGCCGTGCTGTTTCCGCTAATAGAGCGCGCGGGCGGCTATACCGTCCTGCTGACCACCCGCCCGGACACTATGCCAAGCCATGCGGGGCAAATCAGCTTTCCCGGCGGCCGCATAGAGCGCGGCGAGAGCGCGCTTGAAGCCGCCCTGCGCGAAACCCATGAGGAAGTCGGAATTAAGCCAAGCGAGGCCAATGTGATTGGCCGCCTGCACAGCTTTAACGGCGGCGCGAATTACCGCATCACCCCGTTTGTTGCCCTGATAGACCCGCGCGCGCGCATCATTCCCGACCCGCGCGAAGTCGCCGATTATTTCGAAGTGCCGCTCGCATTCCTCATGAACCCCGATAATCACACCCCGCGCGATATGCACTATAAAGGGAAAACCTATAATCTCATCGACATGCCCTATTGCGGCCCTGACGGCATCCACCGCAATTTATGGGGCATGACCGCCATGATAATTTACCGGCTTTACCGCCGCGCTTACGCCGGAGATTTCAGTCATCCCGATGGGGAGTGAGAGTGCGGGGATGAGCGGAGGTGTGGGCTGGGAATACCCCCCCCCATTTATTACCATATTTCCCCCTTGACGCGCTAACAAGAAAACTTGTATTAGGCGTTTATGAGTGATTACCCATCAGAGAATTGGAAAGCGCATTTACAGCGCGCAATAGATATAGCGGGTGGGCAGAGGGCGCTTGGCGACGCTATTGGTAAGAGCCAGCAATATATCTGGAATCTGCTTAATGAAGCCAAGCACGTTAAGGCGGAAGTGGCGCTTGAGATTGAAGACGCGACCGATGCTATGGTGACGCGCGAGCAATTGCGCCCCGATATATTTCCAGATAACGCCCAGAGCGCCCAAAGCGGGCCAGATGACGCGGCAGATACCCCTCCTCCCCTAAGCTATGAAGGATATGGCTTTGGCCCCGACCATGTTTTGGCCATTTCCGATTTAACGCGCACGGATGTGGAATTACTCCTCGCGCTGGGCAAGCATTACCTCTCGCGCGGGCCGCACCACCCCGTCCTTAAGGGCCGTACGCTAATCAATTTGTTTTTTGAAAATTCCACCCGCACGGAAAAATCATTCGAGCTAGCGGGCAAGCGGCTCGGCGCGGATGTTATCAATATGGCGATTGCCAGTAGCTCTGTGAAAAAGGGCGAGACATTGCTCGACACGGCGGCGACCCTCAACGCCATGCGGCCAGACTTGCTCGTGGTGCGCCATAGCGCGTCCGGCGCGCCGGCGCTGCTGGCGCAAAAGCTGTCCTGCGCGGTGATAAATGCCGGCGACGGGGCGCATGAACATCCTACCCAAGCGCTACTTGATGCGCTGACATTGCGGCAAGCTTTGGCGGAACGTGGCAATAGTCTTGGCGGGCAGACCATCGCCATTTGCGGCGATATTATCCATAGCCGGGTGGCGCGCTCTGACGTGAAAATCTTTAATATGCTGGGGCTAAATGTGCGCCTTGTCGGCCCGCCTACCCTCATCCCCCCTGACGCATATCGCTGGGGCGTGGACGTGTATCACGATATGGAAGAAGGCCTAGCGGGCTGTGACGTAGTGATGACGTTGCGCTTGCAAATGGAGCGGATGAATGGCGGCTTTATCCCGTCAAAGCGCGAATACTTCCATTTTTACGGCCTAGACCGCGCCAAATTAGCCTTTGCTAAACCGGGCGCCTTTGTCATGCATCCGGGGCCAATGAACCGCGGCGTGGAAATATCCTCCGACGTGGCCGATGACCCGCAAATTAGTCTCATCACCCGCCAAGTTGAAAGCGGCGTCGCCATGCGCATGGCCATATTGCATACGCTCGCTGAGAAACGCCTCAAGAAACGCTTAGGGGAAACGCCATGAAGCCAATAGCAATCCTAGGCGCGCGCGTAATCGACCCGCAAACCGGCTTTGACGACATTGCCGATGTGCGCATCGAAGACGGCCTCATCACCGATATGGGCCGCATTGATAGCGATGGCTGCGACATTATCGAAGGCGAAAACTATATGCTCACCCCGGGGCTTATTGACATGCGCGTCATCACCGGAGAGCCGGGGGAGGAAAACCGCGAAACCCTTGCTAGCGCCGGAGCGAGCGCGGCCAAGGGCGGGGTCACTTCTATCGTGGTCATGCCGCAAACCAATCCGGTAATTGACGATATTTCCCTGCTGACCCATGTGCTGCGGCGCGGGCGCGAAACTTGCCCCGTCAATGTGCATTGCGCCGGCGCGCTGACCCAAGGGCTTGGCAATGAAGTGATGACGGAAATCGGCCTGATGAGCGAAGGCGGGGCGGCGTTTTTCTCTAATGGCGAGCGCCCGATTAGCGATAGCCAGCTCATGCGCCGCCTGCTCTCCTACAGCTCCGCCTATAATGCGCTCATCGCCCACCGGCCCGTTGATATGTCCCTGTCGCGCGGAACCTGCGCCCATGAGAGCGACTTTTCCGCCCGCCTTGGCCTGACCGCCGCCCCCGCCGCCAGCGAGCGCATTATGGTAGAGCGCGACTGCGCCCTTGCCGAGCTTACGGGCGGGCGTTTGCTGATTGATTTGCTCTCCAGCGAAGGGGCGGTAAATTCCCTGCGCCGCGCCAAAACCCGCGACATAGATATTGCCGCCAGCGTGTCGATAAACCATCTCGCGCTCAACGAGCTAGACATTGGCGATTATCGCAGCTTTGCAAAACTCGACCCGCCCCTGCGCGAGGAATCTGACCGCGCGGCTCTGATTACGGCGGTCAATGACGGCACGATAGACGTGATTGTCTCTAGCCATGATCCGCGCCCCGCCGGACAAAAACGCCGCCCATTTAGCGAAGCAGCCTCCGGCGCTGTCGGGTTAGAAATCCTGCTCGCGGCGGGCCTTACCCTGATAGCGGATGAGCAATTAGACCTGATGGCGTTTCTCTCCGCCCTCACCATCAATCCCGCCACATTGCTAGGCTTGCCATCAGGCCGTATATGTGAAGGCGCCCCCGCAGACCTCGTCCTAATCGACCCCCACGCGCCGTGGGTTTGCGACGCGGACGCCCTGCTGTCCCTGTCCAAAAACACCCCATTTGACGGACGCCGCCTCCAAGGCCGCGCCGTGATGACCATTGTCGGCGGCGAAGTGGTCTATGATAGGGCTAGCGAGTAGGCTCGCCCCCATGCTCCGCCCGCTTGACCGCCGCGCGGCCCATGGTTACACAGGGCACTGCTCGGAAGCGGATTGCGCGGGCGCAGGCCTTGTCGGGGAAATGCTTTGCATCGGATTATAAGGATTGTGATTAGGGGCATAAAAGAGCCAATCATCCCCGCGCAGGCGGGGACCCATCTCTAACATTTGCATTTGTGTCTCTTTTCCGTGGTGGAGTGCCTTGGGGGCGCCTGGCTTTATTGCGCGCCACAATCACCAAGAGGAAAAGGCTTGAGTGTTAGGGATGGGTCCCCGCCTTCGCGGGGATGAGCGGAGGTTTGGGGGCGGGGATGAACGGAGGTTTAGGAGGCGGGGATGAACGGCTCTTTTTTTTGGGGGAGCGGCGGGGATGAGCGGATTTATAGGGCATAAGCGAAATAAATAACGCGCAAGCTATGACTAGCCACCCCCGCATCAGATTGCTTTGCTAATCATGGTGTGCATAATCCCCCCATGAACACATTTCTCACCCTCTCCCCGTTTATCGCGCTTGGCGTATTTGTCTTTGGCTATGTCCTTGGCTCCACCCCCTTTGGGCTTTTGCTAGCGAGGGCGGCGGGGCAAGGGGATATACGTGATATTGGCTCTGGCAATATTGGCGCGACCAATGTTTTGCGCACGGGGCGTAAGGATATTGCGCTGGCGACACTGATTTTAGATGCGGGCAAGGCGGCGGTGGCGGCGCTTATTGCCGGCCATTTTCTGCCGGGAACCGCGGCCAATTTAATCGCCGGCGGCGCGGCGCTGCTCGGCCATTGCTTCCCGTTTTGGCTAAAGTTTAAAGGCGGCAAAGGGGTGGCGACATTTTTCGGCGTACTCCTCGCAACCGCTTGGCCCGTAGGATTAAGCACGGCGGCGATTTGGCTGCTTAGCGCCCTAACCACCCGCATGTCCTCGCTCTCTGCCCTGCTCGCGGCGCTGGGCGCGCCCATCATCGCGTATTTTATGGGCCATAACGGGGTAGCGCTAATGGCAGCCTGTCTTGCTTGCCTTATCTTTATCCGTCACCGTGAAAACATAGCCCGCATCGTCAAAGGCGCGGAGCCTAAAATCGGCGCGGGCAAGACTAAATGAAAACCCGCGAGCTAAGCTTTTCCGAGCGCCGCGACTGGCTACGGCTGACCCGCACGTCCACGGTTGGCCCCGTAGCGTTTCGCGACCTTATGCGCCGCTTTGACGGGGACGCGGGAGCGGCGCTGACCGCCCTGCCCTCTATTGCGCGCAGCTCCAAACTCTCCATCCCCGATGCGCATTTAGTCGAGCGCGAAATGGAAGCCACGGAAAATTACGGCGCGCAAATCATCGCAAGCTGCGAGCCGAATTTTCCCAAAGCCCTGCGCGCTATCGGCCCGCCCCCGCCAATTATTACCGTACTGGGCGATATTGGCTTGCTGCATAAGCCCTGCGTCGCGGTGATTGGCTCGCGTAATGCCTCGGCCATTGGCCTGCGCTTTGCCCGCCAAATTTCCGCCGAACTTGGACAGGCGGGGTTGACGATAGTGTCTGGCCTTGCGCGCGGCATTGACGCGGTCGCCCATAATGCGGCGATGGAGAGCGGCACGGCGGCGGTGCTTGGCGGCGGGGTTGATCATGTTTACCCCAAGCAAAACAGCGAGATTTATGAAGACATGGCGGCGCGCGGGGCGATTATTTCCGAAAGCCCGCTCGGCTACCGCGCTACGGCCCGCGACTTTCCGCGCCGCAACCGTATCATCTCTGGCCTATCGTCGGGGGTTGTGGTGATTGAAGCGGCGGAGCGCAGCGGCACGCTGATTACGGCGCGCTACGCCCTAGAGCAAGGCCGCGAAGTTATGGCCGCCCCAGGCTCCCCGCTTGATCCGCGCACAAAGGGCTGTAACCGCCTTATCCAAGGCGGAGCGGCCCTGATAGAGAGCGCGCAGGACGTGATGGACGTATTAGAGAATATCGCGCCCCAGCGCCTAATGGAAGATGATTACGCCTATAGCGAGCCGGCCTTTGATTGGGCGGGCGCATCTGGCGAAATTGAAAAGGCGCGCAAAGCCCTGCTTGCCCTGATGTCTCCGACGGCGACCCAGCGCGACGAGATTATCCGCCAAAGCGGCTATCCCGTGCCAATAGCCGTAGCGGCTCTATTAGAGATGGAGCTTGCGGGGGACATAATCGTTGAAGGCGACGGACGGGCCAGCCTTAATCTGTAGCGCCTTAATTTATAGCTAGGCGTCCTGCATAATTGCGGCGCGGTGGGTGAAGCGGATAAGTTTGGATAAGTCCTCAAGCCCCGCCGCCCCGGCCATTTCCGCTAGCTCGCCTAGCATGTCGGCAATATAGTCCGTGGCATAGGCCTTCGGAATAGCGGCAGCTTTACCACTTGGCGCCTGAGCATTGGTTTCGTGTTGCATGGCCATTTTAGGCTCCCTTTATTGTTACACACTTAATACGTGTATATAGATTACAACACGCTAGTAAAGTGTTAAAACAGTTAGAGTTAAATCACCATATTGACATTATAGTGTCGCTCGGTCAGTTTCCGCGCGATTTCAAGCGCATTATCCACCCCGCGTGATTCTAATAATAAAGTGCAATTTATGAACCTCGTCATTGTCGAATCCCCAGCAAAAGCTAAAACCATCGAGAAATATCTCGGCAAGAACTACAAGGTTCTCGCCAGTTTTGGTCATGTGCGTGACCTGCCGTCTAAAAACGGCTCCGTTGACCCCGAAGAAAATTTCGCGATGAAATGGAGCATGGACACCAAGTCCCGCGCCCGTATCAAAGACATCGTAGAAGCCCTGAAAAAATCCGACAAACTCATTCTCGCGACCGATCCGGATAGGGAAGGTGAGGCGATTAGCTGGCATTTGCTTGAGGTTCTCGCGAAAAAGAAAGCGCTTAAGGGCAAGGAAATTGAGCGGGTCGTGTTTAACGCGATTACTAAAAAATCCGTCACCACCGCGATTGCTAACCCGCGCGAACTGGATATGGAATTGGTCAATGCCTATCTTGCCCGCCGCGCGCTGGACTATTTGGTTGGCTTTACCCTCTCCCCCGTGCTTTGGCGCAAACTCCCCGGAGCGCGCTCCGCTGGCCGTGTTCAGTCCGTGGCCCTGCGCCTTATTTGTGAGCGCGAGACGGAAATTGAAGCGTTTGAAAACCAAGAGTTTTGGAGCGTCGACGCGGTGATGGGCGCGAGCGCCGGCACAATAAATGCCAAGCTCTCCCACCTTAAGGGCGAAAAACTTGAAAAATTCAGCCTTCCCAATCAGGCCCTAGCCAGCGCCGCCAAGGCCGCGGTTGAGGCGGCTGACCTATCGGTTATTTCGGTTACGGCCAAGCCCCATTCGCGCAATCCCAACGCGCCGTTCACCACATCAACCTTGCAGCAAGAGGCCTCTCGTAAGCTTGGCTTTAGCGCCACGCGCACCATGCAGACGGCGCAAAAGCTCTATGAAGGCATTGATATTGGCGGGGAAACCACCGGCCTTATCACCTATATGCGTACGGATGGCGTCTCCATGGTCGGCGAAGCCATTGACGAGTGCCGCGCGGTTATCTCTAAGGATTACGGGCCAAATTACCTGCCCGGCAAGGCGCGGGTTTACACGTCCAAAGCCAAAAACGCGCAGGAAGCCCATGAGGCCATTCGCCCGACCAGCTTTGAGCGCGCCCCCGGCTCGCTTAACCTATCCGGCGACCTTGCAAAGCTTTACGGCCTAATTTGGAAACGGGCCATGGCCAGCCAGATGGAGAGCGCCAAGCTAGAGCGCACCACGGTCATTATCGCGGATAGCCAAACGCCGGAAAGCGCCAGCGTATCCTTGCGCGCCTCAGGCACGGTCGTTGTTTTTGACGGTTTTCTCTCGCTTTATGAGGAAAGCAAAGCTGTCAATGATGAGGGCGCAGCCAAGGACGCGAAAGAAAGCGAAACCCTATTGCCGCCTGTTAAGGCCGGCGACGCGCTGAGCGCCAAGCAGGTCAATGCAGAACAGCATTTCACCCAGCCGCCGCCGCGTTTCTCCGAAGC
>JAZGFA010000054.1:0-2507 GCA_036478975.1 Robiginitomaculum sp. | reverse complement strand
CCTCTGGTCATTGATAAATGGTTTGCGGTGCAGTCCATGGACGCAAGCCCGCGCGCGCTTGATAACCTCACGGCCCTATTAACGCACCCCGCCTATGAGCCGGGCAACCCCAACCGCGTGCGCGCCCTCATCGGCGGATTTGCCATGAGCAATCCCAAAACGTTTCACCGCGCGGACGGCGCCGGATATGAGTTTTTCACCAATCAAGTTCTCGACATGGATGGGCGCAATCCTAATGTCGCCGCGCGCCTATTGGGCGTTTACGAGATTTGGTCACGCCTAGACCCCGCGCGCCAGACCCGCATTAAAGCCGAGCTTACCCGCGTAATTAAATCAAAGCCGTCCGGCAATGTTTTAGAAATCGCCAGCAAGGCGCTAAAACCCCTTCAGGTTAAGACATAATGCCCCATAATGACCCTAAAACCGATGCGGGTTTTCGCCGCCATGTTGAGGAGCGCCGTTTCTCTATCGCCGCCCAGCCGGTTATGGATATTAACAGCCTAAGCCCGTTGCATGATGAATGGCTCGTGCGCTTTGATAGCGATGAGGGCCTTGCGGGCTTGCTGCGCCCCGCCGAAATTAGCGGCGCTATCGCTACCCTTGATATTTCCATGCTAGAACACGCTATCAAGACCTTAAATGGCGATAAGCGGCGGCGGCCCATTGCGGTAAACCTGTCCGGCGCGTCCATGGATAGTCAACAATTTGAGCATTTACTGTTTAGCACGCTTGAGCGGCTCAATACGGATCCCTCACGGTTGATTTTTGAACTAACAGAAACGTGGGACCTACGTGATTTAGCGAACACAATAGACATTTTAAAACGACTGCGCATGCGCGGCCATGCCATTTGCCTTGATGATGTTGGCGCGGGGGCCGCCTCCATACGCTATTTACGGGCATTTGAGACGGACTGGCTTAAAATTGACGGGGATTTCGTCCAAGCCGCCATGATGAGGCCCCGCGATTTGACAATTTTAAAGGCCATATTGGGCCTAAAAGCTCCGTTAGGGGTTAAAATCATTGCCGAAGGCATAGAGAATGAAAGCGCCATAAGCTTCGTAAAATCCCTCGGATTTGACGCGGTTCAAGGATTTGTTTTCGGTGAACCGGTTCGAGAGCCACTTCGCGGCCTATAACTTGTCATGATGAGGCTTTACTAACCCTTATTCGCTCGACTTTATTAACGATTACCGTCTAGAATCGTAAGTGATTCGACGAGGCAGCTTAATGAGCAATTCTAATAGTATAACGGGACAGGTTGCAACGGGCGCGGTGCCAGCTCAGGCCACGGCCTATCCGCCTGCCATTCCCATGCAACAAATGCCCCCGCAAAGCCGCGCGCCTCTCCCCGGCGCAACGCCTCCTCCCTATCAAGGGCTACAGCACGCCCAACCCATACAGCGCCCCGCAGCGCCTCAGCCGCTCAAGCCCGCCCATCGCGAAAAACGGTTTAACTCACGTGAAAGCGGCGCGGACCTTGACTTATTTAATGAAAACGAGGCTCCGCTTGGCGCGTCGGCCAAACGCAGCATTGCTCTTGTTTTAACATTCTTGCTATTCTTCATCACCATGTCGGCCATTGCGCTTTTGCGCGCTAACGCGATCAAAACTGAAATTGGCACGGCGGCCCTAAAAAATGTAACCTCTCAAAGCGCCGCTTCCGTTTCCGACCGTATCGGCGCTCAAGTGCGCTGGATAGAAACAAGTATCGCCCTACGCGGCTCAGCGCAAAAAATTGTTCGCACCGCGGCAAGCGGCCCTAATGTCATTCAAGTGGCGATGATTGATGCCAATGGCATCATTCTCGCGAGCGCTCCCGCCGCCACAAAAGCTTTCACGAGCGTTTCACAGAAAAACTTCCCCCAAAGCGGTATTCGCTTAACCTCTGTTATCAGCACGGGCGGCGTCTCTAATCCGGTTATTGTCCGCAAAGTTTCGGACGTCTATTTGATGACAATGCTCGCCCCAGGCAGTCTTATTGGCCCTGATGCCCTAAAAAACCGTGTCGCCATATTGGACCGCAATCAAAAGATTATAGATGGCTCCACGGCGATAGCGCAGGACGGCGTTACGAACGGCTTTAATGTAACTTTACGGCAAATTGCCAATTTAACGGCCCCGGGAAATAGACTGACGATTAACGACAGCAAGACTGACACCCATCTCACATCCTCCCCGGTACCCAATACGGATTTAACCCTAGTCGGCCTGCGTAAAACCCCCACGTTTTACCCTAAATCTAACCTCGGAATTTTTGCGACACTCTTTTTAACAACTATAATAATTCTGCTCGCGCTTCTACGTAATGCGTTAAACCACATCAGCGATGTACGGAAAAACCAGAAAACGGCTTCCTTATCTGAAGAACGTTATCGCATTGCCGTTGAAAGTAGTCGCGGCGGCGTTTGGGAAATCAATCTCCAAAACAACAAGGTCGACATTAATCCATCCCTCGCGCGCATATTGGGTCTTCCAGAAAAACACCAAACCCTTGCCGTATCTCA
>JAZGFA010000053.1:0-4070 GCA_036478975.1 Robiginitomaculum sp. | reverse complement strand
GCGCCACGGTGACCCGCCTGCTTAAACTTTTCCCAGAGCATAGCCTAGACCCCGACCATGTGATTGGCCTTGGCGCAGCGGTGCAAGCGGGTCTGCTTGACCGCCATGAGGCTCTAGAGGATATTGTGATGACAGATGTCTCGCCCTTTACCCTCGGCACGGAAATCGCCATTGAAATCGGCACGGGCAATTATGAGGCTGGGCATTTTCAACCGATTATAGAGCGCAATACGGTCATTCCCGTTAGCCGCGTCGTCACCAATTCCACCATTAATCCGGGGCAAAAAGAATTGCTTTTGCAAATATACCAAGGCGAGTCCCCCCATGTGGTTGACAATGTCCTGCTCGGCAAATTGCATGTGCCCGTGCCGCAAAATAATAAAAAAGAAACCGAAGCCTTTGACGTGCGTTTTACCTATGACGTGTCCGGCATATTAGAAATTATCGTCACCACTTTGTCCGATAAAAAATCTAAAAAAATGCTGATAGAAGGCAATCCCGGAGCCATCCCGCAGGCGGAAATTGAGAAGCGGTTTAAGGCGCTGGAAAAGCTGAAAATCCACCCGCGCGAAAAGGCGGAAAACACCGCTATCATTTCACGGTTTGAGCGCGCCTTTGAAAACCAATTAGGCGAAGTGCGAGAGCGCATCGGCCATAACCTTGCCCAGTTCAAAGCCGTGCTCGATAAGCAAAATGAAACCGACATTACGCTCGCCCGCGACGGGGCTAGCGAATGGCTTGACCATATTGAAAGCGCGGACGTTTTTTAATGGCTGGCATCTGGGACACGCTCGGCCTTGACGGGCCGACAGAGGACATCAAAACCATTAAGCGGGCCTATGCGCGCCGGCTAAAACTGACCCGTCCTGACGAAGACCCGGAAGGCTTTATGCAATTGCGCGACGCGTTTACTTGGGCCAAAAACCACGCGAGCTATCACGCGCAAGAGGCGATGGAGCGCCCTGCCTCTGTCGAAATTTCTGACCGCGCGGCTGAAAAAACGCAAGAGCCGCAGGAGCCGCAAGGCCAGTGGCCGCAAGAAATCGAATCCGTCATAGCGCCCGCCGGAGAGGGCAAAGCGGAAATCAGCCTACAGGCTGACACAGAACTTACCATCCTATTATCAAAGGTAGAAGCCCTGCTCGATAGTCCGATAGAGCGCAATAAGGACGCGGTATGGGGCGTAATTTTTAAACACATAAACGCCCTACCGATTGATGATTACGCCGAGTTTTGTCACCATTTTCAATACATGCTCATCAATCGCATTGAAGAGCAGCGCCATAAGGAATTCAAGGCGGGCAAGACCCCGCGCAAAGAAACCCGCACCTTTACCATTGAGCCAAAACTTGCCCGCAAAATATTCGCCACATTAGGCTGGCTCCACCCCATGCATAATCCCAGCGAGCAACATAATATTGATCAGCTCGCGAAATATTTTGAGATAATAGAAAACCCCTTTAGTCACGATAACCCAAACCCTCGGCAAGAAATCAAAGCCAAGAGCGGCAAAGGTTTTCCATATGGCCGTATGCTTGGCGTAATTTTAATGTTGGCTGCAATAGCAAATCTCGTAGGGAGCGTGATTCAAAACGTTGCAGGCTAAGGCGTGTAAATCGTATAGGTAACAGTCGCCCCCAGCGCCCCGGCGCCCATGGACAAATCATAATTATTAAGCCCCGCTACCACGGCCCCTGCTTGGCGGATTTTATAGCGCGACTGAAAGGACACGGCCTGTTGCAAGAGCGAGCCGCGCGACGCCGCCGTGCGCCGGCCGCCGTCAAACACTTTGGTAAAGCCCGCGCTCATATCGCCCAAATCATTGATGGCAGTAATAATGCCAATTCCGCCCGTAGTCGGATTTTGCGCCCGCTGCCCCCATTGCCAAGCGCCGTTACCGCCCGTGCGTTTCACCTTTAATTTATAGCCAATATTTTGATAACCCAGCGCGGAGAAAGCCCCCGTATTCACCAGATTGCTGGCCTGGGCGAATATATCAAATTTTGCGTTAGAGACGACCAGAAATTGTGACGCGCGATTGCCCGTGACCAAATCCAAATCTGTGTCCGTATCAATGCCAAAGGCGCTATAGGCATCATTGGCGTCTAGGGTCTGATGCGGGCCAGCGGAGGTAAATGCGCCGCCGCTCGTGGTCTGCAAAAGGTCAAATTCATAGCCGGAATTATTGCCGCTAGAAGAGGCGTTAAATTGTCCGTTATTGTAATTTATCGTCACCCCGTCCGCGCCGATAATATCGGGGGTAGCGGCTCCAGACGGGCTGTCATCAAGCAGATTGAAATCATAGGCCACGGGAGCAAGTCCGCCATTATCGCTAAAATCACTCCCGCCAAAAACAATGACTACAGAGGCGGCGCGCAAAAATGGCCGGTCAGCAGCAGCGGCATTGGCGCTATGGGGCAATGCGGCGGACGCCAATGCAAGCGCCGCTAGTGATAGCGCCGCGCGTCTTCCCCGCATATTAGTTTTACTCAAAGCCGACATAAAATCCCATTCCCAGAGATAATATTAGCCGAGCGCAATGAGCATCCCCCTAAGCGATGCGGTTAATTTGCGGTAAAAATACGCCTAATTAAACGGCGTGTTTTGCTGCCATGCGGGGATTTTCGACCGCGCGCTAGCGACCTCTTCCATGTCCAAATCTGCGATAATATAGCCCGGCGTGTCATGGGAAAGCGCGGCCAAGGTTTCGCCCCACGGGCCGATGATTTGACTGCGCCCCCATGTGGAGCGCCCGTCCTCATGCTCGCCCCCTTGGGCTGGCGCGAGGATAAAACTGCCCGTCTCAATGGCGCGGGCGCGTAAAAGCACCTCCCAATGGGCCTCCCCTGTCGGCACGGTAAAGGCGGCGGGCACGGCGATAATCTGCGCCCCTGCATTGGCCAAAACCTTATAAAGCGGGCCAAAGCGCACATCATAGCAAATGGTCAAGCCAAGTTTCGCGGCTTCATCACCCGCGCTAATATCGGCGCAAACCGCTTTGGCGCCGCCGTCGTAACAGGCGCTCTCGCGGTAGGTTTGCGCCCGCGAAATGCTCACGTCAAACAGATGGATTTTATCATAAATCGCGATTTGCGCCCCGTCAGGGCCAAAGAGAAATGAGCGGTTAGCCGCGCGTTTCTCGCCTGTTCTAATCGCAAGCGAGCCAATCAGCAGGGTGATGGACAGCTCGCGCGCCAGAGCGCTAAAGCTTTTAACACATAAGTCATCGTCCTGCGCGGCGATGCTCTCCCAAAGGCGATTGGGTTTTCGTTGCATCAAGCCCGTCATTTCAGGCGTAGCAATAAGGGTCGCCCCATCGCCCGCCGCCGCGCGAATAAGCGCGCTCGCTTGCTCAATATTTTGAGCTACGTCCACGCCAGAGCAAAGCTGAATACAGGCGGCGCGCATGGCTAGGCGGCAAGCAGCGGGTCAAGTCCGCCCGCGCGGTCAAGGGCGATAAGGTCATCGCAACCGCCAATATGTTTGCCGTCAATAAAGATTTGCGGGAATGTGCGCCCGCCGCCGCTACGCTTTATCATTTCTTCTTTTTTCTCACGGCTCATCGCGGCGGGAATATCAATAATCTTCACCCCCTTAGACTTAAAAAGCCCAACGGCCCGTATGCAATAGGGGCAAAACATTTTCGTATAGATTTCAACTTTAGCCATGGGATTATCTTTCTTTTAACGGCAATAATTTCACGCCCTATGTGGGGGGTATTGCTATGCTTGGCAAGGGGCCAACGCCGATGCCGCCGCAGGGGGAACCTGCAGCCTGCTTAGATTTATCGTTCACGCGCTAACCGTTAGCTAGCGCGCTATATCACCGTTCGGCAACCCTCTCCAACAATGAAACGAGTTTCACTGCAATAGGTGGCAATCCCCGCCTGCACGAAAATCGCTGGCGGGAGAGCGGCTGTTCCACATAGCGGATTGGCAGCCCTCTCCCCAACCCTCTCCCTCAGGGTGAGGGTGCCAATTGCATTATGGAGAAAACTTACACATGCCTATTTCGCCGCTTTCTCCCTCTCCCTAAGGGTGAGGTGCCCCGAAGGGGCGGAGTGGGTTGCC
>JAZGFA010000052.1:0-9166 GCA_036478975.1 Robiginitomaculum sp. | reverse complement strand
AATAAGCGCGGCGTAGGCGGCGACGTTTTGCGCCACATCATCGGCGTTGATTTTATCGAATGTATCGTCGGGCGTGTGGTGCAGGTCAAAATAATCCATGCCATATTGTTGCAAGCGCACACTGGGCACGCCCAGTTCATTGAGCGGGAAAATATCTGGCCCGCCGCCGGACGGCTCATCGGACAAATCAATATCTAAGCCTTTAATTTGCTTATGAAGCTGACTGGCAAATTTGACCGTTCCGGGTGTTTTGCCCGGCTTAACCGCATAAATATGGCCGGAGCCAAAATCAGACTCGCTCGCTAGCACATGTTTGGCGAGGTCCGTGTCCTTATGGGCCTTGGCGTAGGCAAACCCGCCCAGCAGGCCGACTTCTTCGGCTCCAAACATCACCACACGAATTGTGCGCTTAGGCTTAAGCCCGCTATCCATCAGCAATTTGGCCGCCGCCACCGTAATGCCAATGCCTGCCCCGTCATCAATTGCGCCGGTTCCAAGGTCCCAGCTATCAATATGGCCGCCGATAAGCACGATTTCATCTGGCTTTTCAGAGCCAATAATCTCGCCAATGACATTACCGCTAGGCCGGTCACCGGTGGCGCGCGGGCCAAGGTTAAGGGTGACGCTCATGATTTGTCCACTTTTTAAGATGCGGTCCATCTGGTCGGCGTCAGGGCCGGACATGGCGGCGATAGGAATTTTCTTAACCCCGTCAGCATAGCGCATTTGCCCCGTATGCGGGATGCGGTGACTATCCGTGCCAACGGAGCGAATAAGCACGGCAATCGCGCCGCGCTTTGCCGCTTCGGTTGCGCCGCTACGCCGTTTTTTATTGGCAGGGCCATAGCCCGCCCCGTCAGGCGCTTTTTCCATACGTCCAGAAATATAGACGATATTGCCCTCAAGGCTGCCCTGCGGCGCGGCTTCTAAGGCTTCAAATGTTGGGAAATAGGCCACATCCGCCGTGACGCCGCCGGCCGGAGTTGCCACAGAGCCGCCGAGGGCGGTGATATAAAGCTGTTGCGGATAAGGGGTGACAATAGAGGCCGTCTCTACGCCGCGCTCCCAGCCAGGAATGGTGAAATCTTCAATGTGAACATTGGCAAAGCCCAATTCCTTAAACTTAGCCACGCCCCAATCGCGCGCCCGCGCTTCGGCCTGCGTTCCCGCAAGGCGCGGGCCGATTTCCGTGGTCAGGCTTTCGATGATTTCATAGCCTAGCGTACTGCTTTGCGCCACCTCTATAAGCCTTTGTACATTCGCGTCCACCTTAGCTATGGAATCCACACTAACAGGTTTTTCACTTCCACTTTGCGGCGCAATCGGCGTTTTGCCTTCGCACGCGCCAAGCATAAGAATAGCGGTTAGGGCGCTGCCCATAAGAAATTTCGGGGTCATAATCTCTCCTTTTTTGTTACCCTAGCCCTGCTTCTCGCAAGAGCAAGTCAATTATATTGGCATAGGCCCCGCCTATCCCCTTGCGCCGCGCGTAAAAGCCGCGCATTTTGGCGCAAACTAAATAAGGGAATCTCTCATGCGTATAGCCTCACTGCTTTCATCAATCGCCCTCATCGCCGCGCTAAGTGCCTGCCAAGGCAAAAGTGCGCAGCCGCAAGCCGAGCTCGCCAAAATATCCGGCGCGGACATTGCCCGCCATATTGAAGTGCTGGCATCGGATAAATTTGAAGGCCGCGCGCCCTCCGGCACGGGGGCTGATCTTACCACTCATTATATTGCGGGCCAAATGAAAGCCTCTGGCCTTAAACCTATGGGCGTGGACGGCACCTATTTTCAACCCGTCACCCTGACAGAGATGACCGCCAAGCCGAGCAGCTTTGCTCGTATCACCATGGGCAAAATTGTGCGCGAATTAGAACAGCGTGAAAACGCGGTGTTTTGGACAAAGCAATATACGGACACCGCCAAGGTTGAAAATAGCGAGCTGGTCTTTGTCGGCTATGGCACGGTCGCGCCGGAATATGACTGGAATGATTACGCCGGCCTAGACGTAAAGGGCAAAACCGTGGTCATGCTCGTCAACGACCCCGGATATGCCACTAAGGATGAGGCTTTGTTTAAAGGCGATTCCATGACCTATTATGGCCGCTGGACCTATAAATACGAAGAAGCCGCGCGCCAAGGCGCCGCCGCCGCTATCGTCATCCATGAAACAAAGCCCGCGAGCTATCCTTGGAGCGTCGTCGCCGATAGCTGGACAGGCGGGCAATTTGACCTTGTGCGCCCCGATAAAGGCATGAGCCGCCCGGAGCTTGAAGGCTGGGTTACGACCGAACAAGCCCGTGAGATGTTCGCTCGCGCAGGGTTGCAGCTTGAAGAGATGAAAGCCGCGGCCAGCCATAAGGGCTTTAAACCTGTCCCTATGGGCGGGCTAACCCTTGACGCGCAAATCGACAATGACATCAAAACCATCCAGTCGCGCAATGTGGCGGGCGGGGTTGTCGGCTCTAAATATCCCGATGAATATGTGCTTTATATGGGCCATTGGGACCATTTGGGTATGAAGGATGGCAAGCCGGGTGAAGACCTTATCTATAATGGCGCGGTGGATAATGCCACGGGCACGGCGGCGGTGATGGAAATCGGCAAGGCTTTCGCTAGCGGCCCCCAGCCAGAACGCAGCGTGATTATTGTCTCGGTTACGGCGGAAGAAAGCGGCCTGCTTGGATCTGCCTATTACGGCGAAGCCCCCCTCGTGCCGCTGGCGAAAACAGTGGCCGGCATTAATATTGATGCCATGTTTCCGCTTGGTGAAACCAAAGACATTATGGTGATTGGCTATGGCGCGTCCCAGCTCGAAGACCGGCTGAAAGCCATTTTGGACACACAGGGTAAATATATCGTGCCGGATCAAAATCCGTCAGCGGGATATTTCTACCGCTCCGACCATATTAGCCTAGCAAAGAAAGGCGTGCCCATGCTTTACGCCGATGGCGGCGTTGACCATATCGGTAAAGGCAAGACATTTGGCGAAGCCTTTGGCAAGGATTACACCGCCAATCGCTATCACCAGACCAGCGATGATTACAGCGCCGATTGGGATATGAGCGGCATTGAGGCCACGACGCAATTATTCTATGAGCTTGGCATGAATATCGCCAACACGCAGGACTGGCCGACATGGTATGAGGGCAGTGAATTTCGCGCTATCCGCGACGCCTCTTTACGCGCCGCCGCCTCAAGCGAAAACGGACACTAATAATGCAAACGATTATCTGCATGAAATGGGGGACGCGCTACGGGCCGGAATTTGTAAACCGTCTGCACGCCACCATCCAAAGGCAAACGCAGCGCCCAACGCGTCTGGTCTGCTTTACCGATGATGGCACGGGCGTGCATCCGGATGTGCAAATAGAGCCTATCCCGGACATTAACCTGCCGGATAATCTCATCAATCTGCCATGGCGCAAGCTTGTGGTGTGGAAGTACCCGCTTGCGGACCTAGAGGGCGACGTGCTGTTTCTCGACCTTGATTTGGTGATTACCGGCAGTCTCGATGACTTTTTTGATTATGAGCCGGGACGGTTTTGCGTGATAGAGAACTGGACGCAAATGGGCCAAAATATCGGCAATACCTCAGTGTTTCGCTTCCCCGTCGGCAAATACACCCATATTTTTGACGATATTCAAGACGATCCCAATAGCGTGCTGGATAAATACCGCATTGAGCAGCTTTATATCTCTCGCGAGATTGATGATATGGTGTTTTGGCCAAAGGCGTGGTGCGTTAGCTTCAAGCATAGCCTGCTGCCCGCTTGGCCCATTAGGTTTTGGAGGCCCGCGCCCCTGCCCGCCGATACCCATGCCGTAGCCTTTACAGGCAAGCCCGACCAAGACGAGGCCGCTATCGGTAAATGGCCCGCCCCTTGGTATAAGAAAATCTACAAAACCATCCGCCCCGCGGCGTGGATAACCGAGCATTGGAATGATTAAACGCCCAGATGGCGTGACTGTCGGCTTTGGCGCGCTCAGTTGGCGCGGCCATGCAAGCTTGATTAAGGCCTTTAAAACCTATCAGGCCGCTGACCTATTTAGCCTGTTTGATGAGGCGATAGTGTTCATGCCCGACCCGGATGACGACATTCGCGAGGCCGTAACCCGTTTTGACGTACGCGCGGAAACCTCCCCCGATAATCTCGGCATATTAACCGGCATGGAGCAAATCGCCCTGCGCCTTAACACCGACTATATTCTGTTTACCGAAAACGACTGCCCGCTCATGGAGAGCCGCGAGGAGGCGGCGCGTCAAATCAGTAAAGCGCTGGAACTACTCCATAAGGATAGCGCGATTATGGCGCGCATGCGCCACACTAAATATTACGGTGAAACCTTTGATACTATTGATAAATATCGGCGCTATCACCCGGATAAATCAAACCTAGCGGCTACGTTGCGGCGGCTCTTACGGCCATCAAAGGCGCGCCGTCTTAGCGGCACTAGTCTTTACGCGGGGGCGGGCCATCCAGAGCGGTTTCCCAAAGACATCACCCAAGCAGGCAATGGTTTTTATCTGGTAGATGCCAAGGTCATGCCGTGGACGAACCAGTCCATTCTTATCCGCCGCTCGGTCTTTCTCGATACGATTATTCCCTATTGTAAGTCCATCCCGCAGGGTCGCGGTATAAATGGATTTCGCTCGGTGGAAATTGAACTGAATAATTCACAGTTTTGGACGCAGTCCGGCTGGAAAATCGCTTGCGGCAAAGGGCTATTTACCCATGAGCGGGCCAATGACCGCGGCTATTAAGCGCGGCGTTAAAAAAACATTCCCCTTATAAGGGAAATTATTGGGTTTTTCATACATAGCGCGTTTATACTGGACCCATAACATTACCACTGGGAACCACACTATGACATTACTTTTCAAAAGCTTTATGCGCGGCGCCCTCGCCTCACTCTTTGCCCTCATTACCGTTATTGCGGGAAATCAGGCTTACGCCGACGGCGTGGCGGGCAGTGACGGCGATCAGGCGGCGAAATTTCGCCAGCTTGGGCAGCAGCTTCCAACCCCTAATGTGTTTCGCAATGCCGCCGGCGCTCCGGGGCCAGCCTATTGGCAACAGCGCGCCGATTATCAAATCGACGTAGCCCTTGATGAGGACGCCAAGCGTATTACCGGCTCCGAGACTATCACCTACACTAATAATTCCCCCGATAGCCTGTCTTATCTGTGGTTACAGCTTGACCAAAACCGTTTCAAAGACGGCTCCCTTGCGCGCCGTTCTGAAACCGCAGGCGCAGCCGGCACGCGCCGCGCTAAAGCTTCCGGCGATGGCGATAAACTTAGCTATAACGCCCTAGCCCGCCAGCAAGCCTTAAACGCTACAAAATTTGGTGCAGAAATTAAGTCCATTACTGATGCGCGCGGACGTGCCCTGCCTTATGTCATTAATGACACCATGATGCGCATTGACCTGCCCAGCGCCCTTGCGCCGGAATCCACGATGACATTCTCGATTGACTGGGAACATAACATCATCAATGAGGGCATTGTAGGCGGACGCGGCGGTTATGAGCATTTCCCCGACAATGACACCTATATCTATTTCCTCGCCCAGTGGTTCCCGCGCATGGCGGCCTATACCGACTATGCGGGCTGGCAGCACAAAGCGTTTTTAGGACGCGGCGAGTTCACCCTCGAATTCGGCGATTACGACGTCTCCATCACCGTACCAGAAGACCATATTGTCTCCGCCACCGGTGAGTTGCAAAACGCTAGCCGCGTGATGAGCGCAAAGCAGCGCCGCCGCATGTCACGCTCGGTCAACACGAAAAGCCCTGTCTTTATCGTCACCCCCGAAGAAGCCAAGGAAAACGAAGAGCATAAAGCCACGGGCATGAAAACCTGGAAATATCGGGCCGAAAACGTGCGCGATTTCGCCTGGTCCTCTAGCCGTAAATTCATCTGGGACGCAATGGAATTTGAGCAAGACAGCGAGAGTGTTCCCGTCGTCACCGCCATGTCTTTCTATCCCAATGAAGCCGAGCCAATCTGGTCTAAATATTCGACGCAGGCGGTCATTCATACCATGGACGTGTATAGCCGTTTCTCCTTCCCATACCCTTATCCAACCGCGCAAAGCGTCAATACGTGGGAACGCGGCGGCATGGAATATCCGATGATTACCTTTAACGGATATCGCCCAACCTTAGAGAAAGGTGAGGACGGGGAAGATGATGAAATCACCTATTCCGCCGACATTAAATACAGTCTTATCGGCGTTATCATTCACGAAGTTGGCCATATCTACTTCCCGATGACCGTCAATAGTGACGAGCGTCAATGGACGTGGATGGATGAGGGCATTAACAGCTTTCTTGAATATCTCGCCGAGTATGAGTGGGAAGAAAATTACCCGATTTCACGCGGTAAAACTAACCCGCTTGACGTTATTCCCGGCTATATGACCTCCAGTGGTCAAGTGCCGATTATGACCCAATCCGATAGTATTTTGCAGTTTGGCCCTAACGCCTATTCCAAACCCGCCGCCGCTCTTGTGGTATTGCGCGAGACGGTTATGGGCCGCGAGCTATTTGACCATGCGTTTAAAACATATTCCGAGCGCTGGATGTTTAAACGCCCTACCCCGTCCGATTTCTTCCGCACTATGGAAGACGCGTCCGGTGTTGACCTTGACTGGTTCTGGCGCGGTTGGTTTTACGGCACGGACCATGTTGACATTGCCGTCACTGGCGTGCGCGAATATGGCATTGCCACCGGCGATCCGGACGTTGAAAAAGACCTAGAGCGAGAGCGCGACGCCGCCAATATGCCTGAAGCGATCAGCCAGCAGCGTAACCGCGCCGAGGGCCGTAAAACGCGCCTTGAGCGCTTTCCAGAACTCGCTGATTTCTACAATGAAAACGACCCCTATACGGCGAGCAATACAGGTCGTAATAAATTTGCCAAACAGCTTAAAGGCCTAAAGGGCTGGGAGCGCGAGGCCTATGACCAAGCGATGGAAGATGGCGATTTTGTCTATTTCGTTGACTTTGAGAACATTGGCGGACTTGTCATGCCTATCCCGCTGACCCTGACCTATGAGAACGGCGAAGTCGAAGAGCTGATGATACCGGCTGAAATTTGGCGCCGTAGTCCTAAGGCTGTGACTAAATTGCTTATCCGTCAAAAGCGCCTTGCCTCTATAGAAGTCGATAAGGCCCACCAGACAGCGGACGCCGATTTCTCCAATAATAGCTTCCCGCCATCCATCGCCCTGTCCCGCCTTGAGATTTATAAATCAAAGCGTAAACGTCATAGCCTGATGAAAGACATGTTGGCCGAGCTTGATAGCGAGAAAGACAAGCCAGAGGATAAGGGCGGCGATGTCCCACTTCAGCCACAGCAGTAAAAGCCGCTTAAGCCGCCGCCGCGTCCTTATCGCGGCGGGCGGGCTAGCCGCGGCTACGGCGCTTTTGCCCCTGCCCGCAATGGCGCACCGGCAAAAGCTGACCTTTACCGATGTCCGTTATAATGGTGATGAGCAGCTTTTAGAAATCAGTCACCGCATTCACCTTGATGATGCCCAAGACGCCATGGCGATTGAGGGTATTACCGACGCGCCGGACTTGACGGGCCTGCGCGCCCGCGCCCTATTCGCGCTTTATGTCGAAGATCAATTCTCGATTAAAACCGCCGGCGGCCCTATAGCGCTAGAGTTACTGGGCGCGCAGATTGAGGGCCATTATATTTACGTCTACCAACAGGCGGAAATGCTGTCCGCCCCCGCCAGCCCGCTTTTGATAAAGTGTGAAATTTTGCGCGCGCTCTATGCGGGGCAAACTAATCATGTCAATATAGAGCTAGGCGATAGCGTAAAAACCCTGACCTTTAGCAAAAATGACGGGTCAAAACACGCGGGCTAATCACGGCCACCGCCTTAATGGAGCGCGCGATGATTACTGTACACCATCTCAACAATTCCCGTTCACAGCGCATATTATGGCTGCTTGAAGAGCTTGGTCTGAATTATGAAATCCGCCATTACGCCCGCGATAGCGTCACTAATCTCGCCCCCAAAGAACTTATGGCCATTCACCCGCTTGGCAAGTCCCCGGTGATTACGGACGGGGATTTATCCATCGCGGAAACCGGCGCGATTGTCGAATATATCATTCGCACATATGGCAAGGGTAAGCTGATTCCAGCCGCAAATAGCAACGATTTCAACCTTTACACCCAATTCCTCCACGCCTCGGAAGGCTCGGTCATGTTGCCGATATTGCTCTCGCTCTATGTCGGGTTTTTAGGCGAGGCGGGCGCGCCGCTTCACCCCAAAATCACCCAAGAGATGAAAACCCAGCTCGACTATTTAGAATACCACCTTGTTGGTCATGAGTATTTTGCCGGAGCGGAGTTAACCGGCGCGGATATTATGATGATATTCCCCCTAGAGGCGGCGCGGGCGCGCGGGCGTCTTAAGGTCTATCCAAGCTGCGCCGAATATGTCGATAAAATCCATAAACGCCCCGCCTATATTCGCGCCGTTGAACGCGGCGGTGAATATGCTTACGGGCCGAAATCCTAGGTTTATTCCGCTGCGTTTTCAAATATATAACGGCCATTCTCAACCCGCGTATCCGGCGGTATATGGGCTAGCTCAAACGCGTCCCAGCCCTGTTTAAGATTGGCCCAAAACGCCGCGTGCGCACTGTCTTTATGCCTCGCCAATGCCGCCGGGCTCATATCAAATGGAAAGGCGTGAACCCGAACAAAGCTTTGCCCGCCGGCAAAGGCCGCGCTCATTAAGGTGTAAATTTCCTCCACCCCCGCATTGCCCATGGCGTAACAGCCGATAGAGCCGCATTTTCCATGCACCATCAGATAATTTCCCGTGCGGCCATGGCTACGGTCATAGGCATTGGGATAGCCAAGGTTAAAGCTAAGGTGATAGCTCGAATAGGGGTTCATCGCGCTGGGCGTGACAAAGTAAAACCCTTCCGGCGCTTGATTATCCCCTTGCTGGGTCTTGGGGCCCAGCCTGCCTGAATAGGCGCAAATGTCATAGGTTTTAAACAGGGTAAATGCGCCGCCCTCTTTTTTTTGCACAAAAGCTTCAATGCGCCCGCCCCTATAGCCGGCGCCGTCAGGATTTGTCTTGATAATGCGCAGAAATACCGGCGCGCCGAGTTTTAAGTCCTGCGCTTC
>JAZGFA010000051.1:0-10689 GCA_036478975.1 Robiginitomaculum sp. | reverse complement strand
CCGATTATCATTGACCCAAAGGGGGCAGACCCTGTCGCCTATGACCGCGAATATGTCATTGTCTTGTCGGATTGGAGTTTCATGCATCCGCACAAAATTTTCGCCGGCCTAAAGAAAATGGGCGAGAGCTTTAATTACCAAAAACCCACCGCGCTTGAATTTATAAAAGACGCGAGAAAGTCCGGCCTAAGCGCGGCGATGAAAGAGCGCGCCATGTGGGGCGGCATGCGCATGTCTCCGGCGGATATTGCCGATATTGCCGGCGAGAATTACACCTATCTGATTAATGGCCACGGCCCCAAGGATAATTGGACGGGCATATTTAACAGCGGAGAGCGCGTGCGCCTGCGCTTTATAAATGCTTCGGCCATGTCGATAATGAATGTGCGTATTCCCGGCCTTGAAATGCAAGTGGTCGCCAATGACGGGCAAAATGTTGCGCCGGTCAATGTCTATGAATTTCAAATGGGCGTGGCGGAAACCTATGACGTGATTGTCCGCCCGACCGGCAATACCCCCTTTGCTATTGTCGCCGAGTCCATTGACCGCTCCGGCATGGCGGTGGCTACCCTTGCGCCAAAGGGCCAAGAAAATGCCCGCGCCGTAGCGCCGCTCCTGCGCGCCCCGCCGCGCCTGACCATGAAAGATATGGGCCATGATATGTCCAATATGGATATGGAAGCCATGGACCATTCTAAGATGGACCATTCTAAGATGGGCCATGATATGCCCAAGATGGATATGGAAGCCATGGATATGGCCAAGATGGACCATTCTAATATGGACATGCAAAGCCATAATCATGCGGTTGATTTTGGCGTCGCCAATACGGCCATGGCTCCGACCTCTCGCCTATCCGAGCCGGGGGCGGGGCTAGAGCATGTCGGCCATAAAGTTTTAAATTATACCATGCTGAAAAGCCTCACCCCCAATCCGGATTTACGCGAGCCGACCCGCGAAATTGAAATCCATCTGACCTCAAATATGGAACGCTATATGTGGTCATTTAACGGGGTGAAATTTGCCCATATCAAAGAGGCGATTAAATTTTACAAGGGCGAGCGCATCCGCATGTATCTTATCAATGATACGATGATGAACCACCCGATCCATCTGCACGGCATGTTCTTCCAGCTTAATAATGGCGCCCCCCATGACCGCCGCCCCAATAAGCATACAATCATCGTCAAGCCGGGCGAAAAGCTCTCGGTTGATATTAGCGCCGAGCATATTGGCGACTGGGCCTTCCATTGCCATTTGCTCTATCACATGCACGCCGGCATGATGCAGGTGGTCAGCGTCCTGCCCGCATCTGGCAAGCCGCAAAACTCAATAATGGACCACTCCAAGATGGACCATTCTAACATGGACCACTCCAAGATGGCCCCCTCAAAAACTGGAGGCATGAAATAATGCGGTTATTTTTCCCAATTATCCTAAGCCTTCTCAGCGTCCCCGTTTTTGCGCAAACCCAGAGTGAGACCCCGCCTGAAAAACTATGGTCACAGGCCGACGCCTATTTTGACGCGGCGGAAATGGAGGCGGCGCGCAAGGTTGTTTTGCAAAAAAACGGCGCGCAAAAATTCTCCCTGCTCATGGCTGACCGCCTAGAAATTCAAAGCGCCGATAGTGAAAGCGCCCTGCTCTGGGACGGGCAGTTTTGGGTTGGCGGCGATAAGCATAAGCTTTGGATTAAAAGCGAAGGCGAATACGGCTTTAAAGAAACAGAGATAGAAGAGGCGGAAATCACCACGCTGTATTCGCGCGCCATTTCCCCTTATTTCGATATGCAGGCGGGCATCCGTTATGACCTTGCGCCAAAAGGGCGCGCCCATTTAACAATCGGCATGCTGGGCCTAGCGCCGGGTTGGTTTGAAGTCGACGGGGCAGCCTATCTGAGCAAGGACGGGGATTTATCCGCCAGCTTTGAAGCCGAATATGACATGGTGATAACCCAGCGCCTTATATTGCAGCCCCGCCTAGAGATGGAAATCTCCGGCAGTGACATTGCCGCCCTTGGCACAGGCTCAGGCCTTACCCATGTGGATTTAGGCGCGCGGCTTCGCTATGATATTAAGCGCGAATTTGCGCCCTATATCGGCGTAGAATGGCAAAGTGATTTTGGCAAAACAGCGGACTATACCCGCGCGGACGGCGGCGAGAAAAGCCGCGTCGTCGTAATGGCCGGTGTTAAACTTTGGCGCTAAACCCAATCGGGAATAGACTCAATTTTTAAAACATCTTCAATCGTTGGGCGCTCGCGAATAAGGGCGAATTTATCGCCGCTCACCAAAACTTCTGGTACGAGCGGACGGGTATTATATTGCCCCGACTGCACCGCGCCATATGCGCCGGCGCTGTGCATGACGACAAGCGCGCCGGCTTTCATCACGGGAAATTCGCGCTGTTTTGTGAACGTGTCACCGCTCTCACATATCGGCCCGACCACATCATAAAGCTGGGATTTAGCGCCGACGCCCGGAGCGATAACCGGCTCAATCTCATGGTAAGCGCCATATAAAGCGGGGCGGATAAGGTCATTCATACCCGCGTCAACAATAAGAAAATCACGGTCTTCACCCTGTTTGACATAGGTGATGCGCGACAGCAAAACCCCCGCATTACCGGCAATCATCCGGCCCGGTTCAAACACCATTTTAACGCCCAAATGCGCCGTCGCCTCTATCACCATTTTTCCGTACTCAGACGGAAGCGGCGGCGCGGGCGCATTACTGCCATAAGGAATGCCTAACCCGCCGCCAATATCAAAAACGTTAATCTTATGACCATCTTCACGCAGCTGCTCTATCAAGCCGCCAATTTTTTCAATCGCCGCTTTGAACGGGGCGAGGTCATCAATCTGGCTGCCAATATGCACGTCCACGCCCATGACTTTAATGTCCGGAAGTTGCGCGGCGCGCGCGTAGGCCTGACGCGCCGATGACCACGCCACGCCAAATTTATTTTCCGCCTTGCCCGTAGAAATTTTCTCATGGCCGCCGGCGCGTACATCGGGGTTTACCCGAAAGCTAATCGGCGCAATTTTGCCCAAAGATAGCGCCACCTCATTTAGCGCTTCAAGCTCCGGCTCGCTCTCAACATTAAACATATAAATGCCGGCGCGCAGGGCGTCGCTCATTTCGTCGCGGGTTTTACCAATGCCGGAAAACACAATTTTTCTTGCGGGAATGCCCGCGGTCAAAGCGCGCTTAAGCTCTCCGCCCGACACCACATCCGCCCCCGCGCCCAATTTGCCCAAGAGGGACAGCACCGCCAAATTAGAATTGGCTTTGACGCTATAGGCGACAAGCACGTCACGGCCCGCAAATGCGTCTTTAAACACATTGAAATGACGGGTCAGCGTCGCGGCGCTATAGACATATACCGGCGTGCCAAATTCATCCGCTAGGGTTTCAAGCGAGACATTTTCAGCATGCATCACGCCGTTTTCGTAATCAAAATGGCGCATGGCTAGGGCTGGGTTTCAGATGTTTCTTGGGGCGCCTCTTGCTCTGTTTCAGCGGGAGCTTTTTCCCAAAGCGGCGGCGGCGTTTTAAGCGTGCCGCGAAGGCCGCATCCGCCGAGCATAAGCGCGGCGACAAGCGAAACTGTAAGCGTTTTTGAAACTGTCATTTTACGGGTCATGAGCACTCCTTTTGTTTCTTGTAGCGCCCTTAAGCCGCCGCGCCAAGCGCCGCGTCAATAATAGCAATAGCGGCGGCGAGAGCGCCCTTAATATCGAGCGCGCTTGTGTCGAGCAAATGCGCGTCATCGGCCGGCTTAAGCGGCGCGGTTTTGCGACCCTTATCGCGCCCGTCACGTTCGGTTAGCTGGGCTAGCACTTTTTCAAAACTGGTGTCTTCCCCATAGCCCGACAGCTCTTCATAGCGGCGGCGCGCCCTAATTTCAGGGGCGGCGTCAACATAAAGCTTTACGTCCGCGTCAGGGCAAATCACCGTGCCAATATCGCGGCCATCAAGCACGGCCCCTTTAGGGCTAGCGGCAAATTCGCGTTGCAGAGTTAAAAGCGCCGCGCGCACTTGTGTATGCACCGCAATTTTAGAGGCCGCGGCCCCGACATCGCCGGATTTTAGCTCTGGATCGGTTAAATCCTTGGGCTTGATTTCAAGGGCTAATTTCGCGCACACCGCCCCGTCGCTTAAATCCGCTTTAGCCTTTATCGCCGCAAAGGCGCAGGCGCGGTACAGCTTGCCCGTATCCAAATACTTAAACCCGTAATGGGCGGCAATCGCGCGGCCCAGCGTGCCTTTGCCCGAAGCAAATGTCCCGTCTATGGCAATCACTGGCATTAGCCGGCCTCGCCAGAAATATCCGCGTCCCCAGAAATATCAGCCCCAAGACCGCGCATCATATCAAAAAACTGCGGGAAGCTTGTGGCTATCATCGCGCTATCATCAATGCTCATCGGCGCGTCAGTGGCCAGCCCTAGGATAAGCGCGCTCATGGCAATGCGGTGATCGTGATGGGTAATCACATGGCCGCCGCCCGCCGCGCTATTGGCTCCGCTAACGGTCATGCTCGTGTCGGTTTGCGATACCTCAACCCCGCCGGCGCGCAGCAAGGCCACGCTCGCCGCTATGCGGTCGCTTTCCTTCACCCGCAGCTCGCCAATGCCGTCCATCACGGTCTGCCCGCGCGCAAATGCGGCGACAACCGCAAGGATAGGGTATTCGTCAATCATAGAGGGGGCGCGGCGCGGCGGCACGACAATGCCGCGCAGCTTGGAATGGCGCACCCGCAAATCGGCGATAATTTCCCCGCCGCTGGTTTTAAAATTATCGGTTAAAATATCCGCGCCCATTTCCACCAAGGTTTCAAACAGGCCGGTGCGCGACGGGTTCATCATCACGTTTTCAATCGTAATATCAGAGCCGGGCACAATCAAAGCCGCCGCGATTAGAAACGCCGCCGAGGACGGGTCCCCCGGCACGTTGACATGGGTGGCGGTCAAACTTGCGGGGCCAGTTAGGCGCACGGATGCGCCCTCCCCGCGCGCGACGCTCTCTACGGGGCAGCCAAAGGCGCGCAGCATGTTTTCCGTATGGTCACGGGTGCGGGTCGCCTCATTTACTTCAGTAACTCCACTGGCCCCAAGGCCGGCCAGCAATATCGCCGACTTAACCTGCGCGCTCGCATGGGGCGGGCTATAGCGCAGGGCGGTTAGCGCCTTTGGTCCGGTTACATTCATCGGCAGGCGGTCGCCCTGCGCGCCAATCGCCGTCACGCCCATTTCGCGCAAAGGCTCGACAACCCGGCCCATAGGACGCGAGGACAGGCTAACGTCACCAATATAGCGCGCGCTTATCGGGTAGGCGCTGGCCGCGCCCATAATCAAGCGCACCCCCGTGCCGGCATTGCCGCAATCAATATCATTTTTGGGCTGTTTCAGTCCGCGCGCCCCAAGCCCTTCAACGCTCCACGCGCCCTCGCCGGTCTTTGTCACTTTCGCGCCAAAGCCGCGCATGGCGCGGGCCGTCGCCATAATATCCGCGCCTTCAAGCAAGCCTGTAATGGTTGTCACCCCGCTTGCGAGCGCGCCAAGGATAAGGCTGCGATGGGAAATAGACTTATCGCCGGGCGCGCAGGCGCTCCCTAAAAGGGCAGAGCCGCGTTTTGAGCGACATAAAACAGACTTTTTTGCCTTTGACATGTGTTTGACCCCATTTCCCAGTTGACTTGATAAGACGAAACGCTAAATCAAGTTTTGCGTCTTAAACCTACGCCAAGCTTGTGGCAAGACGCAAGACGCGCCCGAAGACGCGCAAAGTGCTTACTGAGAGGAATTATCGTGGCTAAAGTTGATATTGGCGAAAAAGTTGTCTGTCCTGAATGTGAGGTCAAATTTTATGACCTGACGAAAAATCCGGCAACCTGCCCTAAATGTGCCCATAGTTTTGACCCGGCTATGATTGCTCAAGTCGCTCCAATTATTATAGAGCCAGAAGAAGTGGCCAAGCCCGAAAAGACCGACGAAGAAGAAGAAACCGATGAAGCCGAAGCCGAAGCCAAAGAGCTAGAGCTTGATGGTGACAACGCTAATTTTGGCGGCGGTGACGGTGATGACGGCGACGACGAAGATGGCGGAAAGTCCCCGGACATGGACGGCTTTTCCACCACGGACGCCGACGAAGAAGACGCGGCGCTAGCCTCCGATGATGACGATGACGACCTACCGCCTACGGGCGATGAGGACGACGCCGAAGAAGTCGAAATTTAAGTTTCAAAACGGCCCGCAATTGCGGGCCAAAAATTGCTTGCGCCGCCCTGCCCCCTATGGCAATAGGCGCACTCCTTTAAGGGGCCTTAGCTCAGCTGGTAGAGCGCTTGCATGGCATGCAAGAGGTCAGGGGTTCGACTCCCCTAGGCTCCACCAAATTCCTCTTGTATATTGCCACGATGCAAACTTACTGCGATGTTAGCGCCGTTACATAAGGACTCCCATGACCGCTCCATTTACCAAAATTGTCGTTGCCTCCCATAATCAAGGCAAAATTCGCGAAATCCGTGAACTGCTCGCCCCTTTCGGCATTGAGACCGTAAGCGCCGGGGAGCTGGGCCTTGCTGATGTTGAGGAGACTGGAACCACCTTTGCCGCTAACGCCGAGCTTAAGGCGCGTTACGCCGCTAAAATGTCCGGCCTGCCATCCCTGTCCGATGATAGCGGACTCGCCGTGGATAGCCTTGACGGGGCGCCGGGGATTTATTCCGCCCGCTGGACGCAAGATGAAGGCGGCAATCGCGACTGGGCATTGGGTATGCAAAGGGTACGTGACGCGATGCGGCAAGATGCTGACGGGGTGAAAACCGCGCGGTTTATTTGCGCGCTCACCCTCGCTATTGCGGATGGCGATACGTTTAAAACCCATACCTATTTAGGTAAGGTCGAAGGCAAAATCACTTGGCCTCCGCGCGGCGATATGGGCTTTGGCTATGACCCCATATTTCAGCCCCTAGGCCATGACATCAGTTTCGGGCAAATGGCCCCGGCCGAAAAACACGCCATGAGCCACCGCGCCGACGCTTTTAAACAATTGATTGCCGCACAATTTAAATGAGTCTGACCTCCCTCGATACAATTGGCCTGTATGTCCATTGGCCCTATTGCGCGCGCATTTGCCCCTATTGTGATTTCAATATTTATAAAAACAAAAGCGCGAGTGATGAGCCGGCGGCTTTAGCCCGCGCCATCATTAAAGACCTTAGCCACTCACGCAAAATGTCCGGCCCGCGCACGCTGACCTCCATCCACTTTGGCGGCGGCACACCCAGTCTTATGCACGCAGAGCAAGTGGCCGAAATTATCGAAACCGCCCGCACGCTGTGGGACGCGGCTCCCAATATTGAAATCGCGCTTGAGGCTAACCCCGCTGACGCGGACGCGGCGAAATGGGAAGCGCTAGCAAGGGCGGGGATTAACCGCCTGTCCCTTGGGGTGCAAAGCTTTGACGATAATGCCCTAAAGCATTTAGGCCGAGATCATGACGGGGGTAGCGCCCGCGCCGCCCTAAGCCTTGCCGCGGCGATTTTCCCCCGCGTCTCCGCCGATATTATTTTCGGCCATAAAGGACAGACCAAGGCTTTGCTAGAGCGCGATTTATCCGCGTTAATTGACAGCGCCGCTGGTCATATCTCCGCCTATCAATTGACCATTGAGAGCGCCACAGCCTTTGGCAAAGCGGCCATGCGCGGTGATATAAAGGCGGTCAGTAGCGATGATAGCGCCGCGCTTTACGAGCACGTGCAGACCCGCCTATCCGCCGCCGGTTTTGATAATTACGAAGTGTCAAACTATGCGCGCGCGGGGCAAGAGAGCGCCCATAATTTACTCTATTGGCAAGGCGGGGATTATATAGGAGTCGGGCCGGGCGCGCACGGGCGGCTGACCACAAACGGGAAACGCACGGCCACAATCACCCATCTTAAACCCTCTCATTATATTGACGCCGTTCAAAATAATGGCCATGGCATAGACAGCGAAGATAGCCTTAGCGCGCAAGATTGGGCCGCAGAATATCTCATGATGGGCCTGCGCATTACAAAGGGTATAAGTTTGAGGCGCTACGCGCAAATCAACGGCGCGGCGCTGGATGAAGCGGTGATGGGCGACCTCATCGCCATGAACCTACTAAGGCGCCAAGGTGACACGCTGCGCGCCACGCAAGATGGCCGCATGGTGCTGGACACGGTGAGCCTGCAATTACTGACAGCCAAAGCATAGCACGGCACAAGCACTTTAAGACTAATTATTAATTACAGACATTATTTTGGTTTCGTGCTAGGTAAACGCCAAATAATGACGGGCGCGCGATGAATACTCTTTTTACAGAGCTTAAGCGGCGTAATATATTTCGGGTAGCCGGGGTATACGCTGTTGTGGGTTGGATATTGATGCAGGTGGTGGCGGTGATGACGCCGGCGCTGAACCTGCCCGACTGGGTGGATAGCTTCTTTGCGGTGGCGCTCCTTATCGGTTTCCCCATTGCTATGCTGCTGGCGTGGGCGTTTGAGATGACGCCGGAGGGGGTTAGGTGGACGGAACACGTCAAAGGCGAAGACAGTATAACGGGCCAAACCGGGCGCAAATTGGACTATGCTATTTTGGTCGGGCTTGTGCTCGTTGGCGCGCTGATTGTCGGTAGCCGCTTTATGCCCCGAAAAATGGCCGCCCCGGATGTTCAGGTTCAGGCTCAGGCGCCCACCCCAGAGCCAGGCGAGAAAATGTCTATCGCGGTGATGCCGTTTGAAGATTTTTCATCCGATAAGGATCAAGAATATTTCGCTAATGGAATTTCCGAAGAACTGCTCAATGTATTGGCGCGCATAAAGGGCCTTAGGGTGTCGTCACGCACATCGTCATTCGCGCTTAAAGAACGCAATGCCAGCACGGGGGAAATTGCCGACGCGCTGGGCGTCAAACATATACTCGAAGGCAGTGTCCGCAAATCCGGCACAACTTTGCGCATTACGGCGCAGCTTATTGATGCGTCAAATGATGAGCATATGTGGTCGGAAACCTATGACAGACCCCTGACGGCTGAAAACCTGTTCGCCGTGCAAGACGAAATCGCCGCCGCTATTGTGGCGGAGCTTAAAGGAAAACTGTCACTGGCTCCGGTCAAACACGCCCCGCGCACAGACTCCCTCGAGGCCTATGAGCTTTACCTGCGCGCGCGCCAGCGAATGAACATACGCAAACCGGACACATTACGCGCCGCAGAAGCTGGCTTTAAGAGCGTCATTGCTCTCGACCCCGAGTTCGCCCCGGCCTTTTCCGGCCTCGCAGATACGTATTTACTGATGGAAAATTATACGGATATGCAGACAGAAGAAAGCATCCGCCTAGCCCGGCCGCATGTTGAGCGCGGCCTGGAGCTATCCCCCCGGTCAGCCGAAACCCTCACCACGGCGTCTTTTTTCGCAATGGTGGAAAATGATTACGAAAAGGCCGTAGCGCTCGCCGACCGCGCCATTGCGGCAAACCCGAACCATTCGGACGCCTATTTGCGCAAGTTCAACGCAATGGTCAGTTGGGGCGACGGCCAAAGGACTCTGACCACTATACAAGAAGCGCTGGCGCTTGACCCCCTCTCCCCCGTTATTCTCTCCAATGTTAGCTATGCCCAATTACAAATAGGGGACAGGGAGGCGGCCAAGAAAACCATGCGTGATAATGTGCGCTGGAATCCGGATAGCCCATTTGGTTTGAATAGTTTGGCTGAAATATCCTATGAAGACGGCGATATTGCCAGCGCCCATAGTCTGTATATGGATGCGCTGGCAATTAACCCTGAAAATACTGTTTCCCAATATGCCCTTGCCAATGTTTATTTTACTGTCGGCATGGCGGGCGCGGTATCTACGGTATCGAAACAGTCAGACAATATTGCGATTGCTTTATTTTTGGGCGGGCAAAAGCAGGAAAGCCAGAAACTGGTTGCTGATAACCCAGATAATGTCGGCATGAGCTATGTCTTATTTGCTAGCGGAGACGTAAAGGGCGCCTATCCCGGCTATCGTAAATTTGTCACAGACAATAATGTAGTGCAGGGCAATTTAATCCCAGCTTTCGCCGTCTACCATGGCTTTATAGCGTATATATTTAAAGAGAACGGCGATTCAGATGCGGGTATATTAGCGCAAAAATTGGCCAATTATTTTGGCAGCAAGACGGCTGCGGACTACAATTTGAGCAATGATTTACGCGCAGGCATAATTTTCCAATTGATTAAGGACGACGAAGCCGCGGCCTATGAATGGATTGACCGCTATCTGGATTTAGGGTTTGCGGGCGAGCTTTTCTTCACCACCCCGCCATTTGATAAATTGCGCGGTGCGCCACAATTTGCCAAGCGCGAAACGCGCATGAAACAGAACGCCGCGCGACGCCGCGCTGAAATAGAAAAACAGCTCGCCAGCCCCAAACCAAATTGGGTCAAGGCGGCGCCGTGATTTTCCGCCGTATCAAAGCACATGTGCAAACGGAAGACTGGTTCGCGGTTTTCATTGATTTTATTATTGTCGTCGTCGGTGTGTTCATGGGTTTGCAGGTCGCCAACTGGAGCGCGGCGCGGGCGGACCGGGCCGACGAGATAACATTCTTCAATGCCTTACATCAGGATATTGTCGAGGCGGAGCGCATATCGAGGCGGATACTGAACATTCGGATAG
>JAZGFA010000050.1:0-2904 GCA_036478975.1 Robiginitomaculum sp. | reverse complement strand
TTGAACTCTGTATAACTAAGCCCATGCCCAAAAGCATAGAGCGGAGTATTGGGCGCCGCTAAATAACGCGATACAAATTTGCTGCCCAAATCTTCGGGATTTTGCGGACGGCCCGTATTGAGCATATTATAATAGAGCGGGATTTGCCCGACATTGCGCGGAATGGTCAGAGGTAATTTGCCGGACGGGTTGTAATCCCCGGACAGAATATCAGCGATAGCATGGCCGCCCTGAACCCCCGGATACCAAGCCTCGACAATCGCGCCCACATTTTGGTCAGCCCATTCAAGCGCTAGTGGGCGGCCATTCATTAGAACCAGCACGATGGGTTTGCCTGTCGCGTGCAAGGCTTCGAGCAGGGCTTGTTGATTGCCGGGGAGCTGTAAATCCGTGCGGCTGGCGGCTTCGCCTGTATAACTCCAACGTTCGCCGAGCACAGCGATAATGATGTCAGATTTGTTGGCCAGCGCCACGGCACGCCTAATCTCCTCGGCACTGTATTTTTCTTGTGGCCTATAGTGTGCGCCCTTGGCGTACTTGATATCTACATCTTTTCCATAGCGGGCCCGCAGGCCTTCCAGCGCGGTGACAGGTCTTTCTTTACGGTCGCCCGCAGAAATCCAGCTGCCGAGCATATCGGTTTTACTATCCGCCAGCGGGCCGATCACGGCGATAGATTTTATGGCATCCGTTATAGGCAATGTGCTGTTTTCGTTTTTTAGAAGCACGATAGATTTGCGCGCCATATCGTGCGCTGCGGCTATGTTTTCGGCGCTATAGATTTCAGTTTTTTCGCGCGCGGCGTCGCTATATCTATATGGGTCTTCAAATAAGCCGAGACGAAATTTCATTTCTAAAATACGGCGCACGGCTGTGTCCACTTGCGGCTCTGTTACAATACCGTCTTTTACGGATTGCGCTAAATGCTCCATAAACACTGCGCCCTGCATATCCATATCTACGCCCGCATTTAAGGACAGCTCGCCCGCGTGTTTATTGCCGCGCGCAAAGCCGTGGGGCACCATTTCATTGATCGACGTATAGTCGGTGACTACGAAACCTTCATAGCCCCATTCACCCCGCAAAATATCTGTCAGCAGGTAATGATTGCCCGTAGCCGGTACGCCGTTCAGCGCGTTAAAGCTTGTCATCACCGTAGCTGCGCCTGCACCCAGCGCCGCCTCGAATGGCGGTAAATAAGTGGACCGAAGCTCACGGTCTGACATATCGGTGGTATGGTAATCACGTCCCGCTTGGGCTGCGCCGTAGGCGGCGAAATGTTTGGCGGTGGCCAGAATGGTATCTGTGCGCGATAGATCATCCCCTTGAAAGCCGCGCACCCGAGCGCGGGCGATTTGCGAGCCCAAATAGACGTCTTCCCCGGCGCCTTCTGCGATGCGCCCCCAGCGCGGGTCGCGGGCAATATCGACCATAGGCGCAAATGTCCAGTGCAGGCCTTCGGCGGCAGCTTCGCGCGCGGCGATGCGGGCGCTCAGCTCAATGGCCTGCAAATCCCAAGACGCCGCTTCGCCAAGCGGAATAGGGAAAGTGGTGCGGTGGCCATGGATCACGTCCATACCAAACAAGAGAGGGATGCCGAGGCGTGTTTCCTCGACGGCTATGCGCTGTAGCTCGCGGGTTCTCTCGGAAGTGTAAATGCTAAAGATTGCGCCGACGCGGCCTGCCTTTAAATGCGCTTGGTAGTTTTCTTGACTAACCGCGCCCGTCACCGCCCAATTGGCCGTGAACAAAGTCATCTGCCCGATTTTTTCCTCAAGCGTCATTTGGGCGATGAGGTCGTCAACTAGTTTATGACCCGCTGGGCCTATATCGCTTTGCGCGCCTATTTTTGCGTTCGGTTTATCCGGCGTAGAGGGCGCGCAGTTCAGCAGTAGCGCAGCTGCGATTATACCAAACCAGCGCTTCATCACTACTCAACAGCGATTTGGAATGGGCCGACGGGTGTGCCTTCCGCCGCGTACAAATTACAAGTCGGCGCCATGCCCCAGCAATAGCGGACATGGGTTGGGGCCGCGATTTTGCCGCTGGTGAGCACCACCGTATTGCGCTCCATACTCGCGGTTGCGTAAGCACAATTTAGGGGATCGCCTTGCTCTATTTTCGTTTGCGGGTTCGGGTTTGCGCATAGCTGAAAGGCAATGGGATGGTTGTCACTGCGCGTGACATAACCGCCCTCGGTCTTGGGCAATTCAACTCGCACCGTATCGCCGCGCCGCGATACGCGTAATGGCGAATAACCCAGCGTATTATAGTCCGTCTCGCCGATGAGGCCGCGGTAGGTTTTGGCAATGCGTTTGCCCACATCTTGTTTATTGGTAGGGTGAATGTCGGCGGGATTACCAAGCCCCATGGTCACGGCAAGGCCGATATTATCGTCGCGCAAGGCGGCGATGCGCTGGGCTTCGCGCAGATTGGACCATGTGACTTCTTCGGGCTCTGTCGGAATTTTGCCGAAACCCGGAAGCTGCACAATAACCACAGGCATGTCTTTGCCAAACATGCGCCGCCAATTAGCGATCATGCTGGCCAGCATTTCGTCATATTCCGCATCGCGCCTTGTGTTGGACTCGCCTTGATACCACACCGCGCCTTTAAACTGCAGGCCGCCCAAGGGCGCGATCATAGCATTGTGCATGCCGGTATAGCCGCTCATGGTTTGCCACGGAATCAGCGGGGCCATTTTAAGGCCCGCCGGTTCTTTCTTATAGGTCCAGCCTTCGCTCAAAGGTTTCATATCTGCGCCGTCCACCGTATAACCGATTTTCTCGGCGGGGCCCATCATGCCGCCCGCGCCCCACATAGAGCGCACATTGATCAAAATATGATTTTTGCCCGCATGCAGCAGATCAGAACTCGCTGTGTAACCGTGCGGTTCCCAGCTTA
>JAZGFA010000049.1:0-3069 GCA_036478975.1 Robiginitomaculum sp. | reverse complement strand
ATTCGCCGCAGAGCTGATTGACCGTTTTGGCCCGCTGCCGCAACAGGTCACATATTTGCTTAAAATTATGTCGATTAAGCGCCTATGCCGTATTGCCCATGTGGAGAAAGTTGACGCGGGGCCAAAGGGCGCGGTGTTCACCATCCGCCACAAAGATGTCACCGAGCCAGAGACTATCCTGCGCGCCCTCACCACCCAGCCCAATTGGCGTTTGCGTCCTGACCAAACGATATTTGTCAAAGCCAATATGGATAAGGCGCAGTGGCGACTTGCGGGGGTTGTTAGCGCGCTAAAGGCGCTGGCGGGGAATGGCTAGGACGTTGCGTTTTGAAAGTGGGTTTGCCTAGGCTGTTTTTTGCGTCAAAGCGTCTTTAATTTTTTTTTGTGCGTCGATGCGCGTTTGCGCCAGCGTGGTTTCGACCACATTGTTTTCTAGCAATACCGTGAAGGTTTTTTCCGCCCCGTCAAAGCCGGTGCAGGCGATTATTTCGCCAATACGGTCTGCGGCGATTTGCGCATTTTTGGCGCTCTCTCCGGGGAACAGCACGGCGAAGCTATCGGGAGCAAGGCGGGCGGCGCAATCTTCAACCCTGACGAGACTACGTAGCATTGTACCAATTTGCGGCGCGGCGATGCGAATTTGCTCAGGGCTAAGGGTTTTACCTTTGGCGCCAATAACCTTAAATACAGCCATGGAGAGCGGGGCGGTTTGAGCATTGCAGTGGTTTTCAAAATGGGCGCCGATGAAGGCCGCGTTATAAAGTCCTGTGGCCGCGTCAAGGCAGGCGGCTCCGCCAATTGCGCCAAAATCGGTTTTCATTTGGTCATGGGCGCGGTGGTAATTGGCCAGCTCTAATATGCGGCCACTAATTTCTTCGGTAGGCGCTCCGGAAATCAAAATATCATTGACGCCCATTTCATAGGCGCGGCCCGCATTGGCGCCTTTTTTGCTCTTGGACAGCATCAGGGTTGGCGTGTGATAAAGCTTGGAATTTCGGCGCATGGTGGCGGTAATGGTTAAGGCCGGTTCCTGGCTCTCAAATGCGGCGAGGACGACAGCATCAAAATCTTGCTCGTGCAAATAATCAAAGGCGGTGAAAGAGGTGAAGGCGGCGACAACCTCGGCGCTTTTTTCTTGCAATGCGTGAATTATCGTCATGAACTCCGGGGCCGGCTTGCCGACAAAAAGGATTTTCGGTGGCCGTAATCGCGCATCATTGGCGGGCGGCGGGGCGATATTAAACGCGTTAAAGTGGGTGGAACGGCGCAATTTAAGCTCATCCTGCATGGATGCAAGCCGCTGCAGGGCCTTAATACGCATGGTGATTTGCGCAGGGTGGGCGGGGGAAAATAGCGCCGTGTCAAATAATGCGGTAATCTCTGGCGCGGTCTTTGCGGGCAAAACCCCGATAAGGGTCATATCTGCGGCGTCGCCATAATGTTTGCGAATGCGGGCGATGAGGGCTTTTAAGTTATCGGGCAGGCGGTTTGGAAAATAGGCGATACTTGTACGGGGGGCCGCCTTGGGCATGGCCCGTAGAGCCTTGCCATCAAATTCACGGAACACGGCATTTTGCCCGTCCTCGTCAAGGCGGGTTTCCATAGTGGATAAAATTTCTAAAGTCTCAACATCACCCTCATCGCGCGGATGGGTGAGTATCAAAACCGTATCAGTTTTCTTCATAACAGACCTAGAATTATCCCTAATAGGGCTAGCTTACGCCAAGCCTATTAGGGAGAAGTAAACGGCAAGACTTTTACTTACTGCCAACCGCCCTACTTACTGCCAGCCGCAGGTGCGATCTTTATTCTCGTCTTCAAGATAGGTCATAAGCGGGGCGAAATATTCCAATATAGCCGAGCCGTCCATTTCGCGCGTGCCAGTAAACGCTTCTAGCGCATCGGGCCAAGGCTTCGAGCTGCCCATTTCCATCATCGCTTTGAAATTCGCGCCAACATCTTCATTGCCATAAACGGAGCAGCGATGGAGCGGGCCTTCAAATCCGGCCTGATCACAGGCGGCTTTGTGGAACTGGAACTGGAGAATATGGGCGAGGAAATAGCGCATATAAGGCGTATTGCCCGGAATGTGATATTTTGCGCCCGGATCAAAGGCGTCGGCTGGGCGCTCGGATGGGGCGCGCAGGCCTTGATATTGCTCACGCAATTCCCACCAACCATCATTGTAATCTTCCGGCCCATAGGTGCCGTTAAACACATTCCAGCGCCATTTATCGACCATTAGGCCGAAGGGCAGGAAGGCGACTTTCTCTAAGGCTTGCTGCATGAGCAAAGCCGTATCAGCGTCGGCGCTAGGCACGTCCTTGGCATCCAAGAGGCCAATATCAACCAAATATTGCGGGGTGATGGACAGGCCAATCATATCGCCAATGGCTTCGTGGAAGCCGTCATTAGCGCCGGTTTTGAAATATTTTGACTGATGCTTATAGGCGCGCTGGTAGAAATTATGGCCAAGCTCGTGATGGATGGTTTGGAAGTCCTCGCCGTTGACTTCGATACACATTTTAATGCGAATATCGTCCTTGTCATCAAGGTCCCAAGCGGAGGCATGGCAGACAACTTCGCGGTCTTCGGGCTTGGTTAGTAGGGAACGCTCCCAGAACGTATCGGGCAATTTGGCAAAGCCCATAGAGGTGAAAAAGGCTTCGCCTGTCTCTACCATTTTCTTGGCGTCATAATCATTGTCTTTAAGCAATTGGGTCAGGTCGATAGACTTGCCCGCATTATCCGGTTTGACAATATCGTAAATATTGCCCCAGCTTTGCCCCCACATATTGCCTAAAATATCGGCGCGGATAGGGCCGTCCATCGGCACAGTCTCGTCGCCATATTCTCCGTTTAGCTCGGCGCGCACATAGCAGTGAAGTTGGTCGTAAAGCGGCTTAACTTGCCCCCAGAGGCGGTCGGCTTCTTTGGTGAAGTCATCGGCGGGCATGTCATAGCCGCCGCGCCATAGGGCTCCGGCGTCCTTATAGCCAAGCTCATTGGAGCCTTCATTGATGATGCCAACCATTTCGCTATAGCCTTTGCGCATGGGCGGGGCGATTG
>JAZGFA010000048.1:0-3090 GCA_036478975.1 Robiginitomaculum sp. | reverse complement strand
TGCCGTGCATGAGCAAATCGCCGATGTCGACGGGGGCGATTAGGCGGCCTTCTATTAGCATGTTGAGTTTTTCCCACACATGGGGGCGTGGCCGGAAGGGGGCGAGGCCGAGGGTGAGGCAGGCCATGATGGTGAGCGGCCACGGAATCGCGTTTATAAATTTTTTCATGGCGGATTTACGCTCCCAAAACCCGCGCCGCTTTGGGCGCGAAATAGGTTAGCACGCCGTCGCATCCGGCGCGTTTAAAGGCGAGCAGGCTTTCCATCATCACCCGCTCCTCGTCGAGCCAGCCGTTTTGCGCCGCGGCCATCAGCATGGCGTATTCGCCGCTGACTTGATAGGCGAAGGTCGGCAGGGAAAATTCATCTTTGATGCGCGCGATAATGTCAAGGTAAGGCATGCCCGGCTTGACCATGACCATGTCCGCGCCTTCCTCTATGTCGAGGGCGACTTCGCGTAGGGCTTCGTCGCTATTGGCCGGGTCCATTTGGTATGTGCGTTTGTCGCCTTTAAGGGCGGCGTTCGTGCCAATGGCGTCGCGGTAAGGGCCGTAAAAGGCGCTGGCATATTTGGCGGCGTAGGATAAAATTAGCGTGTCGATATGGCCGCTCGCTTCTAAAGCCTTGCGCACCGCGCCGACCCGTCCGTCCATCATGTCGGAAGGGGCGACAATATCCGCGCCCGCATCCGCTAAAATCACCGCGCTTTGGGCGAGCATTTCGATGGTGGGGTCATTGAGGATAATCTCTCCCTCCATCAATCCGTCATGGCCGTGATCTGTGTAGGGGTCGAGGGCCACGTCTACGATGATGCCGATATTTGGCACGGCGGCTTTGATAGCGCGCACGGCCTGCGGGATAAGCCCGTCAGGATTGAGCGCTTCCTTGGCGCAGGCGGTTTTGGTCTTCGGGTCAATATGAGGGAACAGCGCCATGGCGGGAATGCCAAGGCTCGCCGCCATTTTCGCGTCCTCCACAAGGGCTTTGATATTGACGCGCTCGCATCCGGGCATGGAGGGGATGGGGTCACGGGCCTGTTTTTGGTCAGAGACAAACACCGTCCAGATAAGGTCATCGACGCTGAGGACGTTTTCGCGCACAAGGCGGCGTGACCAATCGGACTGGCGGCTGCGTCTTAGGCGTTGGTCTGGAAAATGCGGCATAATGGCTTTCAATATTTTGGGTCTTATACACGATATTCCCAAAGCGCGAGGGCTAAATGGGCGCGGCGATTTGACTATGGCGCTTTGCGCGCGTAGCGGTTAAGAGGGGGCAATGGACTTGGTTCCTGACGCTAGGAAATGGCATGACCGATAAATATATGGGTGATTTTAAGCGCGCCGTAGACAGCGTGCGCGATGAGGGCCGCTACCGCGTTTTTCGCGATATTCGCCGTCATCAGGGCAATTTTCCTATGGCAACATGGTATAAGGACGACAATTCCGAAACCGCTATCACCGTATGGTGTTCCAATGATTATATGGGCATGGGCCAAAATGCCTGCGTTATCGACGCGGTAAAGCAAGCCGTGGACGCGGTTGGCACCGGCTCTGGCGGCACGCGCAATATTGCCGGCACGACGCTTTATCATGTGCAGCTTGAAAAAGAGCTCGCCGATTTGCATGGCAAGGACGGTGCTTTGGTGATGACGTCTGGCTATGTCGCCAATGAAGCCACCCTCGGCGTTATGCCTAAAATCCTGCCCGGCTTGATTATCTTTTCAGACGAGATGAACCACGCCTCGATGATTTCCGGCATACAGCGCGCCCGCTGCGAAAAACAAATATTCAAGCATAATGACTTGGCCGATTTGGAAGCGCGCCTAGCCGCCGCTGACCCGGACGCGCCAAAGCTTATCGCCTTTGAAAGCGTCTATTCCATGGACGCGGATATTGCCCCGATTGAGCAGATTTGCGATTTGGCCGATAAATATAACGCCCTGACTTATATTGACGAAGTTCACGCTGTGGGCATGTATGGCCCGCGCGGCGGCGGCGTGTGCGAGGCGCGCGGCCTTATGGACCGTATCGACATTATCCAAGGCACATTGGCCAAAGCATATGGCATGATTGGCGGCTATATTGCGGCGCGCGAGAATATCATCGACGCGGTGCGCTCTCTGGCGTCAGGTTTTATCTTCACCACATCCATTCCGCCCAGCACGGCGGCGGGGGCTTTGCGCTCGGTTAAGGTGCTAAAAATTAGCCCAGAGCTGCGCGTAGCCCATCAAGAACGCGCGGGCGCCCTAAAGACCCGCTTTCGCAATGCCGGCTATCCGTTCATTGACGGGGACACTCATATCGTGCCGCTCATGGTCGGCGATCCGGTGAAATGTCAGGCGATTAGCGACGCTTTGCTGAATGAATTTGGCATTTATGCCCAGCCGATTAACTACCCAACCGTGCCGCGCGGCACGGAGCGCCTGCGCTTTACCCCGTCCCCCGTGCATACGGATGCGATGATGGAGGATTTAATGGCGGCGCTTGAGACAGTCTGGGCGCGCTTTGAGCTGACGCGTAACAGCGCAGTGAGCGCTTAAAATCGCTTTACTCATAGGCTGATAAATCGTTAATAGGGGACTCCAATTACCCCCTCTACGGAGTCGCCCCATGAGCGCAAATGATAGCACCGCACATTTATCCAATTATTTCACGCAAAGCCTAAAGGACCGCGATCCTGAGCTTTACGCGTCCATGGCCGATGAGCTTGATCGCCAACAGCATGAAATTGAGCTGATTGCCTCAGAAAACATTGTCTCGCGCGCCGTGCTAGAGGCGCAAGGCTCCGTGTTGACCAATAAATATGCGGAAGGCTATCCGGGCAAGCGCTATTATGGCGGCTGTGAGCATGTGGACGTGGCGGAAACCCTGGCCATTGAACGCGCCTGCGCCTTGTTTGATTGCGGCTTTGCCAATGTGCAGCCCAATAGCGGCTCTCAGGCCAATCAGGGCGTATTTCTAGCTTTGATAGAGCCGGGCGACACAATCATGGGCATGGACCTTGCGTCCGGCGGCCATCTAACCCACGGCGCTCCGCCTAATATGTCGGGTAAATGGTTTAACGCGGTCACTTACGGCGTGCGTGAAGATA
>JAZGFA010000047.1:0-6305 GCA_036478975.1 Robiginitomaculum sp. | reverse complement strand
CCAGCGTCTTCCACAAATCCGTCATCGCCATTCCCGATTTAAAACGCGCATTGAAAAGCGCCGGCATAGAGATAAGATTATGAATATAAATACAGTTGATTTTGAAAAAGGCGGCGGGCTTGTTCCGGTTATCGTGCAAAACGCCGATAGCCTGCACGTGCTCATGCTCGGCTATATGAATAAGGACGCCCTCGCCAAGACGCAAGAAAGCGGGCTTGTCACATTCTATAGCCGCTCGCGAAAATGTCTTTGGACCAAGGGCGAGACGTCTGGCAATACGCTATCCCTCGTGGATATGGCGATTGACTGCGATAATGACACACTCCTCATCATGGCGCGGCCCAAAGGCCCTACCTGTCACACGGGCACAATTAGCTGTTTTGGCAAAGACGGCGCGCCCGGCCTTGGCTTCCTTAGCGAGCTTGAAACCCTGATAAAGGGCCGTAAAAATGCCGATCCTGATAGCTCCTATACCGCAAGCCTGCTGCAAGGCCCGCTGCGCCGCATGGCCCAAAAAGTCGGCGAAGAAGGCGTAGAAGTCGCCCTCGCCGCCGTCGCCGAAACGCCGGAAAAACTCACCAGCGAAGCGGCGGATTTGCTCTATCATATGATGGTCTTGCTCGCGGCAAAAGACGTAAGCCTAGCGGACGTGATTGCGGAGCTTAGGGGGCGCTAAGAGCCCCCCGCCCATATCCATTGGCGCGCCCGTGGTTCCAGGAAATGAGAGTGGCAGGCCGCGCCGGCTTCTTGCAGCGAGATAGGCGAAGGCTTGAGCCTCTAAGGCGTCGCCGTCCCAACCAACGTCTTCGGCGGTTAAAACTTCGCCGCTAATATGGCAGGCGAGCATGTTCATCATGGCGGGGTTGAGCCGCCCTCCGCCGCAGACAATGATTTTGGACGGATTAAACGCGCGCAAGTCGCAGGCAATGGCCTCGGCAGTAAAACTGGCTAGCGTCGCGGCCCCGTCCTCTAGGTTCATATCGCGCATGTCGGCTAGCACGTCAAAATCATAGCGGTCAGCGGAGCGCGGCATGGGGCGGGCGAAAAACTGTGCGCGGAGCCAATTATCAATGCGGGAGAAATCCGGCGCGCCGGCTAGTGACAGTTTGCCCCCTTTATCATAGGCGGCTTTAGTCTTTAGCCGCACCCAGCTATCGAGCGGGCCATTACCGGGGCCGCTATCACTGGCGCGCAAGGGGGCGTCCCCGTCAATCAAAGTGACATTGGAAACCCCGCCAATATTGACCACGGCAATGCGCCCCGTCAGGGCGCTATAACGGCACAAGGCCTGATGGTAAATCGGAGCCAGCGGAGCGCCCTGCCCGCCCGCCGCTACGTCCGCGCTGCGAAAATCAAACACGCAAGGCACGCCAAACTTTTCGGCAAGCACACGGCCCTTCCCCAATTGCAAAGTCGCGCCTTTTTGCGTTTGAGTCGCGGGGCGGTGCAAAATAGTTTGGCCGTGAAAGCCGATAAGCGTGACGTCACCCTTAAGCGCAGGGTTATCGGCGTAAAGCTTTTCAATCGCGCGAATATGCAGGGCGTGAACCGCCGCCTCTGCCTTGCTAAAAATATTGGGCGCGGGCCCGTTAAAGCGCCATTTAAGCGCGGCGGCGATAGCGCCCTCTATGGCCGGGTCAGGATATTGCGAAATGGTCAGGGACGGGCCAAAGCCAAATATACTCTCCCCGTCCGTATCAAGCACGGCGGCGTCAACCCCGTCAAGGGAGGTGCCGCTCATCAGGCCAATAATTTTTTGCCTATGGCTCATCAACTTATCCTATCCCTGCGCCCGCGCCTTTGGTAAACGAGACGTAACACAATTTACAAAAGCGAATCTCTTATGTCTCAATATAGCTCCGACCTTATGACAGTCCTAACGGATCGCGGATATTTATACCAATGCACCGATGAGGGCGCGCTGGACGATGCGGCGAGCAATGGCACATTAACCGGCTATATCGGTTTTGACGCAACAGCGCCGAGCCTGCATGTCGGCTCCATGGTGCAAATCATGATGCTAAGACGGCTTCAGCAGGCTGGCCATACGCCGATTATCCTAATTGGCGGCGGCACGACCAAGGTCGGTGACCCGACCGATAAGGATAAATCGCGCCCTATCCTCACGGACGCGCAGATTGAGAAAAACAAGGACGGCATTAAGCAAGTCTTCGCGCGCTTGATTAGTTTTGACGGCCCTAACGCCGCTATCATGGTGGATAATGCAGATTGGCTCGACAAGCTGGGCTATGTGGAATTTCTGCGCGATTATGGAACCTATTTTACCATTAACCGCATGGTGCAGCTAGAGAGCGTTAAGCGCCGTCTTGAGCGCGAACAGCCCATGACGTTTTTGGAATTTAACTACACCTTAATGCAGTCCTATGATTTCTTAGAGCTTAACCGCCGCCATGGCTGCACCTTGCAAATGGGCGGGTCTGACCAATGGGGCAATATTATTGGCGGCGCGGATTTAACCCGCCGCGTTACCGGCAATAGCGCTTACGGCTTCACTACGCCGTTAATTACCACCGCGTCAGGCGGCAAGATGGGCAAGACGGCGGACGGGGCGGTTTGGCTTAATTCTGACCCAAGTCTGGGCGCAAATTACACCCGCAGCCCCTATGAGTATTGGCAATTTTGGCGCAATACGGAAGACGCCGATGTCGGTAAATTCCTCCGCCTGTTTACCGATGTTAGTCTTGAGGAATGCGCGCGGCTTGAGGCCTTAGAGGGCGCGCAAATCAATGACGCCAAAGTGCGTCTTGCCAACGAAGCCACCACATTGCTCCACGGCGCGGACGCGGCTATCCTTGCGGAGAAAACCGCGCGCGAGACATTTGAGCAAGGCGGCGCGGCGGCGGGCCTGCCGACTTTTGAAGTTTCCGCATCAGAGATTGAAACTATGGGCGTATTATCCGCCGCAACCCTAACCGGACTTGCCGCCTCAAACGGCGAAGCCCGCCGCCATATCAAGGCCGGCGCCCTTAAGGTCAATGACGAGAAGATCGGTTCCCATGAGGACACGCTTGCGGGGAAAATTGTGGATGGGGTTGTGAAAATTTCTGTCGGCAAGAAAAAGCACGCGCTGATAAAAGCGGTTTAGGCCTCAGATTCCTCATCCGCTTTATCACGCTTACGCTCCACCAGCCGCACGCAGAAGATTGAAATTTCATAGAGCAGGTAAATCGCGCCGCCGAGCATAAGCTGACTTATTGGATCCGGCGGTGTGGCGATTGCGGCAAATAGAAATATCCCGACTAGCGCATAGCGGCGGCCCTTTTTAAGCATATCCACATTCACGATGCCCGCTCGCCCCAGCAGGGTAAGCACGACGGGGAGCTGAAACGATAGGCCAAAAGCTAAAAATAGCGTGGTGGCGAGCTTTAAATACTCATCCACTTTCGGCAAAAGACTGGCCGTGCCGCCGCCCTCAAAGCCCTGTTGCTGGCTGAGCCCAAACTCAATAACGTAAGGGAAAATGAACATGAAGACGAGGCTCGCTCCCAGAATAAACAAGATGGGAGAGGCGATTAAATAGGGAATAAATGCCGATTTTTCATTTTTATAAAGCCCCGGCGCGACAAAGCGGTAGAGCTGAAAGGCGATGACGGGAAAAGCTAAAATCATCCCGCCAAATAGGGCGAGCTTTAATTTAACGAAAAAGAAACCCAGCACTTGGGTGAAAATCAAATTGGTATTGGCGAGCGGCAAGCCGTCCTCCGCCCGCGTAATATTGTAATTGCCCACGGCCTTCTCAAATGGCCAAATCAGTAAATCAAAAATGGGCCGCACGAATATAAAGGCGATGATAAAGCCGATAATGATGGCCAGCATAGAGATGACAAGCCGGCTACGCAGCTCGTTTAAATGCTCAATTAACGGGGCGCGGCCACCCTCAATATCAGGGGATGTTTCGCCGTTTTCCTGCGCCAGTTTTGCCTTTGCCTTTGCCGCATCCGCCGCGGGGCCGATTTTAGGTTTTCCCATCATCGCCCCCTTCTTCTGTCACCGGTTTTTGGCGCGGATGCACGGCGTCTGTTCCTCCGCGAATTCCCCCCGCGCGAATATCCTCCCCGCGTATATCCCCCCCGCGTATATCAGTGTCTAGCTCGCGCATTTCCTCGTCAAAGTTAAAGGCGCTGTCGAGTTCATCGCCCAAGCCTCCTAGGGATTTAAGCTGCTCTATTTCTTTGCGCAGCAGCGCCATTTCGCCTTCACTGCCCATATCGTCAAAGGCGTCCTTAAACTCTTGGCCCATGGCTTTGATTTTAGCGACCCAGCGGCCCATTGTCCGCATCATGACCGGCATATCCTTTGGCCCGACGAAAACAATCGCCAGTACCGCAAGCAGTAGCATTTCTGAAAATCCGATAGACGGGAGCATAGGGCGTACCTATTTTTTGTCTTTTGTCTCTTTGGGGGGCGTCACGTCAATGGCGTCTTCGGCCGCGTCGGCGGGAGAGGCGTCAGGATCTTCCTTTAGCCCTTTGCGAAAAGAGGTGATCCCCTTTGCCACATCGCCCATAATATTAGAGATTTTACCCTTACCGCCAAACAGCACCAAAACGAGGACACCGACGACTAATAATTGCCAAGGACTTGCGAACATAAAAAACTCCAAAAATATTAGCCCCTAGATAACCCGTCAGGGCAAGCGCGGCAAGGGCGGGTTTCAGCTAGTCATCCAAATTCGGGGCCACATCATCGCTCATGAAATCCATGACGAATTCGGTGTCGTCTTCATCCTCAATTGCGTCCTCATCAATATCCATGGAGAGCATGGGCGTAGGCATTTCAAAATCTTTGGGTAGGCGGCTATCGAGCAGGCCGGCGGCCTTTAGCTCCTCGCGGCCCGGCAAATCGGTGATTTCTTCGAGGTTGAAATGGGCGAGAAAATCTTCACTTGTGCCGTAAGTCACCGGGCGGCCCGGCGTGCGGCGACGGCCCCGAATGCGCACCCATGATAGCTCCATAAGCACGTCAATCGTGCCTTTAGATACGGCGACCCCGCGCACGTCTTCGATTTCCGCGCGGGTTACGGGCTGATGATAGGCAATGATGGACAGGGTTTCGAGGGCAGCGCGCGACAGTTTACGCGGCGCTTCTTTAATATCGACAAGATGACGCTCTAGGTCCGGCGCGGTTTGGAACCGCCAGCGCCCGGCCACGGTGACAAGGTTAATCCCCCTGCCCGCATAATCACGCGCAAGGCGGGCGATAAGCACCCCAACATCACAATCCTCCCCCATGCGCTCTCGCAATGTGGCCACGTCTATCGGCTCGGCGGCGGCAAAGAGCAGCGCCTCCAAATGGCGCAGCTCGTCGTCCATCACCTCCCCGTCAGGGCTGGTTTTAAGGCGGTCAGCAAGGCGGACAATATCCTCGTCCATGCCAGCGCTCGCGCGCTTTACGCGGTCAGATGTCGGTTTAGTCATTGGCGTTTTCCTTTTCCCTGTCCGTTTTAGCGCGCACATAAATCGGCGAAAATGCCCCGCTTTGGCGAATGTCGATATTGCCCTCTTTCGCCAGCTCTAAGCCGGCAAGCAGTGAACTGGCCACAATCGACGCGCGCGGCACTTCTTTGTCCCCGGCCATAAGCCGGCCCGGCAAGAGATCTTCGAGTGATAGCCATACGTCATCCCCGCCCTCGCCGGAGGCCATCATCGCGTTCATGGCGCGGGCAAGGCGGCGGCGCGCATCCTCAAGGGACATCACCAAAGGCTTGGCCATTTTCACATTGCGAATGGCATTTTGTGAGCGAATTTCGCCGTAAGCTTTCATCACGTCGAAAATTTCCGCTTGATAAAGCGGCGTCGTCCGCGAGCGCAAACCTTCCGGCGCGCCGCGCGTGAACACGGATTGGCCGGTCACGGTTAAGCGGTGCAAGCCGTCGGCGGCGCGGCGCATGGCGTCTAATCGCTCTAGCCTGAAAGCTAAATGCGCGGCAAGGGTTTCCTCTGGCAAGGGCGCATCGGGGCTGGCTTCGCGGGGCAATATGAGGCGCGATTTTAAATAGGCCAGCCATGAGGCCATCACCAAATAATCCGCCGCCAACTCTATGCGTAAATCCTGCGCCTGTTTGATAAAGGCGATATATTGGTCGGCAAGCTCTAGGATGGACAGGCGCGCCAAATCAACCTTTTGCTTGCGCGCAAGCTCTAATAAAAGGTGCAATGGGCCTTCATAACCGTCAATATCAAGGATAAGCGCCTTGCCCTCCTGGGCCGCGTCATCTACCGCGTCAAAGGCGAGGTTTTCTTGGAAATCATCGCTCATGCCATGCCGCCCGCTAGCAGTTGTCC
>JAZGFA010000046.1:0-15406 GCA_036478975.1 Robiginitomaculum sp. | reverse complement strand
CGAGGGCGTCCACATCGGCGAGTAATATATTGGCGCTCTGGGCGCTCGGCTGATAGGCGGGCACGGGGGCGGGGGCCTCCTCGTCTACAGCTTTGACGGTTTTTTGCCGCTTTATAAGAATGGCTTCTTTGATGATATGGTACAATATCCACGCTACGAGCGCGACAGCAAAGGCCCAAAACACATAGCTGAGGAGTGGCCCGAAAAAATCGAAAATAGCGCCCAGCACGCCATCCGCCGCCTCGGCCGCTTTGGGTTTGGGCTTGGGCGGGGTTTTCTCTACGTAATCAAAATCAAAGGAGTTATCGGCGAGCAGGTCTTTATGGGCCGTCTCAAGGCTGACCTTGGCAGTAATCGCCACGGCAAACAGCACGCTTGCGCCAAGGGTAAGCCGGCGTATTGTGCTTAAAACCTGCAGGCTTAGGGCCATTAATCCTCTGACATAGGGCGTTTGCGCTGCAATCCCGCGCGGGTACAAATGGCGACAAGCACGTCGCGCTGGTTATAGGCGCGATGCTCAAAGGTGACTATGCCTTGATCAGGCCGCGATTTCGACGCGCGCAGGGCCATGACTTCCGTCTCAATATGCACGGTGTCGCCGTGAAATAGCGGGGCGGGGAACTTAGCGTCGCTCATGCCTAAATTAGCCACCGCCGTGCCCATAGTTGTATCGCCAACCGAAATGCCGACCATAAGCCCAAGGGTGAAATAGCTATTGACCAGACGCTGACCAAATTCGGTTTCGGTCTCGCAATAATGGGCATCAAGGTGGAGCGCCGCCGGATTATGGGTCATGGCACAAAACATCACATTGTCGGCTTCGGTAATGGTGCGGCGCAGGGCGTGTTTAAACACCTGCCCAACTTCCAATTCATCAAACCATTTGCCAGCCATAAATCCTCACGCTTTTGAGTAATTTACGCCAGACTGCCATAATGGCAAGGGGAATTAATAGGGATTACAATTGCAACAACGCATAGAGCGGGGAGCAAATATGCGTTGTTATCAGTATAATGGGCAGGATTTTGAAAGCCGCTTTGACCTATGTCAATTTTGGGGTCAATTTTGGGATGTTTTCTTAAAAATCCAATATGCTTGGCGCGTCCCATCCGCGCCGCATGCAGGCGGCGATGACGGTATTGCGCAGCAGGCAGGCTATGGTCATGGGGCCTACGCCGCCGGGGACGGGGGTGATGGAGCCAGCGACCTTGCGCGCCGGCAAGTAATTCACGTCGCCGACAAGGCGCATTTTTCCCGGGCGCTTTATGCTCGGCACGCGGTTAATACCCACATCAATCACGCAGGCGCCCGGCTTTATCCACTCGGCTTGCACCATTTGCGGGCGGCCGACGGCGGGGACGAGAATATCAGCCTCGCGGCAGACATCGGGCAAATCTTTAGTGCGCGAATGGGCGATGGTTACGGTGCAGTTTTGCTCTAAAAACAACAATGCGGCGGGCTTTCCCACAAGGATAGAGCGGCCCAAAACCACGCAATGCTTGCCGGTTAAATCCCCAAGCGCGTCCTTGGCCAGCATAACGCAGCCCGTTGGCGTACACGGGCGCAGGCCCGCCTTGCCGAGCATAAGTCGCCCTGCGCTGGTCTCGGTTAGTCCGTCCACATCCTTATCGGGATGGATAGAGGCGATAACGCGGTCAGAATTAAGCCCCCTCGGCAGGGGGAGCTGCACTAATATACCGTCAACTTCCGGATCGGCGTTTAGGCTTGTGACCAAATCGACTATGGCTTGCTCGCTGCTATCTTCGGGCAATTTATGCTCTAGGGAGCGCATGCCCGTCTCGACGGTGAATTTGGCTTTATTGCGCACATAAACCTGCGAGGCCGGGTCTTCGCCTACAAGGACAACGGCGAGGGTAGGCTGGGACGGCAAAGCGCTAACCGCCGCGGCTATACGGCCCCGTAATCCTTCGGCGTAAGCTTTGCCGTCTATTTTAGTGGCGCTCATTTTGGCACTCATGGCACTCTCCATTATCTCGCCCCACTCTAAACCGAACGGGGCGAAATGAAAAGGGTTTAGTAATTTGCGCTTAGGCCGAAATAGACGCCGCGGGCTTGGGCCTGATAGCCGACGACTTCTTGATACGCGCTATCGAGCAGGTTTTCCCCGCGCAATGTCATGGTCACGACGTCGCTAATATAATAGCTAGCATTTAACGAGACGCGGGTGAAATCGCCTAATGTCACGCGGCTAAATGTGCCAAAATCCGTGTCAATTTGCTCGCCCGTATAATCGGCGGATAGGGTGAGGCTGACTTCATCCATAGCCTCCCATGTCCCGCTCACGCTCGCGAGTGTCTCAGGGCGGCGCAATTCTTTGACGCCGTTTTCTTCCGCATTGAGAAATGTAGCCGAGCCATGCAGGGACAGCGTGTCCATCGGTGTCCAGCGGCCCTCAAGCTCCACCCCTTCGCGCGTGCTATCGCTCGCGCGGTTTTTTGGCAAATAGGGGAAGCTAGCAAAGTCGGTGTAAATTTCATCCGTCAGTTCTGATTTGAAATAGTCGACGCTTAATTTCGCGCTGTCAAAATTATGGGTGTAGCCAATATTATAGCCTAGGGAGGTTTCCGGCGTTAGCTCCGGATTGCCAACAAAATTTGAGCCGGGGAAATAGCCGTAAAGCTCTATCAGGGACGGGTTTTTAACCCCCGTGCCAAGGCTCGCGCGCATATGGCCTTCGCCAAGCTGATAGGCTCCGCCAACGCGCCACGTCACCGCGTTATCAAAATGGGTGTTAAAATCATTACGCGCCGAAGCGTTTAGGGTGAGCGCGTCTTTGCTATAGCGGTAATCGAGCGCAAGCCCGTCGGTTTTATGCTTTGGAATGGCGGGGCTAGCGGCGAAATTGGGGGCGCGCTCATAGCGCTCCTCTTCGGTTTCCGCGAGCAGGGTGAGACTATGGGAATCCCAGCTCTTTTTTGCGGCCCAGCTAAAGCCCGTGCGTCCGCCAATGGAGCGGCTAGCAAAGGCGGCGCGCGCATCGGTCTCAATCTCGTTTTGACTGGCGGTGATAAGATGGTCAAAGCCAAAGCCGTCAAAGCGAGCATCAATGCGCGCGGTTTTACTGTCGGTGATTTGGCTATCATGCGTGTTGTTAAGGCGGCCATTATAGTCAGTGTCGCTATCAAAATCTGCGGCGATATGGGAGCTGCCATATTTGGCTGATAGGGTGACGGGGCCAAGCTCTAACCCGTTAAGACCGAGGTTTAGGCCCTCGCTATTATGGCCGTCTTTCTCGCCGCCAAGGCCGGATATGTCATAACCGTCCGTGCGGGCTATATTGCCGTTAAGGGTCAATACGGCCCCGCTATCGCCGATTGGAACGCCGGCGCTAATATGGCCGCTTTGCGTGTTAAAACTACCCGCCTCAACGCTAAAGCTTAGGCCTTCCCTCTGCCCGCCAGTCTTGGTGATGATGTTAATCACCCCTCCGATAGCGTCAGAGCCGTAAAGGGCGGATTGCTCACCGCGCAGCACTTCAATGCGCTCAATATCGGCGGCGCGCAGACCGCCAAAGTCAAACTCTCCGCCCGCAGGATTAGAGGCTTTCACCCCGTCAATCAGCACAAGCGTATGGCTAGCTTCCGAGCCGCGCAGGCGGATTTGGGTGAGGTTTGCGGAGGGGCCAGAATTGCTGACCGAAACGCCGGGCAGAGCGCGCAGATAGTCAGCGGCATGGGGCATGTTTTTAAGGCGCAGCTCCGTAGCATTGAGAATAGAGGCGGGCGCGGTGAGCGTGTCTGCATTACCTGCGCCAATGCGCGTGCCAACGATTATTATGTCATTGGATTTGTATAATGCAGGTGAGTGGTAGAGTACGATAACATTATCGTTATCGGCTTCCATGGCTGCTATTTCATTACTAATTTCACGTTCCCAATCCGCTTGAATTTGCGCGTGGGCATTGCTTGAGAAAAATGCGCTCGAGAGCAGGGCGGCAAAGGCGACCCCATTTAAAAATCGTGTCATATCGACAACTCCAATAAGCCCGCATGACTATCACGCAGGCGGTTACAATTGTGTCGTCATTGGAAAGACCATGATTGGCCTCAACCCATGCGTTACGGTACATCCCGCCCAACGCGCTGGCGACTTCATTGGTAGGTTTTCTGACTTACGGCTCTGATGGTGGTTAGCGTCTTCCCGCCAAAATATGCCTTGGCATATTTAAACAGTGACATGTGCTAATCGCCTTGCCGATAACAGCTGCGGGAGCAGTCGCGGATTATCACCGCATTCCCTTTCCAATATCTCCGCTCTAGGCCCGATGCGGCCATATGACAAGCGCAAATATGCGCGATTTTGCTTTACCTTTTATGGGGCATGCCTAGAGATAGGGCACGCGCAAAGAAAGGCTCCGCCGTGGACGCTCTGATTGACAGTTTTGGACGCCAAATTACCTATCTGCGCCTATCGGTGACCGATAGGTGTGATTTGCGCTGCACCTATTGCATGGCAGAGAAGATGAAGTTTCTGCCGCGCAGTGAAGTTTTGTCCCTAGAGGAGCTTGAGGCCCTCGCCGCTAATTTCATCGCGCGCGGGATTCGCAAAATTCGCATTACCGGAGGAGAGCCGCTCGTTCGTCGTGATATAATCCATTTAATCAAAGACTTATCGAAATATCGTGACAGCGGAGCCCTCGACGAAATTACCGTGACCACTAACGCAACCCAGCTGCATAAATACGCGGCGGAGCTTAAATCCTACGGGGTGGAGCGCATTAATGTCAGCCTTGATAGCCTTGATCGGGAGCGCTTTAAGGCGCTGACGAGGCGTGACGCTTTGGATAAAGTGCTGCGCGGGCTCGACGCGGCGCAGCAGGCGGGGCTTAAGATTAAGCTGAATACGGTGGCGCTTAAGGGCGCGCCTAAGGAGGGTAATGAGTATGAAATTCCCGACATCATGGCGTGGGCCCATGGGCGCGGCATGGATATGACCTTAATTGAGGTCATGCCGCTAGGCGAAATTGCGCAGGATAGGCTCAGTCAATTTTTGCCGCTTACCGCCGTGCGCGAGGATTTAGAGCGCCGCTATACTTTGATTGATAATGATAAAATGACGGGCGGGCCAGCGCGATACGTTACGGTAAAAGAAACCGGCGGAACGCTTGGCTTTATCTCGCCCCTGACCAATAATTTTTGCGCCGGCTGTAACCGCGTGCGCGTCACGTGCACGGGGCAAATCTATATGTGCCTTGGCCGCGATGATCGACTTGATTTACGCGCCGCCCTGCGCGGGGATAACCCGCAAGCGGACTTAGACGCGCTGCTCGCTACGGCCATGCGGCAAAAGGCGCAGCGCCATGACTTTGATAACGCCGCCAGCGCCCCCGCCACCGCGCGCCATATGTCGGTTACGGGCGGCTAGCCTATTAGGGCGAGCCATTTAAACGCGAGCCGCACGGCCACGCTTAAAATCAAGAGGCCCGTTAGCCGCTTAAGCCATAGCTCGGATAGACGAAACACGCCCATATGATTGCCGATAAAGCCGCCAATAATAACCGCGGGCAGGATTGGCCAAAAGGCGAGGGCTTGATGGGTGAGGTTTAAGCTTGAGAGTTTTTGCACTTGTCCAAGCATGCCAGACAGGGAGTTAACCAGAATAAATATGCTACAGGTCGCCGCGATTTGCCGCGCAGTGCCCCAGCGCAATGTATAAAGGATAGGCGCGAGGAAAATCCCGCCGCCAATCCCGACAAGCCCAGAGTAAAAGCCAATCCCCGCGCCGATAATCAAATTAAGCCAGAGCGGGGTCTTGCGGCTTTCAAATTTTGTTTCTGCCTTAGGGGTGAACAATAATAGCCGCACTCCCGCAAGGGCTAGGGCTATCCATAATAGGCCGATAAATAGCGCCTCTGATATGCTCAGCCGCGCCCCTAGCCACGCGGCGGGAATAGACAGGGCAATCAGCGGGGCTATCCGCGCCCACTCTATATGGCCCGCGCGCCCGTAACGCAGGCTATTACCGCTAACCACGGCGATATTACACGCCAGAGCAATAATCGGAACAAGGCGGTAATCAACGCCAAACACAATTAACAATGCCGTATAGGTAGAGCCGCCGCCAAAGCCTACGCTGGCATAGAGCGCGGCGGTTACGAAAAATAAAGCGGCTAGGGCGGCGATGAGTTTCATAGGATATGCGGGCCAATGCCGAGTGAAACCACTTCAATGCTGTCGCCAATCTGCCATGGCCCGTCATGAGGCGGGACTTTGATGAGCGCATTAGACAGGGTGAGCGGGGTAATCAGCGCGCTATCTTGGCGCGGGAACGGGGTGACGATAAGGGAGCAATCATCGCCTATGGACAGGCGTGCCCTTTGATAGGTTTCGCGCGGGCCGTTCTTGCTAATCGGCGCGGTCAACTTGGCGCGGCCCTCGATATTGTCGCGGCCCATAAGCGGCTTTAAAAACAAATGCGCGCAGACAATGGCCGAAGCCGGATTGCCGGGCAGGCCTAATACGCATTGCGCGCCTAATGCGCCAAACCATGTCGGCTTGCCAGGTTTTACCGCGATTTTAGCAAAGTGCATTTCTAGGCCGGCGGAGGTAAACGCCGCGCGCATATGGTCATGATCACCGACGGAGGCTCCGCCAACGGGCACGATAATATCGGCGGTTTTGGCCAAAGCTATTTTCTCTAAAATTGCCGCTTCGCTATCGGCGGCAATGCCAAGCAGTAGCGGCTCTCCGCCCCACTGGGTTATCAGGGCGGCAAGGGCGGCGGAGTTGGAGCTAACGATTTGGCCCTCGGCTAAAACGCTGCCCGGCGCTTTAAGCTCATCCCCATTGGCCAATATGGCGACGATGGGTCGGCGGCGGGTCGGCACGGCCGCGTGATTGCCCGCCGCGATAAGCGCGATTTCAGACGGGCCGATGGGCGCGCCGGCTTTGACCAGTATATCGCCGGCGCTAAAATCTTGGCCCGCCTTGCGAATATGACGCGGGGCGGCTTGGTCCTGCGTGCAGGTGATGAAATCAGCGTCGCGGGTGACATTTTCCTGAATGATAATGGTGTCCGCGCCCTGTGGCACAATGGCTCCGGTGAAAATGCGCACGCACTCGCCGGCCTTGATGGGGCCGCCGAACGGATTGCCCGCGGCGCTCTCGCCTATCACGATTAAAGCCGCGCCTTTGGTTTTGGCGTCGCTGTGGCCGGCGGCATAGCCGTCCATGGCGGAAACGTCACGCGGGGGCAGGGTCATTTGGGCGGTAATGTCACGGGCGGCAACAGCGCCCAGGCTATCGGCAAGGGGCGTTATCACCTCAATCATTTGCGGGCGGTGGGTAGCAATTATCGCTAGCGCTTCGGATACGGAAATCATGGCAGGCCTTTTACAAAATGTCGCTATAGTAGATATAGCCAATCGCCCCCATGTCCACTATTAAGGCGATAGAGTTATAAGACAAAAAGGCGCGGCTAGGTTCGTGAACGCATATGGCGACTATTTTATTTTTCGGTAAACTCTCTGACGTTAGCGGCGCGCTGACCGTCGATTTGCCGCAAGATGTGCGTAGCGGCGCGGCGCTTAAGAAATGGCTTGGCGGGCGCGACGCGGCATTGCAGGCAGCCTTAGAGCAAGCCGGCGTGTCCATGGCGGTTAACCAGCAAATGGCATTGGGCGATGTCGCTATCTCTAATGACGATGAAATCGCTTTCATGTCCGCCCTGAGCGGCGGCTAATAATGGAGTGTTTCTCCATCACCGTTAGCGATAGCCCCTTTGAGCCAGAGCGCGCCCACGCGGATTTTCGCGCCGCCGCATTAGGAGCCGGCGCAATTGTCGCGTTTACCGGGCTTGTGCGCCCGGATGAAAATGTGTCCTCGCTGACCCTCAGCCATTATGAGGGCTTCACCCAAAGCCAGATTAAAAATATCAGCGAGCAGGCGAGGGCGCGGTGGGAGCTTAGCGGGCTATGCATTATTCACCGCGTCGGGAATATGGTCGTCGGCGAGCCTATAGTCTTTGTTGCCAGCGCGAGCGCCCATCGCCGCGACGCTTTCGAGGCGGCGGACTTTGTGATGGATTATTTAAAATCCGAAGCGCCGTTTTGGAAATCAGAGACGCGCGGCGATATGGCCCATTGGGTAGAGCCGAGCGCGCGCGATATAGATGATAAAAACAGATGGAGGTCCTAATGGCCGGAATTGACGAAAGCCGCACATTTATCCCGATTAACATTGCTTTGCTGACCATATCAGACACCCGCACGCGCGCCGACGATACGTCCGGCGATGTATTGCAGGCCCGCATAGAGACCGCGGGCCACGCCATTGGCGCGCGCGAAATTGTCCGCGACACTATTGAGGGCGTGCAAGCTATCCTGACATCATGGATTAATGACAGCAATATTGACGCGATTATCACCACGGGTGGCACGGGCCTTACGGGGCGCGATATTACGGTTGAGGCGGTGATGCCTCTATTTGAGAAAGTCATTGATGGCTTCTCCGTGGTTTTCCACATGGAGAGCTATAAAACCGTCGGCCTATCGACCTTGCAGTCGCGCGCCTGCGCCGGCGTGGCTAAGGGCACATTCATCTTTTGCCTACCCGGGTCTAATGGCGCGGTTAAGGATGGTTGGGATAAAGTAATTCGCGATCAGCTTGATAGTCGCCACGGGCCGTGTAATCTGGTGGAAATCATGCCGCGTCTCTTAGAGACATAGGCCAAAGTTTACGGGGGCAAACCTTTTCGGGGAAATTATGTCAGAGCTAACACATTTTGATAAGCAAGGCCGCGCCGCTATGGTGGACGTGTCCGGCAAAGCCGTAACCACGCGCATAGCCATTGCCTCTGGCCGCGTGACCCTTAGCGCCGATACGCTGGCGCTTGTGCAATCAGGCGGCAATAAAAAGGGCGACGTTATCCCCGTAGCCGAGCTGGCCGGCATTATGGGGGCAAAGAAAACCGCCGACCTTATTCCGCTCTGCCACCCTCTGCCGCTCTCTAAAGTCTCCGTAACCATTACGCTTGATGAGGCTTTGCCCGGTTTCATCGTGACCGCCGAGACAAAAACTAGCGGCCAAACCGGAGTTGAGATGGAAGCACTAACCGCCGTATCAGTGGCGTGTCTTACCCTCTATGACATGCTCAAGGCCGCCGATAAGGGCATGGTGATTTCCGATATTAAGCTGCTGAGTAAATCCGGCGGGCGCTCCGGTGATTGGAGCGCGCTTCATGAGTAAAACTGATTTTAGCGGGGCAAGCTATGATTTGCTCATCGTTGGCGGCGGCATTAACGGCGCGGCGATTGCACGCGACGCGGCGGGGCGGGGGCTATCCGTGCTTTTGTGCGAGAAAGACGACCTCGCCAATCACACCTCATCATCATCAACCAAGCTTATCCATGGCGGCCTGCGCTATTTGGAGCATTACGAATTTCGCCTTGTGCGCGAGGCTTTAATTGAGCGTGAAGTGCTATTGCGCGCCGCGCCGCATATCATCTGGCCGATGCGCTTTGTCCTGCCCTATGATAAGGGCTTGCGGCCAGCGTGGATGCTGCGCATTGGCCTATTCATGTATGATTATATGGGCGGGCGTAAAATGCTGCCGCCGACAAAAGTGGTCAGGCTTAATAAGGCTCCGCACAAGGATTTGCTCGAAGACCGGCTTAAATTTGGCTATGAGTATTCCGATTGCTGGGTGCAGGATACGCGCCTGACTATCCTCAACGCCGTCGACGCGATGGAGCATGGGGCGATTATCTCTACCCGCACCAAGGTGCTTGATATTCGGGCTAAGGAAAGCAGCTATGAGATTGATATTTCAAAGCGCGGCGGGGCTACGCAAACCGTAACGGCTAAGGGCATTATCAATAGCGCTGGCCCGTGGGTTGAGGAAGTGCTGACCAAGATCGGCCGCAAGGATAAAGGCTCTGGCGTGCGCCTAATTAAGGGTAGCCATCTTATCACGCGGCAATTGTTTAGCGGCGATAAAAGCTATATTTTCCAAAACGGGGACGGGCGGATTATTTTCGCCATTCCCTATGAGAAAAAATTCACCCTTATCGGCACAACCGACGAGCCCTATGATCCGTCTGAAGGGCCAGCGAAAATATCGCCTAAGGAAACTCGCTATCTGATTGACGCGGCCAATGAATATTTCAAAGACGACATATCCGAGGGCGATATTATCGGCTCCTATAGCGGCGTGCGCCCGCTCTATGATGATAAGGCCCAAAGCGCGTCGGCTGTGACCCGCGATTATGTGCTAGAGCTTGAAGACTTTGCCGATGGCGCGCCGTTTCTGTCAGTGTTTGGCGGTAAAATCACCACGTCGCGTAAGCTCGCCGAACATGCCCTGCAAAAGCTTGAAAAATACTACACATTTAGCCAGCTTGACTGGACCGCTAAGGCGCATTTGCCGGGCGGCGACATAGATAAGGCCGACTTTTACGGCTTTTTTGAGCAAATACGCGCCGCCTATCCGGACTTTAAAACCAGCTATCTGTTTAGGCTGGCCCGTTGCTATGGCACGCGCATGGCTAAGGTCATCGGGGATGCTAAGGTTTACGGCGATATGGGTGAGGATTTTGGCGGCGGGTTAACCGCGCGCGAAGTCGACTATTTAGTCGCCAATGAATTTGCCACGAGCGCGCAAGACGTGGTGGAGCGGCGCACAAAACTGTCCCTGCATATGAGCCAAGCGGAGCAGGCGGCCTTTAAGGGCTGGTTTGCTAAAAACCATGCGGACCTAGGCTAAAATTCAATCGCAGTCTGCGTCAATATATACGTTGCAAATCCGTAATATCAGGACTAGTTTGCGCGCGAAATCAAGGGTAGGGTGGAGCCGATTCTGGCCACATCTTATCCATGGCCGGCCGCACATATTGGTTAAAGGATGTCCATGTCTGAATATTTACGCGAATATCTGCCCATTATCATCCTTTTGCTCATGGGCGGCGGATTTAGCGTCGTGCTATTACTGGCGTCTAAAATTTTTGCGCCATCCGGTCCGGATACGGAAAAGCTTTCCACCTATGAGTGCGGCTTTAACGCCTTTGAAGATAGCCGGATGAAATTTGATGTGCGGTTTTATCTGGTGGCGATTCTCTTTATCATTTTTGACCTAGAAGTCGCCTTCCTGTTTCCGTGGGCCGTGTCCCTAGAGGAAATTGGCGTCTATGGCTGGGCGGTAGTGATGATATTCTTAGTAGAGCTGGGCGCAGGCCTAATTTACGCATGGAAAAAAGGGGCCCTTGATTGGGAATAGGCTGATGAACGATTTAACCCCTCCAAATGCTGCAAAGCTGAGCATACCCGAATATGATCCGAAAAAGCATGACCCGTATTTTGACGGCATGTCGGACGAGCTAGCGGATAATGGTTTTATAACCGCCTCCGCTGATGATTTAATAACATGGGCCAGAACCGGCTCCCTCATGTGGATGACCTTCGGTCTTGCATGTTGCGCCGTAGAGATGATGCAAGCCTCTATGCCGCGTTATGATTTGGAGCGCTTTGGTTTCGCGCCCCGCGCTTCCCCGCGTCAATCGGACGTGATGATTGTGGCGGGAACCCTGACCAATAAAATGGCTCCGGCCCTGCGTAAGGTCTATGACCAAATGCCGTTCCCGCGCTATGTTATCTCCATGGGCTCATGCGCCAATGGCGGCGGTTATTACCATTTCTCCTATGCGGTCGTGCGCGGCTGCGATAAAATCGTGCCCGTTGATATTTACATTCCCGGTTGCCCTCCAACTGCCGAAGCTTTGGTTTACGGCGTTTTGCAACTGCAAAAGAAAATCCGCCGCGAAGGCAATATAGAGCGATAGATATGATTGATTTACAAGACCATATTGTTAGCGCCCTCGGCGACGCAGTAAATAGCGCGGAGATAGTCGGCGGGGAGCTTACCCTGCATGTGCGCCGCGCGAAAATCGTCGATGTGATTACCTTTTTGCGCGATGATCCGACCGCTAAAATGAGCCAGCTGATTGATTTGTGCGGCGTTGATTATCCGGCCCGCGAGCGCCGCTTTGACATTGTTTATCACATGCTCTCCATGCAGCATAATCACCGTATTCGGGTGAAAGCCTCCACGGATGAGGACACGCCAATACACTCTATTGCGAGCATATTCCCTAATGCAGATTGGTATGAGCGCGAAGCCTTTGACATGTATGGCATCATTTTTGACCATCACCCTGATTTGCGCCGCATCCTCACCGATTACGGTTTTGAGGGCCATCCGCTGCGCAAGGATTTCCCGCTCTCCGGCTTTACCGAAGTGCGCTATGATGAAGAGCGTAAGGCCGTCATCACCGTGCCGGTAAATCTACCGCAAGAATATCGCAGTTTTGATTTCATGTCCCCATGGGAAGGCGCAAAATACGCCTTACCGGGCGATGAGAAAGCGGGGGAATAGCTATGACCGACAGCGCAATGGACCACGAAAAAGACTCCAAGTTCACCATTAACTTTGGCCCGCAGCATCCGGCGGCCCATGGGGTTTTGCGCCTTGTGCTAGAGCTTGAGGGCGAGATTGTTACCCGCGTTGACCCCCATATTGGGCTTTTGCACCGGGGCACGGAAAAGCTGATTGAGCATAAGACTTACCTGCAAGCGATACCGTATTTTGACAGGCTCGATTATGTTGCGCCGATGAACCAAGAACATGCGTTCTGCCTTGCGATTGAAAAACTCATGGGCATTGAGGTTCCGCGCCGGGCGCAATTTATCCGCGTTCTGTATAGTGAGATTGGCCGTATCCTCTCCCACATGCTCAATGTGACGACGCAGGCTATGGACGTCGGCGCGCTGACCCCGCCCGTCTGGGGTTTCGAAGAGCGCGAAAAGCTGATGGTGTTTTACGAACGCGCCTCTGGCTCGCGTATGCATGCGGCCTATTTTCGCCCCGGCGGCGTGCATCAGGATTTGCCGCCAAAGCTGATTAAAGACCTGCTCGACTGGTGTGACCAATTCCCGCAAAAGCTGAAAGACATTGAAACTTTGCTGACGGAAAATCGTATTTTCAAACAGCGCAATGTCGATATTGGCGTGATTTCAAAGCAAGATTGCTATGATTGGGGCTTTACCGGCGTGCTTGTGCGCGGCTCTGGCATGGCGTGGGATCTGCGCCGCTCACAGCCATACGAAGTCTATGACGAGCTTGAGTTTAAAATTCCGCTCGGCAAAAATGGCGATTGTTATGACCGTTATTTGTGCCGCGTCGAAGAGATGTATGAGAGCGTGAAAATCATGCGCCAATGTCTTGAGATGATGCCCGAAGGCCCGGTTTTGACCGAAGATAAAAAGGTCGCCCCGCCGCGCCGCGCGGAGATGAAACAAAGCATGGAAGCGCTTATTCATCACTTTAAGCTTTATACCGAGGGCTTCCACGTGCCGAAGGGCGAAATCTATGCTTGCGTTGAGGCGCCAAAGGGCGAGTTCGGCGTGTTCCTAATTGCTGATGGTAGTAATAAGCCGTATCGCTGTAAAATTCGCGCGCCGGGCTTTCCGCACTTGGCAGCAATGGATTATTTAAATAAGGGCCATATGCTGGCCGATGTGTCCGCTATTATCGGCTCGCTCGATATTGTTTTCGGAGAAATTGACCGATGAGTTCTCGCCGCCTTGCCGCCGTTCAGCCCGACAGCTTTACCCTGTCCGCTGACGCGAAGAAAAAAATCAATAGCTGGGTTAAAAAATACCCCAAGGGCCGTCAGCGCTCTGCGATGATTCCGGCGCTTTGGATTGCCCAGAAAGATGCGGGCGGCTGGCTGCCAGAGAAAGCTTTGCGCGCGGTCGGCGATATGCTCGATATGGCCTATATCCGCGTTTACGAAGTCGCGACATTTTACACCATGTTTAACCTTGCGCCGGTTGGCACGCACCATGTGCAGCTTTGCGGCACGACGCCGTGCTGGCTGCGCGGGGCGGGGGAGCTTAAAAAAGTATGCGAGCGTAAAATTGGTCCTAAAGGCTCTATTTCTGAAAACGGCAAATTGTCCTGGATTGAAGTTGAGTGCCTTGGCGCATGCACTAATGCGCCGATGGTGCAGGTCAGCAACGCCGCCGGTGATGACTATTATGAAGACCTAACGCCTGAGACCATGGAAGCTTTGCTTGATGATTTAGAGGCGGGGCGACCCGTTAAGGCTGGCCCGCAAAATGGCCGTTTTACCTCCGAGCCAGAAGGCGGAGAAAAAACGCTTATTACCAAAGGCTTATATAATAAATATAAAGCAAAAAAACTGCCCAATACCAAAAAAATGCGCCAGGTCACAGACCATACTCCAGATCCAAAGGGTAAACACGCTACATCGGCTGGGCGCAAGACTAAGCCGAAACAGCCCAAGCCGATAACGGCTAAGGCGAAAGCCAAAACTCAGGCCGCTAAAACCAAGGCATCCAAAGCCAAGGTTAAGTCTAAGAAAGCGAAGGCATAAAAATGGTTGAGCTGCTGCAAGATAAAGACCGGATTTTCCAAAATCTCTATGGCCGTCAAGATTGGACACTTGCGGGGGCGGAGGCGCGCGGCGCATGGGTCAATACGCGCGAAATGCTAGAGCAGGGCCGCGAGTGGATTATAGATAATGTCAAGGCTTCTGGCCTGCGCGGACGCGGCGGAGCGGGTTTCCCGACCGGCCTAAAATGGTCATTTATGCCCAAGCAAGTCGGCGCGCGGCCTCATTACCTTGTGGTCAACGCAGATGAGTCCGAGCCGGGCACGTGTAAAGACCGCGAAATGATGCGCCATGACCCGCACCTATTGATTGAAGGCTGCCTTGTCGCCGGCTTTGCTATGCAAGCCCACGCCGCTTACATCTATTTGCGCGGCGAATATATCCTAGAGCGCCACAGATTACAGGCCGCCGTCGATCAGGCACGCAAGGCCGGTAAAATCGGTAAAAATGCCTGCGGCTCTGGCTGGGATTTTGAAGTTTATGTCCATCACGGCGCGGGCGCTTATATTTGCGGCGAAGAAACCGCCCTGCTTGAAAGCCTTGAGGGCAAAAAAGGCCAGCCGCGATTAAAGCCGCCATTTCCGGCTAATGCTGGCCTTTATGGCTGTCCGACCACGGTTAATAATGTGGAATCCATCGCCGTTGTGCCGACAATATTGCGGCGCGGGGCGCAGTGGTTTACCCAATTTGGCCGCGAAAATAATAAAGGCACGAAAGTGTTCTGCATTTCCGGCCACGTTAATACGCCGTGTAATGTGGAAGAGGCTTTGTCCATTCCACTGAAGACGCTCATCAATGAATATGGCGGCGGCGTTCGCGGCGGCTGGGATAATTTAAAGGCTATCATTCCGGGCGGCTCGTCCGTGCCAATGCTGCCGCGCGAGATTTGCGATACGGTGCTGATGGATTTTGACGCCTTGCGTGAGCATAAGTCAGGCCTTGGCACGGCAGGCGTGATGGTCATGGCTAATAGCACCG
>JAZGFA010000045.1:0-9763 GCA_036478975.1 Robiginitomaculum sp. | reverse complement strand
CGGATCATCTCAAACGCTTCGGTTAGGTTTTCGCCCTTATCAACCCATGTATAGCCCAGATAATTAAGCGTGTCGGCGCTCTCCGGGTTAACCTCTAATACGCGTTTGAAATCGCTCACAGCCTCTTGCCAGCGCCCCGCTTGCTCTAGGCAAATGCCGCGATGGTAAAGCGGCTGCGGATTATCCTTAAGCTCCGCCTCGCTCATGGATTTCACCATAGTGTCAAAATAAGGCAGCGCCTTTTCGTAATCCTCGGCGATAAGATAGGATAGGCCAATCGCTTGGCGGGTCAAAAAAGTCGGATGAGATTTATTGAGCGATTTTAGCACCGCCGTCGATTTCGCGTCTTGGTCATCGCGCGATAAAAGATTGGCATAGGACAATGTTGCCGAGACATAATAATCGGAGTCTTTGGGAATTTCTTTATAAATTTTTTGCGCATCCTGCGTGCGCTCCATACGCTCTAGGGTCGCGGCGAGCCACAGACGGGCGCGCTGGTTTTTAGGGTCCATCATCAGGGCCGTGCGCAGATACATTTCTGCGGCGTCATAGGCGCGCTGCTGATAGAAAAATTCCCCCGCCGGATCCACCAAAGACGATGAAGCCAATTGCGCGGCGTTTAATTTTCCGCTCGGCCTATTGCCCGCCTCAAGCGCGTCTAGGGCCGTGCGCACAGGGCCGCTTTCAACACCGCCAAGCGTATCTTCATCAAAGGCTTTTAGAAAACTCAAAGCGCTCGCAAAATCGCCCTTATTGGAGAGATAACGCGCCTTAGCCAGCGCCATGGATATGGGGGAAACGCCGGTTTTTTCCACAAGATCAAAGCCCGCTTTAGCCTGACTCTCATCACCGGAAGCGGCGTAAATTTGCGCCTTTTGCAAGGTCGCAACCACATCAAAATAGCCGCCCACTTCGATAGCGTTAAACACTTCAATCGCTTTATCGCTCTCCCCCGCACCGTATAATGCCCAGCCTTCCATCATCGCCATCATCACCCCAAGACTTGGGTCTTCGGGTTGGTCATGAAGACGCTGGGCGGCGGCGCTATATTTACCGCCGGAGATGCTCTGGGCACTCAGAACAAGGCGCGATAAAGCCTCATCGCTTTGCACCGCTAAAACTCGCTTTGCCAATGTGCGCGCTAGCGGCCCGTCGCCGGCGCTAATGGCGGCGTTGACCGCCTTGGCCCCAAGGGCGGCGCTGTCCGGGGCGCGCTCAAAGGCAGATTGGTAATATTTGAGCCGAGCCGCGCTATCGTCAATATGGTAAGCGTAACGTCCGGCTAGATAATCACCCAAAAGTTCGCCTTCGGGGGTCGTAGCATCGGAGTAATAGCGCGCGCCGCCGTCCGCCGTTGTGCAGGCGGTCAAAAAACATGTGGTGGCCAAAAGCATGAAACAGCTTAAGCGGCGACGAAAATAGGACATAGGGGCGGCTTTCAATTTATTTAAAGTCCCAAATGGGAAACAATGGCGCTTATTACATATTCGGATAGTTAGGGCCACCGCCGCCCTCAGGCACATTCCAAACAATATTGCGGCTCGGGTCCTTAATATCGCAGGTCTTACAATGGACGCAGTTTTGCGCATTGATATTAAAGCGCGATTTGCCGCTGTCATCGGTCAGAATTTCATACACTCCGGCGGGGCAATAGCGCTGGGCCGGCTCGTCATAAAGCGGCAAATTAATACCAATCGGCACACTATCATCGAGCAGTTTTAAATGGCTCGGCTGCTCCTCGCCGTGATTAGTGGAGCTAAAACTAACATTGGTCAGGCGGTCAAAGGACAGAACTCCGTCCGGCTTGGGATAGGTAATGGTTTTAAACTTTTTGCTCTCTTGCAGGCTTCCGGCGTCGTCTTTTTTATGGCCGATTGTGCCGCTAAATTTAAACCGAAGCAGGTTTGCTATAATGCCAATCGGGTTGAATTTTAAGATGCTGGATATCCACATATCCGGCCCGCCGAGCAGCATGCCGCCAAGCACGGGGCCAAAGCGCGCATTAAGCGGCGCAACATTGCGCACGGGTTTTAAGTCTTGGCCGACAGGGCCGCTGCGCAGCTCTTTATCATAGGCCGTTAGCTCATCGCCGGAGCGCCCCGCTTTAATCGCGTTATAGGCTGCTTCCGCCGCCGCTTTGCCCGACAGCATTGCATTATGATTGCCCTTAATACGCGGCAAATTCACAAGCCCGACCGAGCAGCCCAGCAAAGCGCCGCCCGCAAACACTGCCTTGGGCATGGACTGATAGCCGCCCTTGGTAACAACCCGCGCGCCGTAGGAGACACGCTTGCCGCCCTCAAGGATTTGCGCAATCGCCGGATGATGTTTCCAGCGCTGCATTTCCATATAGGGATACAGGCTTGGGTTTTTATAATTTAGATCGACAATATAGCCGAGAAACACTTGGTTGTTTTGCGCGTGATAGAGGAATGAGCCGCCGCCCGCCTTAAAGCCAATCGGCCAGCCCGCCGTATGAATGACTTCGCCTTCATTATGGTTTTCAGGTTTAATCTCCCAAATTTCTTTCATGCCAAGGCCAAATTTGGCCGGAGAGCAATCCGCCTCTAGGGCGTATTTTTTGCGGGCGATTTGGCTCAGTGAGCCGCGCGCGCCTTCGCCGAGCAGCACATATTTGCCGTTTAAGATCATGCCCGGCTCATAGCCGTCACCCTTAGAGCCATCCTTGCTAATGCCAAATTCGCCCGCCACCACGCCGGTGACCTCGCCGCTATCGCCGTAAATCAGCTGCGAGCACGCCATGCCGGGGAAAATTTCTACGCCGAGCGCTTCGGCTTGCTCTGCCATCCAGCGGCAGACATTCCCCATGGAGACAATATAATTGCCGTGATTATTCATCAGGGGCGGCATCATAATATTAGGAATGCGCAAAGCCCCCGCTGGGCCGAGCATTAAAAGCTTATCGCTGGTCACAGGCGTATGCAGCGGCGCGCCTTTTTCTTTCCAGTCAGGGATAAGCGCATTAAGGCCAATCGGGTCGAGAACCGCGCCGGACAGAATATGCGCCCCGACTTCAGAGCCTTTTTCCAAAACCACGACGTTAATATCGTCGCCGCCAAGCTGTTTTAGGCGGATAGCGGCGGATAGGCCCGCGGGCCCCGCCCCAACGATAACCACATCATAATCCATGGCTTCACGCTCTGGCTGGGATTCGCGCTCTGGCTGGTTTTGTGCTTCGCTCATAAATCTCTCCCTTTGCCCTATATTATCGACTCGCAAACTGGGCGCGCCTAGGGCATAATTAAGCTTAAGAATAAAGCGTCTTGCGCCGAGCGTAAAGCGTTAAGGCCGTTTAGAGTAAAGAAAGGCACGCGCGCGAATATGACCCAGACCCTATCCATCGCCCTTCTGACCACGCGCCCCCATAATGGCTCCAATAAAAGCCTTATCGCCGCCGCCCGTAAACGCGGCCATCATATCCAACCCTTTAATACGCTTTCCGGCGTAATCAACTGCGATAAAAACAGTTTTATCAGCCAATTTAGCAAGCCCTTTGACGCGATATTGCCGCGCATTGGCGGGCCGCTCGCCGGTTTTGGTAGCGCCTATATTCGCGCCTTTGAAACGGCGGGAGTTTACTGCGTCAATTCGGCGGCCGGCATTCTTACGGCCCATGATAAATTTCTCTCCGGCCAAATCCTTAGCGCGGCAGGCATGGACATTCCTAAAACCGTCACCCTTGCGCGCGCGGACTTTATTGATGACGCGATTAAAGCGGTTGGCGGCCTGCCGATTATCGTCAAACTCCTCTCGGGGACCCAGGGCAATAGCGTGATAAAGCTCGACACAATAGCGGCGGCGCAATCGCGCTTACAAGAAATTATTTACGCCCGCACGCCGTTTTTGGTGCAAGAATTTATAGCGGAGTCGAGCGGAACGGATATTCGCGCCTTTGTCGTTGATGGCCATATTGCCGGGGCGATGGAGCGCACCGGACCTAAGGGTGAATTTCGCTCTAATTTGCACCAAGGCGGCACGGCAAGGCCGGTCAGCCTTAGCGCCAAGGAATCCGATATGGCGATAAAGGCGGCGCATATTTTAGGCCTTGGCATGGCGGGGGTTGATATATTGCGCACGTCCGGCGGGCCAAAGCTCTTAGAAGTCAACGCCTCACCCGGCCTTGTCGGCATTGAGAGCGCGACGCAAATTGATATTGCCGGTCAGATTATCGACGCGATTGAAAGCCGGCTATTACCAAACCTAAAGGCCGCGCAATGAATGATACGCAGACCATAAGCGCGGACGCCCTACGCAGCGCCCTAGAATGGTGGGAGGAATCCGGCGTGGACATTGCGCCTATCCCCGCCTCTAAGCCCGCGAAAAAGCCGCGCAAAGCCCTCAATATTCCCGCCGAAAAAGCGGCGGTTATGGCGGTTAAGCCCGCGCCCGAAATGGCGCCCAAAACAACGCCTAAAATAACCAGTGATGAGGCGACGCAAAAACTGCTCGCCGAAAGCGCCGCCATTGCCGGAGCCGCCCCGACCTTAGAGGCGCTAAAGGCCGCAATTGAAAGCTTTGACGCCGGTGACCTCTCCGCCAATGCAAGCCGCGCCGTGTTTGCGCGCGGCAATCCCAAGGCGGATTTGATGATAATCGGAGAAGCTCCGGGGGCCAATGAGGACAAGGCGGGGCAGCCCTTTATGGGCCAGACCGGCGCTATGCTCACGGCCATGCTCGCGGCAATTGGCATTGGCGAGGATGATGTTTACATTACCAATGTGTGCAATTATCGCCCGCTTAATGGCCGCGCCCCAAGCCCGCCGGAAATTGCCCTGTGCACGCCGTTCATCGCCCGCCATATCGCGCTCAAAGCGCCCAAAATTATCGTCATGACCGGCGGGGTTTCGCTGGAAACTTTAACGGGGCAAAAGGGCATTACAAAATTGCGCGGCCAGTGGCAGAGCTACGCCATAGAGGGCGGCGAGCCTATCCCCGCCCTGCCGCTTTACCACCCGGCGTTTTTACTGCGCAGACCAGAGCTTAAGGGGGACGCTTGGCGCGATCTTCTGGCGTTAAAAGCGCGGATTGCTAGCCTTTAATTTTGCCAGCGCCTTAACATCATCCACATCTATCAAAGTGCGCAAATAGGCGCATTCGCCCTTAATGTTTTTCGCCACATCGGCGAGCGCATACTCGGTTGACCAGCGCGCCCCGTCAAAAATTTTCGCCTCCACCGGGCCATTAACCCCGATAAGCCAAAAGCCGCCATCATCGGCGGGGCCAAATACGGCCGCGTGGGACTTAAGCGCTTTGAACGCGGCGGCAATATCGCGCGCGCCCATTTGCGGCGCGTCCGTGCCGATAATCACCGTAGGGCCTTTGCGGTCAAAGGCGCGGGCAAGGCGCGGGGTTAGCCCGCCGCCCCCTTGGTCCATGCGGGAAAATTTCGCCGGCCACACCCCGCCAAAACGGCGCAATATATCGCGGCTTGGGGTCGCCGATAACACGGTTTCCCAGCGATTATCAGTGACATTGCGCAGAATTTTTCTAACCATAGCGCGGTAAATGCGATTAGCGTGAACCTTGCCAACACCCCCATTTGGCCCGGCAGCGAGACGTGACTTCGCGCCGCCATAATAGGGCGCTTTGGTAAACACAATCAGCAAAGGCCGATTTCTCATTGATAGCCTCGCCCCGCCCGTTTGGGGTTGCCGGTCATCAGAAAAACAATCAACCGTCCCATGTTTTTGAGGGGCCGGCGCACATAGCCGCCGCCCTTATTTTTTGGCGCGCGGTATTTACCCGCGCCCGTTTTAAGCGGCAAATTTAAGCGCGCCAAACGCTTACGGCCCAAGGCGCGCACAATGGCGACGTCCTCAAATAAATCCCATTTTTCATAGCCGCCAATTTCGCCGTAAAGCGCGCGCGATATAAGCAAACCTTGGTCCCCGTAGGGCAAAGCCAATAGGGAGCAGCGGACGGCGACGATGCGCTCCATTAAGCGCGGCCAAAAGCCCTTATCATCTAGCGAAAAGCGAAAATAAGCCGCCGTGTCAGGGCGGGTTTTTATATGGTCCGCAATTGCCTCGCGCCATCTGTCAGGCAAGGCGCAATCCGCGTGTAAAAACAACATCCAGTCATCAGGAGCGTGCGCTAGGCTCCAGCGGGCGCCGCGCGCAAGTTGATGTCCCCGCCCCGCCCCGCCTACCGCAAGCCGCGCCCCGGCCTTTATCGAAACCGCGAGGCTGTCATCACCGGAGCCGCCATCGCTGACCACAATATCGTCAACTTGCCCCGCGAGCGATGACAATAGGCGGGGCAAAGACGCCCCCGCATTTAAGCTGGGTATAATGACTGATAACATAGGGGTAGATTAGAGCGCTAACGGCGCGGCGCAAGGCGCAGTCATAAAAAAACCGCCGCTCACACTGTGAAAGGCGGCTTTAATTTCAAACAATCGAAAGACTATTCTTTATCTTTTCTACAGCCAAATAGACCGCATTTTTTCTTTGGGGCCTCAGCGGCGGCCGGCGCGGCCATAGGGTCAAGCGCAGGGGTCTCAATAGCAGAGGCCACAACATCAGCGGCGGGCGTTACCATTGCCGCCTTAGCAGGCTTGGCTTCTAGCGGGATTAAGCAGTAATCGCCGATAGAGGTTTTACGTACAGTGAATTTGCACGCTTTGACGCCCTTAAGCTCGCTATATTCTTCGCCGTGAAATTCTTCGGCGATGATTGGGGCCATGCAATGCTTTACGCCTTGCAAATCCATTGTGATGCCGTCAGCGGCAAGACAATCGCCTTCGCTGCCAATGGCAAAACTGGCGGATGAAAACAGCGCGGAGGCCGTAAAAACTGTTGCCACGAGGGCTGTGCGGGTTTTACCCATGATATTCTCCTTCATTCAATTTCCCCCTTCTTATCAGAAGAGTTTTGTCCTAAAAAGGGCATGAACTGCAAAAAGTGCAGGATTCGGGCCAAAAATTCATATGCGGACACCTAAACCACAGAAAAACAAACCAAACCCCGATTATAGCGCGGAGCGGGCCTTTAACGGGCGCGTCTGCGGTATTGACGAGGCGGGACGTGGTCCGCTTGCCGGGCCGGTAGTGGCCGCCGCCGTCATCTTGCAAGAGGGGAGCATCCCCGCCGGCCTTAATGACAGTAAGCTTTTATCGCCGCTGGCGCGTGAACGTTTGCTGAACGTCATTATGGAAGGCGCGGCGCGCGGGGAAATCGCCATTGGCATTGGCATAGCCGAGCCGGAAGAAATAGAGCGTATTAATATTTTGGCCGCGAGCCTTACCGCCATGCAGCGCGCCTTTCACGCCCTGCCCTACCTGCCCGTAGCTGCGCTGATTGACGGCAATAGGGCGCCGAGCCTTCCGTGTGAAACCGTGACAATTATCAAAGGCGATAGCAAAAGCCTATCAATCGCCGCTGCCTCTATCGTGGCCAAAGTCACCCGCGATAAATTAATGGAGCAGGCCGATAGCCGCAATCCGGGATATGGCTTTGCCCGCCATAAGGGCTATCCAACCGCCGCCCATAAGCGCGCCTTGCAAGAGCTTGGCCCCTGCCCGATTCACCGTCACACATATGTTCCGGTTATGGAGGCCAGCCTTAAAAGGCGCTAGCTCGCTTCGCGGTCAACCTCAAGCTCATGCTCGCGCACTTTGCGGTATAGGGTCGAGCGGCCAATGCCGAGACGGCGCGCCACTTCGGACATATGGCCACTATAGGTATCAATGGCGAACTGAATAAGGTCGCGCTCAATAGCCTCTAGGGAGCGCAAATGACCGCTACGGTCTAGCACTTTGACATTCATCTCGTCCTCATCATCCACTTGGGTGGAATTGCCGGTAAAGGCGCTCGCCTCTACGCTTGGCAGGGACGGGGTGAGGCCAGAAATTTGCGGGAAATCAGCCGGGGTCAACATATGACCATCGGACAGGATAACCGCGCGAAAGACGCTATTTTCTAGCTGGCGCACATTGCCGGGCCAATTATAGCCTTGCAGCATTAGCAGGGCTTCGGGGGTTACGCCGCGCACGCTTTTGCTCTCTTGGGCGTTAAAGCGCTTGATGAAATGCTCTAGCAGGGCGGAGACGTCCTGCACCCGCTCGCGCAGGGAAGGCACTTCGATTGGGAAGACGTTTAAGCGATAATATAAATCTTCGCGGAACGTGCCCGCCTTAACCGCTTGCGCAAGGTCGCGATTGGTCGCAGAAATAATGCGCACGTCAACTTTAACCGGACGTTTGGAGCCGATAGGGTCCACTTCGCCCTCTTGCAAAACCCGCAAGAGTTTCACTTGCATTTCCAGCGGCAGCTCCCCGACTTCATCAAGAAATAATGTGCCAGAGCTAGCCTCTTGGAACTTACCTGTATGCTTAGAATTGGCGCCGGTAAAAGAGCCTTTCTCATGGCCAAACAAAATGCTTTCAACCAGGTTTTCAGGAATAGCGCCGCAATTCACCGTAATGAAAGGACGGCCCGTGCGGTCCGAGCTGCCTTGAATGGCGCGGGCAACGACTTCTTTGCCGACCCCGCTTTCGCCGGTAATTAAAATTGGAATATTGGCCTTCGCGCCGCGCTCACCCATAGCCACAACCGAGCGCATGGAGGGGGCATTGCCGATAAGGTCCTTAAAGGATAGCTCATTTTTGGCGGTTTTATTGAGGCGCTTCACTTCAGTTGCGAGCGTGTTGATTTCAAGGGCATTGCGAATAGAAACAATCAGGCGCTCTGGGCTGGCGGGCTTGACGACAAAATCGCGTGCGCCCGCTTGCATGGCGCTCACCACCGCGTCGATAGAACCCGTGCCGGTTAAAACAATCACTGGCAAATCTGGACGGTTTTTTGACAGCTCGGCCAATGTCTCCATACCGCTTAGGCCGGGCATGACCAAATCGAGCATCACCACATCAATATTAGCCCCGTCAGGGCCAAGCGCATGTTCTAACGCCCTATTACCGCTATCGGCTTGAAGGCTAGAGAAACCGCTTTTTTCCACAACCGCCTGCAAAAGCCGGCGCTGGGTTGGATCATCATCCACTAATAATACTGTTTTGCGCATTCCACCATCCTTGTCGATTTTGCCAAATCAGCCTTGGGCCAAACTGCCTTGGGCCAAACTGCTTTGGACCAATCTGACCCAAAACATGACAATCGCTGGAATTATTCCAGTCATTGACGTCCATATGTAAAGGCTCGGCGTAAAAATGTCGTGAACAGGTAGGGTTAACGCCCTATTACCGGCCAAGTTTTCATCTTTTCATTGGCGGGCGGTTTACCGCTGTGTTAGCAAAGGGAAACACTTATCAAAGAGATTGACCATGAGCGACGCGCATTCCGACTATAACCACGGTGAAATGTCCATTACCGGACAAGGCAAAACATTTACCGGCTTTATTTCCGGGTCCATTTGGGGCGCGGGACTGATTATCATTTCTTGTCTTTACGCCATCCTGACCTTCGCCGTTGGCCTAGCGTGGATTCCCTCCCTGATAGCGGCGACCCTTATCGGTTTCATTTACGGCTTCGTGCTTAAACTCAAAGCCAATTGGCATATGAGCGTTATCGGTCTGGCTATCTTTGGCGGCATTATCAGCCTGCTTGTTGTCGTTTTAAAATAATCAATAGTCTGGGCCGCGGCCAAATCTGCGCGCCCACATATCTGGGGAGCCTGCATTGAAAATTGCCGTATTAAAAGAAACGGCTAAGGGCGAGCAGCGCATCGCCGCCTCCCCTGACGCGGTAAAGCATTACGTTAAAGCCGGCCATGATGTCAGCGTCGTAAA
>JAZGFA010000044.1:0-2394 GCA_036478975.1 Robiginitomaculum sp. | reverse complement strand
GCGATGCCAGCCGGATTGAAGATATTTGGCAATATCTCTATCGCGGCGTTTACTGGCGCAAAGGCGCGGTTAATATGACGGCCATCGCCGCTGTGGATATGGCGCTTTGGGACATTAAAGGCAAAGCCGCTAATATGCCCGTTTATCAACTTTTGGGCGGGGCGTCTCGCGACAAGGTTTTGGTTTACGGCCACGCCAATGGCGGCGACATCGAAGAGACGGTGGACGAGGTCGCGCGCTATGTCGAGATGGGCTATAAAGCTATCCGCGCGCAATGCGGCATTCCGGGACTGGCCGGAACCTATGGCGTATCAGGCGATAAGCTCTATTACGAGCCCGCCGACGCGGATATGCCAACCGAAAATGTCTGGTCGACCAGCAAATATCTCAATCATGTGCCAAAGCTGTTTGACACTTTGCGGGATAAATTCGGCCATGATATCGAGTTTTTACATGATGCCCATCACCGTCTTACCCCTATTGAGACAGGTCGGCTGGGCAAAATGCTGGAACCTTATCATTTGTTCTGGCTCGAAGATGCGGTTGCTGCTGAAAACCAAGATAGCTACCGGATTATTCGCCAGCATACGACAACGCCTTTGGCCATTGGCGAGATTTTCAGCACGATTTGGGACGCTAATATTCTGATCGGCGAGCAGTTGATTGACTATATCCGCGCCACCGTTACCCATGCGGGCGGCATTACCCATTTGCGCCGCATTGCTGATTTCGCCGGCATGAACCATGTGCGCACGGGCTGCCACGGCGCGACGGACCTCTCGCCCGTTAGCATGGGCTGCGCCCTGAATTTTGATATGTGGGTGCCGAATTTTGGTATTCAGGAATATATGCGCCACACAGAAGAAACCGACGCCGTCTTCCCCCATTCTTATTCATTTAAAGACGGGTATTTACATCCGGGGGACATGCCGGGCCACGGCGTTGATATTGATGAAAAACTAGCGGCAAAATATCCCTATAAGCGGGCCTATTTGCCAGTAAACCGTCTTGAAGACGGCGCGATGTGGAATTGGTAATAGGAGATTAAAATGTCATTTCAAAAGAAACTATTTACTAGCAGTGCCGCCGTGCTTTCATTGGCCTTCATTAATGGGTGCTCTGAAAAACCTCAAAATACGCTAGAGAATCATATGGACGAGGCGGCAATTATAACTGCTGAGCCAGATACTATTCACCCTGCGCTTTGGCCTGAGGGCAAGAGCGGCGTGGTGCGCGACGCGGCTATTGAAGCGCGGATTGTCGTGCTTTTGTCTGAAATGACAATTGAGCAAAAAGTCGGGCAATTGGTTCAGGCTGATATTGGCTCTGTAACGCCGGATGACATTAAAAAATACCGTCTTGGCTCTATTCTCAATGGCGGCTCTTCCGGGCCTTATGGGGATGACCGCGCCGCGCCGTCCGAATGGGTCAGGCTTGCTGACGAATTTTGGGAGGCTTCTATGTCTGAAGGCGTTGGCACGCCGATCCCGATTATGTGGGGCATTGACGCGGTGCACGGACATTCTAACGTCGTGGGCGCGACTATTTTCCCGCATAATATCGGGCTTGGCGCGGCCAATGACCCGGCCCTGATTGAACGTATCGGCGCGGCGACAGCCAAAGAAGTGGCGGCGACAGGTATTGACTGGACATTTGCGCCGACGCTTGCCGTTGTCCGTGATGATCGTTGGGGCCGGACCTATGAGAGCTATTCAGAAGACCCTAAAATTGTCAAAGCCTATGCCGGCGCTATGGTGCGCGGCATACAAGGCAAGCCGGGTAGTAAAGAATTTTTGGACGGGAATCATGTCATTGCGACGGCCAAACATTTCCTAGCTGACGGCGGCACGAAAGGCGGCAAGGATCAAGGCGACGCCATTATTTCGGAACTGGAATTACGCGATATTCACGCTCAAGGCTATCTTTCCGCCATTGACGCAGGCGCGCAAACCGCCATGGCCTCATTTTCAAGTTGGCGCGGCCAGAAAATGCACGGCAATCGGGCGCTCCTTAATGACGTTTTATTTGGCCGCCTCGGCTTTGATGGCCTCGTGGTTGGCGACTGGAACGGCCACGGGAAACTGGATGGGTGTGTCAATGATGATTGCCCCGCCGCGTTTAAGGCCGGGGTTGATATCTATATGGCGCCCGATAGCTGGAAAGGCATTTACGAAACCGCGCTGGCGGCTGTAAAATCCGGCGATATATCCGGGGCGCGGCTGGACGAAGGCGTAGCGCGGATCTTGCGCGTGAAATTACAGGCTGGTTTGTTTGAAAAAGGCAAACCCTCAACCCGTCCTTTGGCGGGCCATGCCGAGATAATGGGCTCTGATGCTCACCGCGCGATCGCGCGCGAAGCCGTGCGCGAGTCGCTCGTGCTTTTGAAAAATAATG
>JAZGFA010000043.1:0-2739 GCA_036478975.1 Robiginitomaculum sp. | reverse complement strand
GCCAATCGGCTCTATCGCCGCCAGAACAAAGGCGACAAGCCAGAATGCCCCGCCCGCCATAAGCCCCATATGCAGACCCGATATGGCCAGCACATGGGCTAGCCCCGCCCCGCGCAGGCTCTCGGTTAGCTCTTTTTTGATATAGGCGCGCTCCCCTGTCAGCAGGGCCGCTTGCAGGCCGGCGGTTTGCTCTGGCGATGCGGCGATAATCCTTTGGGCCATGGCGTGACGGGTTTGGGCCAGTTTTCGCCGCGCCGCGTCCAGCCTGCTAGCGCTCACATCCGCGGCTACGGGCGTGCTAATCGCGAAGCCGTAGCCGCCGATTTGTTTGAAATAAGCCCGGCGCGCCGGATCATATCCATCTTCGATCACCGGGCCGGGCGGGCCGGTCATAAAAGCCTTTACGCTCACCCCGTCGCCGGGGGATAGGCCGGCCCGCTTTGCGCGAATACGCACGCGGACGGGGCGTTCATCGGCCCGAAGGGAGCGCGCGCCCAGTTTCATATCATCAACGCGGATGCGCCAGCGAAAGCCGCTGCCCGACATCTCAACCGCTTCAATCCAGCCAGTGACATTATAGGCCATGCGGTAATCGGGTAGTATCGGGGCTTCTATGGCTTTTGTGTGCCATGTGGCGCGGCCAAGGCCAAATATCAGTACGGCTAGAATCAGTAATCCCGCGCGAAATTTTGACAAGCCCTGCCGGCTCAGCAGGCGCGTGAAACTGATAATGGCAATGAACGCCCCTGCCCCTACCCCGGCCGCGAGCCAAAGGGGCGGCTCTATCGGCAGCGCAAAATAAAGCCCAATACCGATACCAAAAGCGACCACAAGCCATTCAAATTGCAAAGAGCGATAGGCGGGCGCGGCGGCGTCATAATCATCAACGCTAGAGACGCGCTCTAAATGCGCATCAAGGTCCGCGCCATAATCGCTATGCTCTAGCATCGTTTAAACGTCCCCGCGCCTGCCCGTATTATTTGGCTAGAATAGCATGACGGGGCGCAATGGCGAGGGGTTTAATTGGGCCGTCTGATTATGCCCTAGATTTAGTTTGCAAAACAAACTTGACTTTACTAGGTTTGTAACACAAACTAATTTTAATAAATGAAATCAACGTGGTTTTACAGGAGACAAGAATGAGCAATGAACAAATTTTAAACGATATTAAATATGCACGGGATATAGCGCAGGACGGTAAATATGCGCCCCTGCTCGGCGGGCGTATTGGCCTGATGTGGGGCTGCTTACTTGTGCCAACCCTTTTATTTGTTGGCCTCACCTATATGGGTATAACGGGCGCTAACGGCAGCACTATCGGCATGGCCTGGATGGCATTTGGGATTATTGGCAGCATTTTGACCTTTATCCTCTCGCGCAGTTTGGCGGATAAAGCAGGCATTAATTCCGTCGGCAATCAGGTTGAGCAAGCTACATGGAGCGCCTCAACCATGGTTCTCTTTGGCCTTGCCATCTCGGTCACCTATGCGGTCATATTTAATGACAAACCGTTTTGGCTCTACGATATTATTATGGCCATTGCCTTTGGTACCTATGCTTTAAACTACTTCGTGCTCGCTAAAATTAGCGGCGAAAAAGCGCTTTATATCCCCACGGTGATTAGCTTTGGATTGATGGTGTTTATCATGGCTTTTCTCGGTCAGCCTTTTGTTTACATTGTCGGCGCAATCGGGGTTATCTTTACGGTGATTATTCCGGCCCTAACCCATTTAAAAAATGAGCCTAAAAATGCCTAAGCAAAAAACATCTGATAAAACCCGCGAAGGCGGCCCGGCCTTAAATCTCGGCGCGATTGATGATGTCATCCACGGGCGTTTGCGGCTCGGCGTTATCGCCTATCTGTCCGCGGTCAATCCGGCGAGCTTTCCGGAGCTTTTAACAAAGACCGGCGCGAGCAATGGCAATCTTTCAACCCATTTAACCAAGCTAGAAGCGGCGGGCTATATCCGCCAAGAAAAGGGCTATAATGGCAAACGCCCGCAAACCCTTGTGCATCTGACGAAAACCGGGCGGGCCGCTTGGATCGTCTATCTGGATGCCATGCGCGATTTATTGGGCGGCTAATAGATTTAACAGTCGATAATTGCGATTATCTGGGCTATGCGGTGCTTCCGTATAGCCTTTTTTAATTCGCCCAGGAAAAGCCCGCCCTATGACCAGCCCTGCCCGCCCCGTAATTACGCGCTTTGCGCCCTCTCCGACTGGCTTTTTGCACATTGGCGGCGTGCGCACGGCCCTGTTTAATTACCTTTATGCCCGTAAACATGGCGGGCAGTTTTTACTGCGCGTTGAGGATACGGATAAAAAGCGCTCTACGCCCGAAGCGACAGCGGCAATTATTGAGGGGCTAGACTGGCTTGGACTGAAGGCGGATGGCGATATTGTCTATCAAAGCCAAAACGCCGATAGCCACGTGAAGGCCGCTAATGATTTGATTGCGCGCGGTAATGGCTATCGCTGTTACCTCTCCCCTGAGGATCAAGCCGCCCTGCGCGAGATTTCAAAAGCCGAAGGCCGTGCCTTTCGTTCCCCATGGAGAGAGCTTGGCGCATCTGACTACCCAGCTAGCGGCGATTATGTGGTGCGTTTTAAGGTTCCCGAAGGCGCAACCCAGATTGGCGACGCGGTGCAAGGCAGCGTCTCTTGGCAAAATAGTGACTTTGATGACCTTATCTTGCTTCGCGCGGACGGCTCGCCGACCTATATGCTCGCCGTTGT
>JAZGFA010000042.1:0-11286 GCA_036478975.1 Robiginitomaculum sp. | reverse complement strand
ATTTCGCGTGCGAGCGCAAGCGGGTTAGCAAATCAGCATCCATCTGCGCGGCGAACTTTTTACGCGGCGCAGGCTTAGCTTTAGAATGTGTAAATACTTCGATGCTTTCGCGCAATTCGGTCATGACCGCCTCCATTAGAAACGGCATTATAGCATAAAATCATTTTTTATCAAGATTTATCTTGATGGGTAAAGATAGCGCTTAATATACCTAACGGCAATGCTTCTCATAGACGTCAATCGCTTCGGGCATCCACTGCTCAAATTGGCTGATGCGGGTTGCGGCGCTTGGATGGGTGGATTGAAATTCTGGCGGAGAGCTTTTGGAATGCTCGCCCATGCGCTGCCATAATTTGGGGGCTTCGCGCGGATCGTAACAGGCGCGGGCCACGAGGATAAGCCCGATATAATCGGCTTCGGATTCGTGACTGCGTGAGAATGGCAGGGAAAAGCCATATTGCGACAGGCCGCCAAATATGCCCATTACCGCTTGCTGTCCGCCGCCGGACATGCCGCCGCTACCCATCATCACGCCGGCGCTGACAATGCGTTTCATGTTTTGCTGCGCCATGCGCTCTGCCCCGTGATGGGCGAGGGCGTGGCCGATTTCATGGCCCATAATTACCGCAAGGCCGTCTTCATTTTGCGCGATGGGAATAAGCCCCGTATAGACCGCCGTATAGCCGCCGGGCAAAGCAAAGGCATTGGCCTGTTCGCTCTCAATCACATTAAACTGCCAATCAAAGCCGGGGTCTTCGGGTTTGGCCGCTATCGCAATGCGCCGCCCAATTTCACCCACCGTATCAACGATTGGCCCGCTGCGCATGACATTGCCGCGCTCATCGGAGAGAATTTTATTATAGGATTGCAGGCCAAGCTGCATTTCTTGCACCGGCTTCATCGTGCGCAATTGCTTGCGCCCGGTCATCGGCACGGTCTCTTGGTTAGCGAAATAATACACCGCCGCCCCGACCACAAATACCAAAGCTATCTTCCAGCGAAAGCCGCCGCCTCTACGGCGCCGACGCTGCCCGCCCATAGCCGGCCCGCGCCGGTTCATCTGATGCCTATCATAATTCCCGCCGCGCGCGCGTTGTCCATAAGCCATAGCGATTCCTTTGATTGTTTAAGTAAGTCTATCAATAAAATTCACGTGATGCGAGGACTAACAGTCATAGCCATTGTGACAATAATCCCTTCCCGCTCCCCATAAAACCTCCCATTTCCCTTGCGGTTTTGCGCGCAAAACTATATCAGTACGAAATTTTGCAAAAATTGCGTGAGTCGCGCAGCCATTCGCGCCCATTGAGGACTGATATGCCAAAACGTACCGATATAAAGAGCATCCTTATCATTGGCGCAGGCCCGATTATTATTGGGCAGGCGTGTGAGTTTGATTATAGCGGCGTGCAGGCCTGTAAGGCGCTTAAAGATGAGGGCTACCGCGTCATCCTCGTCAATTCTAATCCGGCGACGATTATGACCGATCCGGGCATGGCGGACGCGACCTATGTGGAGCCGATTACTCCGGAGCTTGTCGAAAAAATCATTGCTAAAGAGCGCCCGGACGCCCTGCTTCCGACCATGGGCGGGCAGACCGCGCTAAACACGGCGCTGGCGCTTGAGGAAATGGGCGTTTTGGCAAAATATAATGTCGAGATGATTGGCGCTAAGGCTGACGCAATTGATAAGGCCGAAGACCGTGACCGCTTCCGCGAAGCCATGACAAAAATCGGGCTAGAAAACCCGCGCGCTACTATCATCAGCGCCCCCAAGGATGAAAACGGAAAATTTAACGTCGCCGCCGGCGTAGCCAGCGCGGTGGAGCAGCTTCATAAAACCGGCCTGCCCGCAATCATTCGCCCCGCCTTTACCCTTGGCGGAACCGGCGGCGGGGTTGCTTATAATATCGAAGAATTTGAAGAGATTATCCGCTCCGGCCTATCCGCTTCTCCGACGGGGCAAGTTTTGGTTGATGAGAGCCTGCTCGGCTGGAAAGAATATGAGATGGAAGTGGTGCGCGACACCGCCGATAATTGCATCATCATTTGCGCCATTGAAAACATTGACCCGATGGGCGTGCATACGGGCGATAGCATCACCGTGGCCCCCGCCCTAACCCTGACCGATAAAGAATACCAGATTATGCGCGACGCCTCGATTGCGGTTTTGCGCGAAATTGGCGTCGAAACCGGCGGCTCTAATGTGCAATTCGGGGTTAACCCCGCCGATGGCCGCATGGTGGTGATTGAGATGAACCCGCGCGTATCGCGCTCATCCGCCCTCGCCTCGAAAGCCACCGGTTTTCCGATTGCCAAAATCGCCGCCAAGCTCGCCATTGGCTATACGCTTGACGAGCTTGATAATGACATTACCGGCGCAACCCCCGCCGCGTTCGAGCCGACCATTGATTATGTGGTCACTAAAATGCCGCGCTTTGCGTTTGAGAAGTTCCCCGGGGCCGAAGCCCTGCTGACCACGTCGATGAAGTCGGTCGGCGAAGCCATGTCGATTGGTCGCACCTTTAAGGAAAGCTTCCAAAAAGCGCTGCGCTCCCTCGAAATTGACCTGACCGGCCTTAACGAAATTACCCTTGATGTGGAGGACGGCGTTAGCGCCAATAAGGCCATGCGCGCCCGTCTGGCCTTGCAAGCGCCAGACAGATTACTTGTGGTAGCCCAAGCGTTTCGCGAAGGCTTTGCCCTAGAAAAAATCAACCAAATCACCTCTATTGATCCGTGGTTTTTGCGCGAGATAGAAGAATTAGTAGCCGTGGAGGCTTGGCTTAAATCTGCGGGCCTACCGACAGATGCCAAAACCATGCGCGGACTTAAGGCTGACGGCTTTAGTGACGCGCGCATTGGCGAGCTAACGGGCAAGACGGAACTGCAAGTGCGCAAGGCGCGCCGCAAGCTTAATGTGCGCCCCGTATTTAAGCGGGTCGATACCTGCGCCGCCGAATTTGCCGCCAAGACCCCCTATATGTACTCCACTTACGAAGCGCCGAGCTTTAACGCCGCGCCGGAATGTGAAAGCAATCCCTCGAGCCGCAAAAAAGTCATCATCCTTGGCGGCGGACCTAACCGTATTGGCCAGGGCATTGAGTTTGATTATTGCTGTTGCCACGCCGCCTTTGCGCTGGGCGATATCGACATTGAATCCATCATGGTCAATTGCAATCCGGAAACCGTCTCCACCGATTATGACACGTCAGACCGCTTGTATTTTGAGCCGCTGACCGAGGAAGACGTGCTTGAGCTTATCGAAGTTGAAGCTAGCAATGGCGAAATCGCCGGCGTGATTGTGCAATTTGGCGGGCAGACCCCGCTTAAACTGGCCGAAGTTTTAGAAGCCAATGGCATTAAGCTTTTAGGCACGCCGTCCGACGCGCTTGACCGGGCCGAAGACCGTGAGCGGTTTAAAGCTTTGGTGGAAAAACTGGGGCTATTGCAGCCTAATAACGCCATTGTTTCCAACGCGAAACAGGCCGAAGAAGCGGCGGAGAAAGTCGGCTATCCGGTTGTTCTGCGCCCGTCCAATGTGCTGGGCGGACGGGGCATGGAAATCGTCGAAGACACGCCGGATTTGCGCCGCTACGTTAGCGAAGCCGTGAAGGTTTCCGGCAAATCTCCGCTGCTCATTGACCAATATTTACGTGACGCCATTGAGGTGGACGTCGACGCAATTTGCGACGGCAGTGACGTCTACGTCGCCGGCATATTAGAGCATATCGAAGAAGCCGGCGTGCATAGCGGCGATAGCGCCTGCTCCCTGCCGCCCAACACATTGCCCGATAGCATTATCGACGAAATGGAGCGCCAAGCCGAAGTCCTCGCCCTAGAGCTAGGCGTGGTCGGATTGATGAATATTCAGTTCGCGGTCAAAGACGGCAAGATCTATCTTATCGAAGTTAACCCGCGCGCCAGCCGCACGGTGCCTTTCGTGGCCAAGGCGGTTGGCCTGCCCATCGCGTCGATTGCGGCCAAGGTTATGGCCGGGGTTAAGTTGTCGGAATTTGACATTGACCGCGCCAAATTCTCGGCGCGAAAATATGACATGATTGCGGTGAAAGAAGCCGTATTCCCGTTCGCCAGATTCCCCGGCGTCGATACGGTGCTTGGGCCTGAAATGCGCTCTACCGGCGAAGTTATGGGCCTCGCTAAAACCTTCGGCATGGCCTTTGCTAAAAGCCAGCTTGGCGGCGGCGTTGTCCTGCCAAAGGGCGGCAAAGTTTTCATCTCGGTTAAGGATGGCCATAAGGCCTTAATGGCAGATTTATCGCGCACGCTCATCACGCTCGGTTTCACCATCGTCGCCACGGGCGGCACGTGTAAATATCTACGCGAGCAAGGCATTGAAATTGAATATATCAAAAAAGTGCATGAGGGCCGCCCCAATATTGTCGACGCGATGAAAAACGGCGAAATAGCGCTGGTGTTTAACACCACATCCGGCAAGCAATCCCTTAAGGATAGTTACAGCCTACGCCGCACGGCCCTAACCCAAAAAATCCCCTATTTCACCACAGCCAGCGCCGCCAAAGCCGCCGTCTCCGCCATTAGCGATTTGGCCGTCGAGGACTATGACGTCAAAAGCTTGCAGGATTACGCGCGGGGCTAGGCGGCGATACGTCCCCTCTTAAACAGCACTGCCGCCAATGGTCAGGTCTTTGATGTAGAGGGTGGGTTGGCCTACGCCTACGGGGATGCCTTGGCCGGCTTTGCCGCAGACGCCTATGCCGGGGTCTAGGGCCATGTCGTCGCCGATTTTTGTCACTTGGGTGAGCACGGTTGGCCCGTCGCCGATAAGGGTTGCGCCTTTAACCGGCGCGGTGATTTTACCGCCTTCGACAAGGTAAGCTTCGGTGCACTGGAAGACGAATTTTCCGCTGGTAATATCAACCTGCCCGCCGCCGAAATTGGTCGCGTAAATTCCGTCCTTTAGGCTTTCGACAATTTCCTGCGCCGGCGTGTCACCGCCCAGCATAAATGTATTGGTCATGCGCGGCATGGGCGCATGGGCAAAGCTTTCGCGCCGGCCATTGCCCGTGGCCGTCTCGTTCATGAGCCGCGCGTTAAGCCGGTCCTGCATATAGCCTTTTAAAATGCCGTCTTCGATTAAAACGGTCGGAGATGTCGGCGTGCCTTCATCATCAATGGTCAGGCTGCCGCGCATGCCCGGCAGTGAGCCATCGTCAATAATCGTCACGCCCTTGGCCGCGACGCGCTCGCCCATTTTGCCGGAAAAAGCCGATGTGCCCTTGCGGTTAAAATCGCCCTCAAGCCCGTGGCCGATGGCTTCGTGCAATAATACGCCGGGCCAGCCGGGGCCAAGCACTACGTCCATCACGCCGGCGGGGGCAGGAATGGCGCCCAAGTTCACCCGCGCCTGCTTTATCGCTTTGTCGGCGAGGTCTTTCCATGTGCGCGCGTCAATAAACTGCTCATAGCTCGCCCGTCCGCCGATTCCGGCAAATCCGTTTTCGCGGTGGCCGGCGCGCTCGCAGGTGACTGAGACATTTAGACGCACGAGCGGGCGCACATCATCATAGCGCTCTCCGCCGGCGCGCAAAATCGTAACGGCGCGGCGGGTTCCAGATAATGTGGCGCTAACCTGCACGACGGAGCTGTCGGCGGCGCGGCAATAGGCGTCAATTTCTTGCAGCAATTCCACCTTATGGCCAAAGTCGGGATTGGCCACCGGATCAATGTCCGGATACAGCATTTTATTGGTGCGCGCGGGGTGGGCGCTGGCCGTGCCCGCATAGCCGGCTTTCGCGATAGAGGCGGCGCTGGCGGCCCGTTGCAGAGCCCCTAGGCTCATATCCGTGCTTTGGGCAAAGCCCGTGGTTTCGCCGGCAACGCAGCGCAGGCCAAAGCCGCGCGACGTGTCAAAACTGGCGGTCTTTAGCCGGCCATCATCAAAGGTTAGCCCCTCCGAGCTGCCGCGCTCTAAAAACAGCTCCCCGTCATCGGCGCCGCGCAGCATTTCATCGAGCACGGCCTGCGCGCCAGAGGCGGATAAATCGCAATCATCAAAGATATAGTCGCTCATATTGGCCCTTTTATACTAGCCACCCACTTAAAGGCGCTATAAACTTAGAAAGAATCTGCGTTTCGCTTGAATAAGAGTGGTGTTTAGCGCGGGGACTAGGTATAGCAAGTTTTATATCACCAGATTGCCATGATGGCGCGTCTGGTTATTTTATTTCACGCGGGGAAACACATGCGTATGTCACGACTCATCAAGCTTTTAGGGGGCCTATCCGCCGCCGCGCTCCTTGGGGGCATAGCCCACGCCGCCGGCCTGCCAACCGATGGCAATATCGGCCTGCAAGAAGCCGCCAGCGCCAATATGGAAATGGTCACCAAGCTTCATAACACCGTATTTGCGGTGATTTTTGCGATTTTCGTTTTTGTTGTCGTCCTGATGCTGTACATCATGGTGCGGTTTCGCGAAAAGGCCAATCCGGTTCCCTCCAAAACAAGCCATAACACCATGCTTGAGGTCATTTGGACCGCCGCGCCGGTTATGGTCGTCTTGTTCTTCCTCGCCATCGCTACGCGCCCGCTTTATACGCTCGACGTTATTCCAGAAGCCGATATGACGATTAAAGTCGTCGGCAATCAGTGGAACTGGGATTACAGCTATCCTGACCATGGCGACTTTGAATTTAACTCCATGCCCATGTCCGAAGAAGACGCAAAAGCGGCGGGCAAGCCCGTATTATTCGCGGCCACCGACCCGCTTGTGGTTCCGGCTGGCAAGACTATTCGCGTGATTGTTACCGCCTCCGACGTTTTGCACGCTTTTGCCGTTCCCGCCTTCGCGGTGAAAATTGACGCCGTGCCAGGCCGCCTTAACGAGACATGGTTTAAGGTTGATAAGCCGGGCACATATTACGGCCAATGCTCTGAGATTTGCGGACAGCTTCACTACAACATGCCGATTGAGGTTAAGGTTGTGACGCCGGCCCAGTTTGACGCATGGGTACTGACCCGCAATCCAGAATTTGTAAAAACACAATCGAGCACGACAATCGAAGCTCGCAATACCGAAAATTAGGAACTGATCATGGTAGCTCTTCACGGCGACGCCGAAATTCACGGCCACAGCGACAAACCTCCATTTTTTAAACGTTGGTTCTTTTCTACCAACCATAAAGACATTGGTACGCTCTACCTTTGGTTTGGCATGGTTGCCGGCCTGCTTGGCGGCTTCCTATCCTTTATGATGCGTATGGAGCTTAAAGAGCCGGGCATTCAGGTATTTTCTAGCGAGCATACATTCCTTGTGTTTACGTCCATGCACGGGCTTATCATGATTTTCTTCTTGGTCATGCCGGCGCTGATTGGCGGCTTTGGTAACTGGTTCATGCCGCTAATGATTGGCGCGCCGGATATGGCGTTCCCGCGTATGAACAATCTCTCATTCTGGCTACTGCCAGTGGCCTTCATCATGATTATCCTAAGCTTCTTTGTCCCCGGCTCTGCGGGCGGAAACGGCTTTGGCGGCGGCTGGGTTATGTACCCGCCCCTCTCCACGAGCGGACATCCCGGACCGGCCTTTGATCTTATCCTTATGGGCTTGCTGGCGGCGGGTTTCTCGTCCATCTTTGGCGCGATTAACTTCATCACCACTATCTTTAACATGCGCGCACCGGGCATGACCCTGCACAAAATGCCGCTCTTTGCGTGGTCTATCCTTGTGACGGCTTTCTTGCTTTTACTCTCCCTGCCGGTTTTGGCAGCGGCTTTGTTCATGTTGTTCTTTGACCGCAATGCGGGCACGGGCTTCTTTAACCCAGCCATGGGCGGGGATCCTGAAATGTTCCAGCATTTGTTCTGGTTCTTCGGTCACCCTGAAGTTTACATCATGATTTTGCCAGCCTTTGGCCTCGTATCCCACGTGATTTCCACCTTCTCGAAAAAGCCTATCTTTGGCTATCTCGGCATGGCTTACGCCATGGTCTCCATCGGCGTTGTTGGCTTCCTTGTTTGGGCCCATCACATGTACACGGTTGGCATGGACGTTGATCTAAAGCTTTATTTCATGGTCGCTACCCTTGTGATTGCCGTGCCTACGGGGATTAAAATCTTCTCATGGCTCGCGACAATGTGGGGCGGTTCTATCCAGTACACAATTCCGATGATGTGGGCGATTGCCTTTATCTTCCTATTTGTTATTGGCGGCGTTACTGGCGTGGTTCTGTCCATGCCTGCCATCGACGTGGCCTTGCATGACACCTATTATGTCGTAGCCCATTTCCATTACGTGCTTTCCATGGGCGCGGTGTTTGGCCTGTTTTGCGGCTTTTACTATTGGTTCGGTAAAATCTTCGGCGTTATGTATAATAATGTGCTCGCGCACATCCATTTCTGGCTGTTCTTTATCGGCGTGAACGTGGTGTTTATGCCGCAGCATTTCCTTGGCCTCCAAGGCATGCCGCGCCGTTATATCGATTACCCAGTTGAGTTTGCTACCTATAACGCCATCTCATCTTACGGCGCTTATATCACCCTTGCGGGCGTAGCCTTCTTCTTCATCATGCTAGCGGAAGCGTTCATTAAACGCCGTCCGGCTCCGGATAATTACTGGGGTGAATATGCGACGACCCTAGAGTGGACCCTGTCCTCTCCGCCGCCATATCATCAGTTCAACAAATTGCCGCAGATTAAATAATCAATGGCGACAGAACCTAAATCTTTGGGGGCAGGCTCTACGGAGCCTGCCCTTAGTCTTGGTGACACTCCCATCACCCTCGCCGCGCCCGGCGTTAGAGGGGCGGCTTTAAGTCTTGCCGAGCCATCGGATTTTTTCGCCTTGATGAAACCGCGGGTTATGACCCTTGTGGTATTTACTGCTTGGGCCGGACTAGTCTGTGCGCCGGGGCAAATGAATCTATTGCAAGCGGCGGCATCTATCCTGTGCATAGCCATTGGCGCGGGCGCATCAGCGGCGCTTAATATGTGGTATGAGGCGGACACGGATGCGCTCATGTCGCGTACCAAAACCCGCCCGCTTCCCGCTGGCAAAATGGAGCCGAGCGCGGCGCTCGCCTTTGGCATTATCCTCTCTGCGCTCTCGGTTTTAGGCCTAGCCATTGCGGCCAATTACGTCGCGGCGGCGCTACTGCTGTTTACGATATTGTTCTACGCCGTGGTTTATACAATGTGGCTAAAGCGATCCACGCCGCAAAACATCGTTATTGGCGGCGCGGCGGGCGCCCTGCCCCCGACCATAGGATGGGCGGCTGCGTCGGGCGATATCACCGTCGATAGCCTTTTGCTGTTTCTGATTATCTTCATCTGGACGCCGCCGCATTTTTGGGCGCTGGCACTTTATAAAACCGGTGATTATCATAAGGCCGGCATTCCGATGATGCCCAATGTTAAGGGCGCAAAATCCACCCGCGGGCAAATTTTTGCCTATTCAATCGCCCTTGCGGCCATTTGCGCTGGCCCCGTGCTAACCGGCTTTGCAGGCCCGCTCTATATGCTGGTCGCCCTCGTGCTAAACCTTGGCTTTTTAGCCCTAGCCTTTCGTGTATGGAGATCACGCGCCGGAGAGCAAGCGGATAGCGCCGACGAAGCCTCGCTCTACGCCGTGAAGTCAGGCGATAAGGCGGCGCGCAATTTGTTTGCATTTTCAATCATTTATCTATTTGTTATATTCGCCGCACTGGCCGCCGAAGGCCTGCTTAAGGGCTTTAGCTAGGAGAAACCCCATGGACCCCGACAATAAAATTGAAGGCTATATCGCCCCTACAGATGCGCAAATTGCGGCGCGCAAAAAACGTAATCTCGCCATTGGCGGCGCGCTCGGCGGCTTTTGCGCTCTGGTTTTTGTGCTGATGATTTTTAAAATTAAATCCATGGGCGTCGCGGTTTAGCCGTGGAGTTGCCGCGCGAAATCGACACGCATCTGGAGGCCCAAACGGCCGCCGGCAATAGGCGCATTTTAAAAATTCTTACATTTGTGTGTTTTGCCATGCTCGGCCTTGGCTTTGCCTCAAAGCCGCTCTACGACACATTTTGCAAAGTTACCGGATATGGCGGCACGACCCGCGTGGCGGACATTAATAATAGCGCAGTGTCACAGCGCATTATCCGCGTCCAATTTGATACCAATACATCCCGCGGACTTGCGTGGGACTTCACCAGTGAAAAACCCCATATGGACGTCAATATTGGCGCTAATAATCTGGCGTTTTTCACCGCCACTAACAGCTCCAAACAAGTCATTACCGCCACATCAAATTACAATGTGTCGCCGATTAAAGCCGCGCCCTATTTTTCCAAATTAGAGTGCTTTTGCTTCACCGAGCAAACCCTCGCCCCCGGCGAGAGCGCCGACTATCCAGTAGTGTTTTTCCTCGACCCGCTCCTGCTCGAAGATGAGCGCATGGACGAAGTAACCACCATCACCCTGTCCTACACTTTCTTTCCGGTAGAGAAAAAAGACGCCGCCAATAGCGCGCCGGGCGACAGCGCCCTACCCTAGCCAAAAAAGCCGGTAAATTACGTGTTTTATTGCCCTCAAACCAAACTGGGCCATTGCCGCATGGGGCACTCCCCGCTATACAGAAAATCACTATTATAATTATCGGAGGCCGTTATGGCTGGACACGCCGCCCCAGAGCACGACTATCACCTTATCGACCCAAGCCCGTGGCCCTTAGTGGCCTCTGCTGCGGCGTTGGTTTTCCTCATGGGCATGGTGATTTTCTTTAAAGGCCTAGTGGACGGCGATGCCGGATCCGCCTTTTTCCTCGCTAAGGGCGCTTGGCCCGTTATCGTGGCCGGCACATTATTTGCCGCCTATTCGATGATTGCTTGGTGGAAAGATGTCACGGCGGAATCCCGCGCCGGCGACCACACACCTGTCGTGCAAATCGGCCTGCGCTACGGCATGATTATGTTCATCATGCAAGAAGTGATGTTTTTTGTCGGTTGGTTCTGGATGTTTTTCGAGCTTGGCCTTTTCCACAAGGTTCGCGCCGGATGGAACCCTGACGTTTTAGAAAACCCGGGCGCTTACGCCGATACTATGACCGGCGGCCTTACCTCCGTATCGCCTTGGGGCTTGCCGCTGATTAACACGCTTGTGCTTTTGCTATCCGGCACGACCGTCACTTGGGCTCATCACGCCCTTATCCATAATAAGCGCACCGAAGCAAAATGGGGCCTGTTTATAACCATTGTTTTAGGAATTGCCTTTACGGCCTTCCAAGCCATAGAATATGTAGAGATTTTCAAAGAAGGCGCACATGGACCTTGGTTTGAT
>JAZGFA010000041.1:0-10438 GCA_036478975.1 Robiginitomaculum sp. | reverse complement strand
CGGCGAGCAAGGGTGGCCTTAAGGCGGCAGGTAAGGCGAGCGGCTTTACCGGTAAAGCCGGCTCTAGCTTCACCGTGCTTGCGCCTAAGGGCGTGGATTCTAGCCGCGTTCTGGTTATGGGCGGCGGTGACATGAAGACGTTTGACGCGGAGATATTTGGCGCAAAAGCCGTCAAAGCCTTGCTTATGAGCGGAGAAACAACCGTGACCTTGCATCTTGAAGGTTTGGGCCTGTCGCCGGACGACGCGGCGCGCGCAGCCCTTGGCGGCGTGCTTGCCAGCTACCGCTTTGATAAGTATCGCACCAAACTCACCAAGGCGCAAAAGCCGAGCGTGACGAGCCTCAAAGTGGCCTATGATAATCCTGCCAAAGCGCGCGCAAGCTATAAGAATTTCTACGGCCCCGTAGGCGAGGGCACATGTATGGCCCGCGACCTTGTGTCAGAGCCGCCCAATATGCTGTTCCCGAAAGCCTATGCCAAGCGCATTAAAGCGATGGAAAAACTCGGCATGAAGGTTGAAATTCTCGGCGAAAAACGCATGAAAACGCTTAAGATGGATGCGCTTATTGGCGTTGGTCTTGGCTCTGAGCATGAAAGCCAAATGGTGATTATGACGTGGAATGGCGGCAAGAAAGGCGCAAAGCCGGCCTGCCTTATCGGCAAGGGCGTGACCTTTGATAGCGGCGGCATTTCCCTTAAGCCCGGCGCGGGCATGTGGGATATGAAGGGTGATATGGGCGGCTCCGCGGCCGTTGTCGGCGCCATGCATACGCTGGCCAAGCGTAAGGCCAAAGCCAATGTCATTGGCATTGTTGGACTCGTTGAAAACATGCCTGATGCCAAGGCTCAAAGGCCGGGCGATATTGTTACCTCCATGTCCGGACAAACCATTGAAGTGCAAAATACCGACGCCGAAGGCCGCCTTGTTCTGTGCGACGTCCTGCACTATGCGCGCACTAAGTATAAGCCTGCGGCCATGGTCAATCTCGCCACGCTGACGGGGGCTATCCTTGTCGCCCTAGGCCATGAGCATGGCGGGTGTTTCTCCAATAATGACGCGGTGGCAAATCAGCTGCTTGCGGCCTCCGAAGAGTCGACGGAAAAGCTCTGGCGTTTCCCGCTGCATAAGGAATATGACAAGCTGCTCGACAGTAAAAACGCCGATATGAAAAACATTGGCGGGCGTTTGGCGGGCTCTATTACGGCGGCGCAGTTCCTTCAACGGTTTGTCGGCGACACCCCTTGGGCGCATTTAGATATTGCGGGCACGGCGTGGAATGGCTCTAGTAATGATCCGCGTCAGCCGGCTTGGGCAACGGGCTTTGGCGCGCGGCTTCTTAATCGCTGGATTGCCGATAATTTTGAAGGTTAGGCCGTAACCCGCTGAAAGCCATAACCCACTGAAAAGAAAGTCTATTTTGGAGCATTGGTTTTATCACCTTGAGCATACAACGCTCGAATCCGCCTTGCCAACCCTGCTAGAGAAAACCCTAGCAAAGGGCTGGCGAGCGCGGGTTCAATGCGCCGACGCGTCGGCGATGAAAGGCCTAGACCGCTATCTTTGGACTTACCGCAAGGATAGTTTTTTGCCCCATGGCCGTGATGATGAGCCTATGGTCGATAGCCATCCCATCGTGCTGAGCGCTAAGGCGGCGATGGCTAGCGAGGATATTATATTTTTGATTGGCGGGGCACAGCAGGGGGATTTCAGCCCTAATATAAAGCGCTGTGTCACCTTAGTCGATAGCCGTGATGACCATGGCCGCGCCGTCGCCCGCGCCCGCTGGGCTAAGGCTAAAGAGGACGGGGTTGAGGTCAGTTATTGGCGGCAAAACGATAATGGCGCCTGGGGTAAGGTTTAGGGTTGCGGCCTTGCGCTGATTTGACTCGGCATATTTATCGGCCTACAGATTGAGTGCATTAATTTAATGCAATCAATAGAACAGCAACTCGGGCGGGCCAAATGTTCAATAGCTTACGATATTTCATTCTCATAATTTTCTGCTTAACCCTCAATGATAGGGCATGGGCGCAGAGTAATCCTGAATGCGAATCCAGTGTGATTGTTCGCGCGGGCGACACATTGTCATCGATTGCAAAAGCCGCTTATGGTGACATAGCAGCTTATACGAAAATCGTTACGGCGACCAATAGGCAAGCGGCAATGGATAGTAGTTTTGCAAATATTGTTGACCCGAACCGGATAGAGCCGGGCTGGAAAGTGTGCGTGCCGGGGCCTGTTGGCGAAGCGTCAATTGCGCCGCAAACTTCGCATGATGATAAGGCGTCTGACGTCACACGTATAACGTTCCTGCAAGTAAATGATGTGTATGAAATGTCTCCCGTCGGCGGCGAAGGCGGAATTGCACGGCTTGCGACACTGCGTGAGCGGCTTCTATCGGCTAATCCCAACACACTTACTATTTTGTCCGGGGATTTGTTCAGTCCATCCGCCCTCGGAACGGCGAAGGTTGACGGGGAACGATTAGCCGGAAAACAAATGGTTGCCGCGATGAATGCGCTGGGCTTGGATTATGCTATATTTGGTAATCATGAGTTCGACATTAAGGAGTCCCAATTTCGTCAACGCATGGAAGAGTCGAAAACAAAATGGTTCTCCTCAAATGTGTTTGAAGCCGATGGCTCTCCCTTTCCCAATACGCCTCAAAGTATTACATTTAGCGTCACCAGTGGCGGCGGAAACGACGTGACTGTCGGTATGTTTGGGCTGACATTGGATGCCAACCCCGTGTCATATGTAAGTTATACTGACCCCTTTAAGGCCGCTGCTACCCATATTGCGGCCCTCAAAGACACTGTCGATATTTTGGTCGCTGTCACCCATTTATCGATGGAGCAAGACATGCAGCTAGCGGAGCGTTTCCCCGATATTGACCTGATCATGGGCGGTCATGAGCATGAAAACGCCCTTAAATGGCACGGCGCAAAGCCGACGCCTATTACCAAAGCTGATGCCAATGCGCGCACGGCTTACGTCATTGATATTGACTATAACCATAATAATGGCGACGTGAAAATTACGCCACGCTTAGAGAGAATCAATGCCTCTATTCCAGATGAGCCGAATGTGGCCAAGGTGGTTCAGTTTTGGCGAGATAAGGCTTTTTCAGGGTTTAGAGCGCAGGGGTTTGAACCGTCAAAACGCATTGCAGTCGTGAGCGATCCGCTTGATGGCACAGAGGCTAGCGTGCGTAATCGCCCGACCAAATTAACCCAGCTAATTGCTGATAGCATGCTGAGTAATGCGCCCGGCACAGATATTGCGATGTATAATAGCGGCTCTATTCGCATTGATGATACGATCGCGCCGGGTCCGGTAACCGAATATGATGTTATTCGGATATTGCCCTTTGGTGGTTCGATTCTCTCTATCGAAATGACCGGTAGTTTGCTGAAACAAACCCTTGATCAAGGGCTTAAAAACAAGGGTATTGGCAGCTATCTTCAAACCGCTGGCGTGGTTAGAGCCAATGAAATGTGGCTGATTAATGGAGAGTCTCTAAATCTTGAGGCTAGCTATGGCGTAGCAATTAATGACTTCTTGTTGACCGGAAGAGAGCAAAATTTGGATTTCCTTAAAAAAGATAATCCGGGCATGCAGCAAAAAGGCGCCCATGATGATTTACGAAAAGCGCTTATTGTTCAGCTTCAAAAAACCTATGGCCAGAAATAGAGCCGCCTTAACCCTCAAGGCTCCATTCTAGGGTTTGCCCGCCGTGATAGGGCACAATAATCGCTGCGCCAACATCGAGGGTTTTGGGCACTTTGCACGGCTTTTTAACCAAAGTTATATGGCCCTTATTGAGCGGCAATCCGTAAAAGCGCGGGCCGTGCTCGCTGGCAAAGCCCTCTAATTTATCCAGCGCGCCTTCCTCTTCAAAGGTTTTGGCATAGCTTTCTATGGCGTAGGGGGCATTAAACAGGCCGGCGCATCCGCAGGCGCTTTGCTTGCGCTCAACGGAGTGGGGCGCGCTATCGGTTCCGAGGAAAAACTTAGGAGAGCCGGAAGTCGCCGCCTTGCGCAGGGCGAGGCGATGGCGCTCGCGTTTGGCGACGGGCAGGCAATAATAATGCGGCTGCATTCCGCCGACCAGCATAGCATTGCGGTTAAAGCCTAAATGGTGCGGGGTAATCGTCGCGGCGATATTGGCGGGGGCGCCGAGAACAAAACTCGCCGCGTCCGCCGTAGTGATATGCTCAAACACGACTTTAAGGGCAGGGTAGCGGGCGGTGATTTTGCTCATCACTCGGTCAATAAATACGGCTTCGCGGTCAAAAATATCAATATCGCTATCGGTAACTTCGCCGTGAACCAGCAGCGGCATGCCGATGGCCTCCATCGTCTCTAGCACTTTAGCGATTTTATCAATGCTAGTGACCCCGTGCGCCGAATTGGTGGTGGCATTGGCGGGGTAAAGCTTGCACGCGGTAAACAGGCCGATTTCGTGGCCGCGCTTAATTTCGGCGGCGTCGCTTGCGTCGGTCAAATAGCAGGTCATGAGCGGGGTGAAATTTGGCTCGCCGCTAAGGGCGCTCATAATGCGCGCGCGGTAGGCCTCCCCCGCCGCTATGGTGGTGACCGGGCTAGGGAGGTTGGGCATGACAATGGCGCGAGAAAATTGGCGGGCCGTATAGCCGATAACCCCCGCGAGCATATCATCATCGCGTAAATGCACATGCCAGTCATCGGGGCGGCGGATTTTCAAAGTTTTGAGGGTCATGGCGGGCCTTTTATGATTGCTAGCTTAGACCTATCACGCCGTCATATTATCGCAAGAGCCTATGGATTTGCGCTTTGCTCGCGGTAAAAATCAAAGCTGACGTCAACATCAAGCGTGCCAACCCCCATGGACATATCATAATCAGGCATTTGGTAGAGAAAGTCGAGCCGCACGGTCTGGTCGTTTAAATTACCATTACGGCGGCGCAATCCACGAAACCGGCCAAAGTGAATGAGCCGCTGTGACGCGCCGGACAAATCACCCAAATCGTCAATGCCGGTCAATATGGTGACATTATTAGCATTGGCGCGATTGCCGAACTGAAACCCGCCATCATTGCCATTCGTGGTGACATTGGTAGTCAGTTTAATATCACCAAGGGTTATCGTATTGGCAAAATCCCCGCTCGCCCCGTTTATGCTCGCCAGCGCCCGCAGGGAAAACCGCGTATTGCGAGAGCTAATCCAAAAGCTATGGCTATATTGCTTGCCCGGCCCGTCGAGCAGAATATCGGTGGTGCTAGACAGGCTAAAGGCTGAAAGGCTGTCGCTAGCGTCAAGATAGCCGTCCCCGCTCAAAACCGCATTGGAAATGCTCGCCCCGTCCTCGCTAATGCCAAACATGAAACCTTGGTCATCGGCTAGGGAGGATATGGCGTCGCTTTGCGTGCCTGTATCCTTGAGTTTGAAAAACACATTAGTATAGCCAATCATAGGCTGGCCATAGGCTATGCAGCAGGACCCAGATGCGAATTGGTAATTGTCGTAAATGTCGTAATTTTGCGTATCGTAAACCACGGCGCAGCCATAGGTGCGACACCAAAAATCATCATCTAAAAAACTGGCAAAAGCGTTCGGAGACAGCGCCGTGGCCGCAAAAAGGGCCACGGATAAACGCCGCATATAGGGTGTGCGGCGCGTCATATTACGGATTTACGAAGCTAATAGACGTGACACCGACATCGGTGCTGCGAAATTTATTTTGCGGCGCGAAAGTGTTCATCAATTCAAAATCAACGGTGTATTTACCGGAAGAGAGATTTTCCGGCTCAACAATGCTGACTTCATATTTGCGCTTATGGCGGTCAAGCACCACGGTAGAGAGCGGGGTTTCAGACACCACTTCGCCGGCCTCGTCTTTAATTGTCGCCATGCCTTGAAGCCGCGCATGGGCGTCGCCTTCATTGGCAATCGTCAGGGTGAGGGAAGGGGCCTCTCCATTATTATAGGCAACGGACTGAACGATTGGCTCGCTTACGGACGGGGTTAGGGTCAGATAAAACAGCGATGCAAGCTGATAACGGTTCCATACGCCGGACACGTCGCCGCGCTCATCAAGCTCTGGCAAAAGCGTGGTCGCGAGCAGGGCAAAACGGTGATCGCCCTTATCTTCGATTTTATAGGGCGTAGAAATCTCAACGACAACGTCCTTGGAAGTCTCTGGCTTTAGGGTCACGGAAGCCGGGCTAAAGCGCACCCATTCCGCGGCGGAGCGTGTTGTCTCGCCCGGAGGATTTAGCACTAATTTGCCATTACCATCGAGGGACCAATCGGCCAAAGCCATGGTCATGGAAATCGTCTTGGTTTTATGCACATTGCCAATGGTGATGACTTGGCGCTGGCGATCGCCGGGTTTAATGGTCATTTCCACCGTGGAGGGCTGCACGCCCACGCCAAAGGCAGAGGCGATAGTCGGGGCGCTAAGCGCCGCCGCGAGCAGGGCGGTGGTGGTAAGGGCGAAGGCAGTAAAACGGGTAATGGACATGTGGTCTCCAAGATTAATATTACGCTAATCCTAACCGCCAAAGGTTTTGCATATGTTAACCGAACTGCGCCCGCAAAATCTCGTTCACGCGGGGTTTATGCACGCAATAATGCTCGCGCGAAGGACAATTTCGCACGCAGGGTGATTTGGCTATTGGGTCATAGGGGGCAGTGAAAAACCGTTATGGCTAAGCCGCAGTGGGGCCAGCGCGTATCAAGCTTTGCGCGTTTGAAAACGCGGGGGACATTAGCCTATTTCCGCTCATCCCTGTTCCAGTATTTGTTTGCAAATATAAGGCAGGTATGAGCAGAGAGGAAGGCGCCGGCCCGCCAAGGGGCGCGCCATAACCGCGTAATTCTCGCGGCAATAGCGCTATCGGATTCAATTTTTCTGGGCGTCGTCGTCGATGCATATCTGACGTGTCGCGGCCCCATAATTTCAGCGCGCCAATTTCACGCCGGGCGCGGCTCTGCTCCCGCGCCCATTTGCGGCGAGGAAGCGGCGCAAGCCGAAACTGCCCCTCAAAATCCATGCGTATTTTATCTTTAAAAATCAAAGGATGACTCGGCGCAAAACTCGCTATCCTGCGCCGTTCCGCATTACGCTCCGCACGCCGCCGTTCTTCAAACCAAGTCGGAGGGGCGGGCCTAATATTGCGCCGTTCCTTACTCCGCTTAAGCGAAGCCTCCCAACGGCTTAAAGCCCCAACCCCGCCCAAGTCCCGCAAAACCCGCGCCCGCCATCCCGACGATTTGAGCATATTCGCCTTAAGCGTTACCCGCCCATTTTCCTGCTCAATCTGAATTATCAGTCGCGCAATTTTCCGCATCACCCGCGCCGTTTTCAGACATGCCCGCCCATCCAAAATATGCGCGCCAATATAATCCGAAAGCCGCCCAAGGCTACGCCGTAGGCCGCCAGTAGGGAGTATCTTTGATATGGCGCGGGCATGTTTCACATGTCCAGTTTACGCTAGGAATACGGGCCGTGGATAAAATTGCGTAAGGGCTTGTTTTTATTGGGGGAAGGGTAGGGATTACGCTAACGCACTACATAAATTTTTTCATCAGGCCGAGGATTTTTTGGGTCTTTTCCGTATAAGGCGGATAGAGCATTTTGCCACCGCTAAATTTGCTTTGGAAAAATACGCCCTTCATATGGGAGAAGGTTTTAAAGCCATGCTCGCCGTGATAGCCTCCCATGCCGGACGGGCCGACGCCGCCAAATGGAATGTCCTCTTGGACAACATGCCATGCGGTTTCATTGATGCATACGCCGCCTGACATGCTGTTGTTTAGAACATGGTCGCGTTTGGCCTTGTCCTCGCCGAACCAATATAGCGCCAAGGGACGCTCTCGGTCTTGCACATATTGCATACTGTCGCCAAGGGTTTCACTCGCCACGATTGGCAAGAGCGGGCCAAAGATTTCCTCTTGCATAATCCGCATATCAGGCGTGGTATTAGTCACGACGGTGAGCGGAATACGCCGCTCTTGTGCCATGACTTGCGTGTCGTCATTGCCGGCCGTGCGCAGGGTCGCGCCTTTGTTTTCGGCATCTTCCAAAAGCGCTTGCAGGCGGGCATAATGGCTGTCCGCGATGATGGATGTGTAGTCTTTATTGCCGGCAAATGTCGGGTAATACACTTCGGCCTTTTTAATCAGCGCGTCGGCAAATACATTAATTTTGCTCTCTGGCATCAGTAAGTAATCCGGCGCGACGCAGGTCTGGCCGGCATTGATAAGCTTGCCACTTGTAATGCGGGCCACGGTCACAGCCATATCGGCGTTTTCATCAATAATAACCGGCGATTTTCCGCCAAGCTCTAGGGTTACCGGTGTTAAATTCTTCGCCGCCGCGCCCGCAACAATGCGGCCAACATTGGTTGAGCCGGTAAAGAGCAAATGGTCGAAGGGCAGGGTGGAGAACTCTTGCGCCACCTCAACGCCGCCCACGGCAACATAAATTTCATCGCCCGAGAAGATTTCCCCAAGCACTGATTTTAAAAGATCAGAAAATCGCGGCGTGTATTCACTCGGCTTAAGCATAACGCGATTGCCAGCGCCCAGCGCGCCAATCAGCGGCATGACCGCGAGCTGCAGCGGGTAATTCCACGGGCTGATAATGCCGATGACGCCCAAGGGCTGCGGGATGATTTTATTGGTCGCAGGTTTGAACTGCATTGCCGTTGGCGCTTTTCGTGTCCGCATCCATTTTGGGGTGTGCTTGAGGGCGTGCTTAATCCCCCCGTGAATAACCGAAACTTCGGCTATGGTGGTTTCCGTAAAAGCGCGATTGCCAAAATCTTCAGAGATGGCCTGCTGAAAGGCGAGCTCATTATCATTAATGGCCTTGCCAAGTTTAAGCAAATTAGCTTTACGCTCCGCCCATGTTGAATTTGGCTTAGCATTAAATGCAGCGCGTTGAGCCTGCATAATTTCATTTAAGTTTTGATCCGGCATATTACCCCTAAGGCGTTGGCTTGTTTTGTTCAGAATACCCGTATAAGTTTATATCAACAACAGGCATATATCCATTATCTATTAGTTTTCGAAATATGGCAATAAGTACGAAGGCGAAAGGCCTTCAATGCAACACATCTGAAATCACTTGGCTGTCGCATAATCATTATTATGAGAAATTTATAATATAACCTTATTGCATTTATCTTTATATTACAGCGACATATCTTAGTCATGCAATGTAACTGCCGTCCTTCAAAACGTCAATCGCAGCACCATTCCGTCATATGCGGCTTCGTGCGGGCCGAGCAGTTCGGCGCCAAGTGTGGCGTAGTCCATGTCTATGTGTAGGTTTGTCAGCACGGCTTTGCGGGCCGCGGTTTGGGCTATCCATGTGAGTGCTCTGTCGGCGTGGGCGTGGGTTGGATGGGCGTGGTAGCGTAGCGCGTCGATGATGAACAGCTCTACGCCGCTTAGCGCCTCCAGAGAGCCTTGCGAGATTTCGTGAACGTCCGGCGCGTAAGCGGCTGGCCCGAAACGAAAACCCAGCGACGGCGCATTGCCGTGGGATAGCTCAACCGGCAGAAAATCGAGCGCGCCGCCCGGCCCGTCTATGGTCACGGCTTGGCCGGCAATGAGACGCGGCATATGCTCTAATATGGCAGGATGGGCGCGCCCCTCTGGGATTTCAAAACAATAGCCAAATTTTCGGTCCATTTCGGTGTGGGTTAGAGCGTCCATATGCACAGGAATACGGGCGCGCATTGTGTAGCTAATGGCGCGTAAATCGTCGATGCCATGGGTCTGATCGGCGTGGTCATGGGTGTAAATCACCGCGTCTAGGCGGCGAATTTTCGCGGCGATAAGCTGCTCTCTTAAATCCGGTGACGTGTCGATTAAAACGATAGTTTGCTCTGATTTTGGCGGCTCTTTTTCGGGGTCTGTGCCCTCCCCTTCAGGTGTCTGCCAGTATTGCACGAGCAGAGAACAGCGCGTGCGGCGGTTTTTAGGCTCGCCGGGATCACACACGCCCCAATCCCCATTGGCGCGCGGCACGCCGCCGGATGACCCGCTGCCGAGTATGGTGAGTTTGAGGTGTTTTTTCATTTTCTGGCCTTGGTAAATAGCGCGTAGAAAGCGTCGCTCGTGGCCGCCGCCGTTTGCTCAAGGCTCCAGCCCTTAATTCCCGCGAGGACCTCCCCCGTATGCACAACCATGGACGGTTCACAGCGCCGGCCCCGGTGCGGCATGGGCGCAAGATATGGGCAGTCGGTCTCTATCAAAATGCGGTCATCCGGAACGCTCTTGGCTATCTCCCTGATATCATGGGCGTTTTTAAATGTTAAAATGCCAGAAAACGCAATATAGCCGCCAAGGGCAAGGCTACGCGCCGCCAGGTCTGGCCCGCCCGTATAGCAATGCAGCAAATGCGGGAAAGCCCCCTTCGCCATTTCGGATTCGAGCAATTT
>JAZGFA010000040.1:0-32911 GCA_036478975.1 Robiginitomaculum sp. | reverse complement strand
TGCTCGGTGCAGCCCGTAGACGTTCCGCCCATAATGCCGCCAAGCCCAAGCACGCCATTATCATCGGCGATTACGCAATCGGCCTCGCCGGCGCGGTAGGTCTTATCATCGAGCGCGGTGAAGTCTTCGTCTTTGCCAAAGCGGGCGCGAATGGGCCCGTTTAATTTGGCCATGTCATAAACGTGGAGCGGGCGGGCGCGGTCATAGGTAAGATAATTGGTGACATCGACAAGCGCGCTAATCGGGCGCAGGCCAATGGCTTTTAATTTGACCTGTAGCCATTGCGGGGACGGGCCGTTCTTAACGCCGCGCACCACGCGGCCGGCAAAGGCGGGGCAGGCGCTGGCCGCGTCAATTTCAACTTTAACCGGGCAAGGGAAGCCGCCTTTAATCGGTTTTACGTCTGGCGTGATAAGCGCGCCAATTCCGGTGGCCGCAAGGTCGCGGGCAATATTATCAACGCCGAGCCAGTCCGGGCGATTGGGGGTGACTTCAAAATCAATCACCGCATCATTAAGGCCAAGGGCGTCAGCAATAGGCGTGCCCATTTCAAGGCTATCATCCAAATCCATAATGCCGTCTGACTCATCGCCCATGCCAAGCTCGCTCGCGCTACACATCATGCCAGAGGATTCTACCCCGCGAATTTTACGCGGCTTTTTATCAAGGCTGAAATCCGCGCCCGGAATATAGGCTCCCATCGGGGCGTAGGCTACGGTCATGCCGGCGCGCGCATTAGGCGCGCCGCACACAATAATCATTTCGCCGTCGCGCGTGTCGACGGTGCAGACTTTTAATTTATCCGCGTCAGGATGTTTAATGGCGGTTTTAACCTTGGCCACGCTAAAGGCAGCAAGCGCAATGGCGGGGTTTTCAATCTCTTCGACCTCAAGACCGGCAAGGGTCATGGCTGTGGCGATGGCGTCAATATCGGCGGTAGTGTCCAAATGCTCTTTGAGCCAAGAGAGGGAGAATTTCATGTCGGGCCTTTAAACGGTTTCGCGCGCGCGGGAGGCGCAGTTATGTCTCTCGCCGCTATACACAAATCTATCGTCTGCGCCTATGTTTAATTGCGCTTTGCATATTGGGCCACGTAGTGCATATTGGGCGAATAGGGAGACGTTATGGATTTTAATGCATTGGTGGAAAAGAAGCTGCCGCAGCTAATTGAGTGGGGCCAAGGCTTTGTGCCTAAGCTACTGTTGGCGATTGTCATATTTTATATTGGCCGCGCCATTGTGCGCCGCCTTTCCGGCGCGACGATTAAAGGGGCGCAGAGGGTTCCGACAATTGACCTGACCTTAGCGCGCTTTCTTGGGTCCTTGGTTTTATTTGCGGGCCTTGCGGCGGTATCCATAGCGGCCTTAAGCGCGATGAATGTGCCGCTTGGCTTTATCGCGACGATTGTCGGCGCGCTGATGGTGGCGCTTGGTTTTGCTTTGCAAGAAAGCCTCGGGGATTTGGCCTCCGGCGTGATGCTGGCGTTCTTCCGCCCCTATAAGGTGGGCGATGAGGTGGAGATTGGCGGTGAATACGGCGTGGTTAAACAGCTTGATATTTTTACCACCACGCTCATCACTGTAGATAATGTTGAACTCGTTATTGGCAATGGCACGGCCTTTGGCGGGGTGATTAAAAACTATCACGGCTTTGGGGAGCGCCGGCTCGACATGGATTTCGGAGTCGGCTATGAGGCTAATCTTGATGCGGCGATAGCGGCGGTAAAGTCTGCTGCGGACGGGGATAAGCGCATTAAAGCCAGCCCAGAGCCTTGGGCAAAAATCACCAGCCTTGGGGACAGCGCCGTGAATGTGCAATTACGCGTCTGGTGCGCGGCGAGCGACTATAAGCAAATTAAAATGGACATGTCCCAGCGGGTGAAATCCGCGCTGGATAAGGCGGGCATCGATATTCCATATGAACACTGCATGATTATCCCAATGAAGGCGAAATAAGATGGCGCAAGACACGCAAACACCGACTGAAGCGGCGGCCAGCTCAGGCTTTAATTTAGATTTCTCTGCGGAGGGCATGGCGCAATTGGGCCAAAGCCTGCTGGAAAAGGCCGTGGTTTACGTGCCTAAGATCATCATTGCGGGTGTGATATTATGGGTGGGTAGTCATATTGCCCGCCGTGCCTTTAATCTTGTTCAAGGCCAAGCGCAAAACAATCCGCGCATTGATACGACGATTGGTAAGCTTGCCGCGACTATTGTGCGCTACGCTATATTCATCACGGCGCTGCTCATAGCCGTGTCTATTTTAGGCGTTAATGTTGCCGCTATTATGGGTGTTTTCGCGGCCATGACTTTGGCTATCGGCCTGGCCTTGCAAGGCTCTATGAGCAATGTTGCGGCGGGCTTTTTGCTGATACTTTTACGTCCGTATAAAATTGGCGATTATGTTGAAGTGGCAGGGCAAGAGGGCACGGTTGAAGACGTCAATATTTTCACCACCACACTGCGCACGGTCGATAATGTTCAGGTGATTATTTCCAACGGGGAAGTGCGCGGCAGCACGATTAAAAATCTCAGCTCGCTCGGCAAGCGCCGCATTGACGTGGATTTTGGCATTGATTACGGGGACGATATCGACAAAGCGATTGGCATTATCAAAGATGTGGCCGTGGCTAATCCCGACGTGCTGAAGGACAGTCCGCCATGGGCAAAAGTGTCGTGCCTTAATGATAGCTCCGTCGATATTCAAATGCGCGTCTGGTGTAAATCCGCCGACTATTGGGACACGCGGTTTGATTTAATTAAATCGGTTAAAGAGGCGTTTGACGCGGGCGGCATTTCCATTCCCTATCCGCATGTGGTGGAAATTGAGCGCTAATATTGGCGCGGCGCAATGGCTTCCCCTTTTGGTTTTGATATGGTATTCACGGCCTTTGCAGATTGTTAATGGCCCGCGATTATGACGACACCAAAATCCTTATTTGAGAGCGCGAGCGCGCCGCATATGCGTGAGTTTGGCCCGGTGAACTGGATGGGGCTTTGGACGCTTTATAAAAAAGAAGTCCACCGGTTTATGAAAATCCTGCCGCAGACCTTGCTGGCGCCGATGATTTCTAACCTGCTTTATATGATTGTCTTTGTGCTCGCCTTTTCAGAGCGGCGCGCAGGGGCCGGCGGGAATACGGAAAACTTTGTTTCCTTCCTCGCGCCGGGCTTGATTATGCTGGGCATTTTAAACAATAGCGCCGCCAATTCGTCTAGCTCGATCATGACCGGAAAATTGATGGGCTCCATTAATGACGTGCTGACCCCGCCCATGTCATCGACTGAAATTGCCCTAGGCTATATTGGCGGCGCGGCGACGCGGGGTATATGTGTGGCGCTGTCGACGGGGATTGGGCTTGCGCTTTTAATTCCGCTACTCAATTTATCAGGCGTCGCGCCCCTGCCGCTCACCCATATTTGGGCGATACTCTATTACGGGATTTCCGCGTCGTTTTTAATGGGCATGATTGGGGTTATCTCAGGCCTGTGGGCGGAGAAATTCGACCAATTATCCGTCGTCAATAATTTCATTATTATGCCGCTCAGTTTTCTGTCCGGAACATTCTATCACATCGATATTTTGCCGCCGCTATTTAAGTCCATCTCTTTGGCCAATCCGATGTTTTATTTAATCGACGGCTTTCGTTACGGATTTACTGGCGCCCATGACGGCGATCTTATGACCGGCGCGATTATGATTGGCGTTATCAATCTTATATTGTTCATTATCTGCCTAAGGATTTTAAAATCCGGCTGGCGCCTTAAAGCTTAACCTCCCAAGAGATTACCATGACCAAACATTTTATACAGCTCGCCGATATTCCCGCGAGCGAATTGCGCGCTATTTTAGACGAGGCCCATGCCCGCAAGGCGGCGCGCAAGGGCCTGAGCAAAGGCGCGGCGGATAGCGACGCCCCGTGCGAGGGAAAAACTCTGGCCTTGATATTTGAAAAAAGCTCCACCCGCACGCGGTTTTCTTTCGACGTGGCCATGCGCCAACTGGGCGGCAGCTCCATCACCGCAACCAGTAATGATATGCAGCTTGGACGCGGGGAGACGGTTGAGGATACGGCCAAGGTTTTGTCGCGCTTTGTTGACGGCATAATGCTACGCGCCAATAGCCATGACACGATTATGGCGCTGGCGGCCAATAGCGACGTTCCGGTGATTAACGGGCTGACCGATTTAAACCATCCGTGCCAAATCATGGCCGATTTGCAAACCCTAGAGGAGCAAGGCCGCACCCTTAAAGGGCTAAAGCTGGCCTGGGTTGGGGACGGCAATAATGTCGCGGTTAGCTTTGCCCATGCGGCGGCTAAATTTGGCTTCGAGCTGTCCATCGCCACCCCAAGCGGATATAATGTTAGTGGCCAAGAGCTGTCGCGCGCCCGCGCCGCCGGAGCGAAAATCATCACTACGGATAGCGCCAAGACGGCGGCGCAAAACGCTGACGTGGTTATCGCCGATACATTTGTGTCCATGGGCGATGAAGACGCGGATGTGCGCCTTAAGGATTTGGCCCCCTATGAGGTGACGGATGCGCTGATGGGCGCGGCCGATAAGGACGCATTATTTTTGCATTGCCTCCCCGCCCATCGCGGCGAAGAGGTTGCCGCCAGCGTGATTGACGGGCCGCAATCCGTGGTGTTTGACGAGGCGGAAAACCGCCTTCACGCGCAAAAGGCCATTATTACATGGTGCTTTAACGCTTAGGATAGTGAGTTATGGCTGAAAAAATTAATGCAGGCGAAAACGCCGTTGCGGCTTTTCAAATTGAAGGCCGTCCGATACGGGGCCGTATTTTGCGCATGGGCGAAGCCATGGACACGGCCCTGCGTGGTCATGATTACCCGCCCGTCGTCGCGGCGCTACTCGGCGAAGCGATACTGGTCGGCGCGTTAATGGCGCGGGCGCTTAAATTTGACGGTCGGCTTTTAGTGCAAGCCCACGGCACCAATGAGGGCGCGGTGTCGATGATTGTCGCCGATTGCTCTACGGGCGGAAATGTGCGCGCCTATGCGCGTTATGACGAGGCGTCTTTGGAGCGTATTCTCGCGGAAAACCCCCATCCGGGGGCGCAGACATTGCTGGGCGGCGGAACCTTCGCCATGACCATAGACCAAGGCGCGAACATGGATAATTACCAAGGGCTGGCCGCGATTGAAGGCGAAACCCTAGGCGATTGCGCCGAGCATTATTTCGCCCAGTCAGAGCAAGTGCCGACCCGTATTAAGCTCGCGGTCGGGCAAATCCAAACCCCCGGAAGCGCGCCCGAGTGGCGCGGCGGCGGGGTGATGATACAGCAAATCGCCGGAGATAAAGCGCGCGGCGATACGAAAGAGTCGTGGGAGACGAGCCGGGCCCTGTTTGCGACATTATCAGAGGCGGAGATTTTAGATCCGCAACTCAGCTCTCCAGACCTGCTTTACCGCCTATTCCACGAAGACGGCGTGCGCCTGTCGGAATATGAAAGCGTGCAGGCCCATTGCAATTGTTCGCGCGAGCGGCTTTTGACCACGCTTAATAGCTTCCCGCAAAGCGAGCGCGATAGCATGTTTGAAGATGGCAAAATTGACGCGAAATGCGATTTTTGCGCTAGCGAATATGTGTTTAAGCCGGAAGACTTTTAAGTTCGCCAAAAACTCGGTGAGAGCAGGACGAGCGCGGTAACGATTTCTAGCCGCCCTAAAAGCATGCTAAACATCAATATCCATTTGGCCGTGCTTGGCAGGCTTTCAAAATTACCCGAAGGCCCGATAATATCCCCAAGCCCCGGCCCGACATTGGCTATGGCCGTAGCCGATGCTGACCATGCGGTAATCGGGTCAAGGCCGGTCATGGACAGGGCCACGGCTCCGACGGCGAAACAAGCAATGAATAAAAACAAAAACCCCATCACTGAATAGACAACGGATTCCGGTAGAGGCTTGCCATTATAGCGCATGGGGGCAACGGCGTTGGGGCGCGGCATTTTAAATAAATAGGCGCGCAGGGCTTCAAAAGCGACTTGATAGCGAAAGATTTTAATCGAGCAAGCGGTCGATCCCGCACAGCCGCCAATGAACATAAAGGCGAAAAAGGCCCCCACCGCAAACGGGCCCCAGCTATTATAATCGGCTGTGGCAAAGCCGGTTCCGGTGACGATGGAAATGGTGTTAAACGCGGCAAGGCGCAGGCCTTCAAAGCGGCCATAATCCGTGCTGAGCCATAAAAATATTGTGATGACCGTGATTAAAACCGTCATGGTGACAAGAAAGGCGCGCACTTGGCTGTCGCGCAGGGCGGGCTTAAAACTGCCACGCGCGGCGAGCAGGTAAACCCCAAACGGCATGGCTCCGGCCATCATGAAGGCGATGCAAACAAGGTCGGCGCCATTATCCATAAACCCGCCAAGCGAGGCATCGGACGTGCTATAGCCCCCCGTGGCAATCGTGGTCATGGCGTGGGCTACGGCGTCAAACCCGCTCATGCCAACCCACGCATATCCCACCGCGCACAGGAGGGTCAGCGCCAGATAAATCAGGCCAATGGCGGCGGCGATACTGGCGGCTTTTGGCAAAACCTTCTCGCTCATATCCGAGCTTTCAAGACGAAACAGCTGCATGCCGCCAACCTTGAGCATGGGCAATATGGCCATGGCGGTGACAATAATCCCGATGCCGCCAATCCACTGCAATATGGCGCGCCAAATCAGAACGCCCTTAGGCATATCATCAAGCCCGCTAAACACGGTGGAGCCGGTGGTGGTAATACCCGATACGGATTCAAATAGGGCGTCAACGCCGCTCACCCCAATGGGGGCGAGGTAGAGCGGAATGGCGGAAAATATCGCCAGCGCCACCCATGAAAATGTCGTCAGGACAAAGGCTCCGCGCGCCCGCAAATTAAGGCCGGGACTGCGCGCGGCAAAGGCCATAACCCCGCCAATGAGCAGGGTCAAAATTCCGGAAATAACAAAGGCGGGCCAGCTATTATCGCCATAGGCAATATCAACCCCGACCGGAACCATCATCAAAGCGCCAAGCGCCGCGAGCATAAGGCCAATAACAAAAAAAACGGGACGCAAATCAGGCATGGCTAAGGTTAGGATGGATAATCGGCGCGGTAAATGAGAAAATGGTTCCCGCCAATGTTTCTAGAAGCATCGCTTATGACGAATATGTGATGGGGCGGTGAATTGCTATTGCGGCGCGCGCGCCTTAAACAGAGCCTATGAAAGCCTTTGCCACATGCGCCATTTTGCTCGCGAGCCTTGCGCTGACGCCCAGCGCCTTTGCCAGCGCGCGCGCGGCGGAGCAATTGGTTGAGCTGTTTACCTCCCAAGGCTGCTCGTCTAGCCCGGCGTCGAATGCGCTTTTGACAGATTGGGCCGATGATGCGGGCATATTGGGCCTAACCTATAGCGTTGAGTATTGGGATTATTTAGGCTGGATCGACACATTCGCCGATCCGCGATATTCTGCCCGTCAGCGCGATTACGCCGCCGCCATTGGCCATGGCCGCGTTTACACCCCGCAAATGGTGGTCAATGGGGCGCTCGATAAAACGCGCTTTAACCGGCTTGAAATTGAGAATAAAATTTTGCCTACAGGCCTTACAATAGGCTTTGAAAATGGCGTTGTTTCCATAAGCGGAACCCAGCAAAGCCCGCTTAATGCCAGCGTTTATCTGGTGCGCTACACTGCCGGCACGCAAAATGTCGTTGTGATGGCCGGAGAAAATAGCGGCAAAACCCTGCCCCTTACCAATGTGGTAACGGATATTACTAGGCTTGGCGGCTATAATCATGGCGGGCTTACCCTAGCCGTAAATCTGGATATGGAAAACCATGCCTATGCGGTGATTGTGCAGTCCGCGGGCAATGGTCCGGTTCTCGCCGCCGCAACCCTCTCCTAATAAAGCCACCCCATACAAGGCGCTTCGCGGACCCCATACAAAACGCGCCTCGCTGGGAGCCGAGACGCGCGTCTTGTCACTAGACAAGTTAGGCCCGAGGGAGCGGGCCGTTAGGAATGGATGTTGACCAAGACGGGAAACCCGCGGGGGCTGGGGGGGCTGTAAGAAAACCGCGAAATCTCGTTATCGCCCTGATCAACATCTTTAATATGATAGGTAAGAGCGGCCTTATCTGGGCGCAATTGTGGCGCAAATAAGGCAAAGCGTGACAAATAGGACAGGCTTGTTAATTTAGGTTAACCGTGTTTTGCCCTATTGCGCCGCTGAAAGTTGCGGCGTCTTGATGGATTTATCCAAGGGTTTTATTGGCCCTGCGTCTAAAGCGATAAGCTTGGAAATACGCGGATATAGACGGTAGGCTTCGCGGCGGGCCTTGAGCGGGTCGCTGCGAGCCGCGCGCGATAAGGTCTTAAGCACGCTATCATAACCATAGCCCGTCTGGTTATGCTCCTGCGCAAAGCGCAAAACCATGACGCAGAGGGAAACGGGCCACGTATCATCAATGGCGTGGCTTTGCTTTTGCCGCTCCGAGAGGCCCTTATAGGTAGAGCGTAGGGCGGTTTTATGTTTTTCGTGAAATGCTAGGGCGAAAGTCTTTCTATCATGGCGATGGCGTTTTGCGCGCCTGCTGGTGAAAAGCCATAATGCGCCGCATAGCCCCGCGCTGAGTAAAAAAATTATGAGGCCGAGGCTTTTACCGGATAAAATGCCGCTAGGGCGCGTGGCAATTATGTCTTGCGGCGCGCTAGCAGGAGGCAAAGCGTTTTGGCTTTCCGGCGCGGGCTTATGCTCTACACTTTTTATCTGCACTTGCGCGCTAGGCGCTGCGATAGCGGGGGTTAAGACGGGCAGGGCATCTTGGTAAATTGCGCCCTTGCTCTTTGGAATTCCGCTCTTTGGAATAATGGCTTTTGGAATAGCTTTGACTTCGATGAGCGCGGCTTTTACCGGCGGCTTGATGTCTGCGATGGACGCCACAGCTTTTGGCTGCGCTGTCTTCGCCGCGGGAGAAGCCTCGGCGGCCGGCTTGATATGAGGGGCTTTGCGCCAGGACTGCGCTTTAAAAGTGTCACGCTCTACGCCGAGGCCTTTTTCATAGAAAACCGCCATCATTTTGCGGGCATCAGAATTGCCGTCGCGCGCCGCCAGATAATACCACCCTAAAGATTTTTCGTAATCTTGCGGCGCGCCCTCACCAAGAAAGTGCATATATCCCAAATTGATACGGGCAAAGTTATGGCCAAGCGCTGCCGATTGCTCATATAGGGCGCGGGCCTTGATAAGATCTTGCTCGACCCCGTCGCCGTCATGAAAGGCTTTGGCTTCAAGAAATAAGGTTTCAGCTGGCGCGTTAAACTGGGCATAGGCGTTGTTGCTCGCAGCGAAGGCCGCGCCAAAGCACAGCATTAGCGTAAGCATAAATTTGAATAAAACCCGCACCTGAAACTCCGCCATTGGCCTTGCGACAATCGCAAGCCCTGCAGGCGATGCAAGTCTTGCGCCATGAGCGCTGTAGAGCGGGGTTTGTGCCTTAGCCCTTAAGCGCGGCGTCTTGCATATCGCAAAGCTGTTTAACGCCTAAATCGGCAAGACGGACAAGCTCTGCCATCTCTAGGGCGGTAAAGGGCGTGTCTTCGGCGCTGGCCTGCACTTCGATAATGCCGCCCTTTGCGGTAAAGACGAAATTGGCGTCGGCTTGGGCGGCGCTATCTTCGACATATTCCAAATCGAGACGGCACGTGCCGTCAACAATGCCGGCGGAGACGGCGGCCATGCGCTCGGTAATGGGGGTCTCTTCGATTTTGCCCTCTTCGAGCAAATAGTTACAGGCCTGCACCATGGCGACATATGCGCCGGTAATGGACGCGGTGCGCGTGCCCCCATCCGCTTGCAATACGTCACAATCGAGGATGATTTGGCGCTCGCCTAATTTGCGCATATCAATGGCGGCGCGCAGGGAGCGGCCAATCAGGCGTTGAATTTCTACCGTGCGCCCGCCTTGTTTTCCAGCGGCGGCTTCGCGGCGATTACGCGAATGGGTGGCGCGCGGCAACATGCCATATTCCGCCGTAACCCAGCCCTTGCCTTTGCCTTTCATCCAGCGCGGCACATTCTCGTCAACGCTGGCCGTGCACAGCACATGGGTTCCGCCCATTTTAATCAGGCAAGAGCCTTCAGCATATTCGGAAACCCCGACCTCCATAGAGACGGGACGCAGGCTATCAAGGGAACGGTCATTAGGGCGCATGGCAAAGCTTTCAATTAAGTAAAACATGGTGCTACAAGTCTTAGGTCATATTTACCAGAGAAATTAATCAAGCTGAACGGCGCATAAATAGACGGCTCCGAATTTATTCACATTGACTATGCAATCACTCATGGTCTGTTCATGGCGAGCAGAGTATAAGACAGCATAAGGATAATATTATGAAACGCATATTTGTAACGACAATCGCCGCCAGTGCCCTGTTAATGGGCGGGGTCGCGCTTGCGCAAAATTTTCAAGCCGCTACGCCGGCCCAGTCCGTACAGGGCTTTAGCCACCCCGATACGGTGGCCGCCGATTTGGATATGCTCGACATGGCGCTTAATAATACCGGCACATTGCGCGGACGTTTCGTGCAAACCGCCGGCGATGGCCGCACGGCGCAGGGCAATATTTATCTCAGCCGCCCGGGCAAAATCCGCTTTGAATATGACGCGCCAAATCCGATGCTGATTGTCTCTGACGGCAAAACGATTATGCAAAGCGATAAGGCGCTCGGCACGTCCGACCGTATTCCGCTTAAATCGACGCCGCTGGATTTCTTCTTGAAAAATCAAGTTAAGCTATCACGCGATACCCAAGTGCTAAGCCTGATTAAGCGCCCCGGCGAAACGCAGGTCACCGTGCGCGACGGCAGCGGCAAGGCGGCGGGAGAAATGACCCTGATTTTTGACGCGGGAAATTACGCGCTAAAGGAATGGATTGTGCTTGATGAATTTGGCACAAGCACGCGCATCACCCTGTCGGGCCTCGTGTATAATGAGAGCCTCGACCCGCAATTATTTGTGCTTGACCGCGGCGCGAAACGTCGCCGCGATTAGGGGCGATTAAAGCGCGCGATTAAACCAATTAGCGGGCCGCTTTATCTTGCGGCCCGCCTCTCCTCGCTCTAGAACAGGGCATGACCCAAATCAAAATAGCCACGTGGAATATCAATTCCGTTCGCCTGCGCATTGCGCAAGTTATCCGTTTCGGCGCGGAGCAATCCCCCGATATTATCTGTTTGCAAGAGATTAAATGCCTTGGGGAGCAATTCCCCTATGATGATTTTCGCGCCGCCGGATATGAGCATATAGAAGTCTCCGGCCAAAAAGGTTATCATGGCTGCGCTACGGTTTCCAAAATTCCAATAGAGCGCCTGCCGACAAGTTTTTGCCCCGTCGGCGAAGCCCGCCATGTCAGCGTGCGCGTTGTCCCAAATGGCAGTGATGATTTCGAGCTACATAATTTCTATATTCCCGCCGGCGGCGACGAAGCCAATATTGAAACCAATCCAAAATTTAAACACAAGCTTGAATTTTTAGAGGCCATGCGCTGTTATTTTACCGAGCGTTTCAAGGTCGGCGACAGCCAGCAAGTTTTGGTAGGAGATTTTAATATCGCGCCGCATGAAAATGATGTTTGGTCCCATAAGCAGCTTTTAAAAGTTATCAGCCACACCCCGCTTGAGGTTGGCATTTTAAAAGATTTGCAAAACGCCCATGATTTCATTGACGTGGCCCGCGCGCTTATCCCCGAAGATGAAAAGCTGTTTAGTTGGTGGTCTTACCGCTCCCGCGACATTAATAAATCTGATCGGGGCCGCCGCCTTGATCATATATGGGTCAGCCAAGCCTTAAAAACGCAAGCCCTTGATGGCGGGCGCGCCGCCCTAGAGGTTCACCGCGATTGCCGTTTTTGGGAGCGCCCCTCAGACCATGCGCCGATTACGCTGGTTTTAAACTTTTAGAGTTTTAAATTTCTAAAGCGGCCATAAAATAGACAGGGCAAATACAGCCTGCGCGCCGAAATAAAGCGGGGTGATGGCGAGGAAGTTTTTCGGGCTTTGCTGTATATAACGGTCACGGCCAACAAAGACATCCGACACGGCGAACATTATCGCGGCGACGGCGATAATCCATATGCCCGTGTCCATGCCAAGGCGAATGGCCAGCGCCACCATGATTGTAATAATCGCGCCGTAGAGCCGCGTCGCCGCGAGGGTGGCTTTGTCCACATGGCTTTTATAGAGCGGCCCCATGGCGAGCGCCGAGAGAATGGCGAGGGCGGCAAGCAGGGCGTAAAACGCCAAAGAGCCGCCCCTAAAAAATGCTATGGCGTAAACTATATGGGCGAGCAGAAACGCGAATAATCCGCCGATAAAGGCCGGCCCTGTGCCCTTGCGCAGCAGCAGGTTATCCCCGATAAAACTTAAAACGAGGGCGAGAAGGATGAGCTGGCCGTAAGCGTTTTCCAGCGCGCCGCAAAATATCGCGAGCGCGATAAAGGCGAGGCCCGCAAGCGGCTTAAATATGATTTGTGCCCGCCGACTTTGCTTTAATTCAGCCCCTAAAAGCCCAGCCGTAAAAACCGCGAGCGCCACAAGGCTTATGGTAATGTTTTGGCCCATTAAAGCGCGAGCCTATAGCCGCCCGGTTCGGTCACAAGCAAAGTGGCCGTGCCCCGCTCCGGCTCTATTTTTTGGCGCAAACGATAGACATGGGTTTCTAGCGTATGGGTGGTGACGCCGCTATTATAACCCCAAACTTCCTCTAGTAATTCTTCGCGGGCGACGGGTTTGCCGCCGGCGCGCATGAGGTATTTTAAAATATTGGTTTCTTTTTCCGTCAGGCGAATATCGCGGCCTTCTTTGGGGGCAAGTTTTTTATGGGCCGGGCGAAACTCGTACGGCCCGACTTGAAACACCGCGTCTTCGCTTTGCTCAAAGCTGCGCAAATGGGCCCGCAATCGGGCGAGCAATACGGCGAAGCGAAACGGCTTGGCGACGAAATCATTCGCGCCGCTATTAAGCCCTAAAATCTCATTCATATCGCCGTCATTACCGGTGAGCATGACAATCGGCGCGGCCACTCCGCCTTTACGCATAAGCTGGCACGCCTCGGTTCCGAGCATGTCGGGCAGGTCAAGGTCGAGTAATATCACGTCAAAATTTAACGCCTTAGCCGTGCTAATGCCGCCGCCCGCCGTCGCTTCGTCATGCACTTCAAATTCATCATAAAGCGCGAATTGCTCTGCTAGGGTAGCGCGCAGATCATCGTCATCATCAATGATGAGAATGCGTTTTTTAACCGACATAAAAGCTCCTAGCTTTGCTCACTTCGTGTAGACTAATAGCATGACACTGATTGTAAACGCACATAAATGTGAACTTATAGCCGGGGGCGTCGCCTATCCGTGCCGCATTGGCCGCGACGGATATATAGAAGGCGCGCTGGGGGCTGAGGGGGATTATAAAACCCCGCTTGGGCGCTACGCATTTCGCTATGGTTTTTACCGCGCCGATCGCGTGGCTACCCCGCCCAGTGATTTGCAGTTTTATCCCCTGCGCAAAGACGATGGCTGGTGCGACGCCCCCAATGACGCCGCCTATAATATGCCCGTAGCTTTACCATATCCCGCTAGCGCCGAGCGCCTGTGGAAGCAGAGCGGGGTCTACGATATGGTGATTGTGCTTGGCCATAATGACAGCCCGCCAGTAGTCGGTCTGGGTAGCGCGATATTTTTGCACATAGCTCATTATGACGACCGCCCTACGGCGGGATGCATCGCCGTAAGTCCTGACGTTATGGCCGCGATATTGCCCGCGATAAAACCGGGAGGATTTATAGACATACGCGCCCAGCTAGCGCGGGCCAAATATCGCGCTGCCGACCCGAACATGGCTGGCGCCGAGGGCGGCGGCGACCTCAAAATCGGCGCTCATGCCCATGGACAGTTTTGACAAGCCGTTACGCTGCGCCAGTTTTGACAGCAGGATGAAATGCGGCGAGGGGGCCTCATTTGCGGGCGGGATACACATTAGCCCCGCGGGATTAAGCCCGTAATCCCCGCGCACTAATTTCAAAAAGGCTTCAAGCGCTTGCGGGGTGACGCCGGATTTTTGCGGCTCTTCTCCGGTGTTCACTTGCACGAAAAGCTCCGGTAATTGGCCGAGGGCATCGCCCGCCTTGGCGAGGGATTTGGCGAGGCTTTCGCGGTCTAGGGTCTGTATCACATCAAACAGCTTTGCCGCGTCCAAAGCCTTATTGCTTTGCAGAGGGCCAATCAGGTGCAGGGTGAGGCCTTTGCGCTTATCCGCGAAAGTTTCCCCCCACCGCGTTTGCGCTTCTTGCACGCGGTTTTCGCCAAATATCATTTGCCCCGTTGCCAGCATATCCGCGACGCGCCCATCGCTTTGCTGTTTGGACACAGCAATCAGTGCGGGCGGATTTTGGCTTGCGGCTTTTAACGCGGCTAGGCAGGAGGCGCGCATATCGGAAATATTATCGGTCATGCCCTCCCCTATCGCGCCTGACTATAATTTGCAATCCACTAGCGCGGGGTTTAGGCAAAGCCATGGAAGAATTATTTCAAATTGGCCAAGAGATTCGCGCGGCGCGCGGCGTGCAATGCCGCCTCCCCGCTTTGACCTTAATGAGCGACCCTGCCCGCATTCCCGATATATGCGCCGCCGCGCGCGCCATGCCGCGAGAGAGCGGCCTTATCTATCGCCATTTTGGTAATAGTGACGCAGAGCGCACGGCGAGAAAATTACGCCAAATCTGCTTTGCTAGGGATATGGTTTTTCTCATCGGAAAAGACGCTAATCTGGCGATAGCCTGTGGCGCGGACGGGGTGCATTTTCCCAGCATTGATATTGAGGGCGCTACCCTCTGGCGCGCCCGCTGCCCCGATTGGGTGATTAGCGCGGCCGTGCATGATGGCGCGCAGATGACGCGCGCAAACGCCGCCCCGCTAGACGCGGTGATTGTATCGAGCGTGTTTGAAAGTGCCAGCATCAGCGCGGGTAAGGCTTTAGAGGTCGGCGGACTTAACGCGTTAGCAAATAATAACGCCCACCCAATCATCGCGCTTGGCGGCATTAGGGGCGGTAATGCACGCGCCCTTATCGGCGCGCGCGCGGCGGGTATTGCGGGGGTTAGCTTTACCTAAAAAGTAAAGCCGCCTTCTAGGAATATGCCGATAGCGTCTTCATTGCGGGTATCGAGCGCGTTCGTCCCGCTATTGAAAACCTGCACGTCGCGCTCGCTATACTGCAAGCCGGTGCCAAGTGTGTAGCCGCCCAAATCATAGCTTGCGCCGAGGGTGAGCGCGCTGCCATTTGCGCCGACATTATCATCGGTGGATTGTCCGTAGCCCAGCGTCACGCCGAAATCATTTGGTTTCCATGTAAGCCCCGCGTCAACGGCGCTATAGCCGCCATCACCGGCAATGCCATTATTGGAATTTAGATAATTCGTGCCAAATTTGAAATCGCCAAAGCCGGCGGCAAAGCCTAGCCCGTAACTAGAGAGGTCATCAAAACCGACTATGCCCGATTGCTCGCTGGCCGTCGCGTAATTGGCGGCTAGCTCTAGGGACAGGCCGCTATCAAATTTGCGGTCAATAGACAGGCCAAGCTCTATGGCATCGGTTAATTGCGGGGTGAGCGGACTTTGGACGTTAGAGCGGTCATGGCCGCGCACACAATAATCAACGCCGCACGCTTCGGTATTGGGCGCGTAGCTCATCCCAACCTGCACGCCAAAGCCGATTTTATCACCGAGCATGCGCGGGCTAGTATAAGTAATTTTCTCGGCAAAGCCTGACGCGTCATTAAGCGTTTTGGTCATATCAAGACCCGTATAATCTACGCGCGCATTAGAGCTGCGCGCCAGCGGCAATGTCGAGGGGGCGGAGAGTGAAAACAGCGCGGCGGAGCCGTCATCGCGGCCCAATGTGATGTCACCATAGCTGCTACGCAAAAACAAATGCGCGCCTTCAAGGGCGATTTTATGCTCACGGGCTTGCGGCGCGCCGCCGGCGTAAAGCTGGCTTGTATGACCCTTAATATTGCGAATGCCATTATTGGCAAATGACTGGGTCGCCGTATTGCCGTTAGCGCTGGCGCAGTCGATAAAGCCAGGCGGGCAATCGCCGACCTGTCCGCCAAAGCCTTCGCGCAAACGGTCACGCTGTCCGCGCAGTTTTAGGCTGACGCCATATTCCGTGCCGCCTTGGGTGATGGCGCTAACCTCAGAGCGCACCATAATATCGGCGACGAGTTCATTACGGGTTTCGTCATTAGACATGACGGCGGCGTCGCCCATGCGGGCATAACCATCATTGGCAAATTTTAGTTTTCCAAACCCAAGGCGCTGCCAAAAACTTGGCTTGCTTTGCCGTGTCTTCGGTCCGCCCATTGGGCCGGAATTGGGGCCAGGGTTTTGCGTCTGTGGCCCCGTCTGTGGCCCCGTCTGTGGCCATGGCATGGGATTCCCCATTGGGCCAGAATTTGGGGGGCCAGAATTATCAGCGCGATTGCCGTCTAAATTGTGCTGCGCATATTGCGGTTTCTGCGGCGCGCTATATTGCCCGCTCGCTTGGCCCGGCACGCGACCCGCCTTGCTATTGTCATAGCTGTTAGGCGCGTAATTAGGGTCATGATAGGCGGCAGGGTTTGGCGCGCGGCGCGGCGGGAAAAAGCTTTGGCCTTGCGCTTGCTGTTGAGGGCGCTGGGCGGCGCCATAGACGGGAGAGGCCGCTTGGATTTGCGCGCGCGATAATGCGGGGGCTTGCGCCGGAGCATGAGTTGCTGCGCGCTGAGCGGGCGGGTAATATTGACCTTGCGCAGCACTGGCGGCTGGAATGGCAGCGGGCTGAGACTGAGGCGCAGGCGACGCATAAGGCGAGGCCGTGTTTTGCGGTTGCTGAGGCGTTGGAGCAATATAAGCGCTGCCGCCCAAAGGCCCGCTCATTGGAATGCTTTGGGGCAGACTCCGAGAGCCGCGTTCTGACATCGCTTTTTGCACATCTTGCGGAATAGGCCGAGCAAATGGGCCGCCTTGGGCAAAGGACACCGCCGACACGCCGAGGGCGACAATTGCGGTAGAAACTAAAAAGGTCAAACGAGAAGACATGAGGCCGCCAGCATTATGGTTAACAGATGTTAAACACTTAGCAAAAGCCGCCCTAACAAAAGGTTAACGCCCCCTATAAAATAGGGGTTAATTTACACTGGCGCGGTGACTCGGCGCAGGGTGAGATTGACGCGGCCTCCGCGCGACACCAGCGCGCTTTGGCCGTAGTGAATTCTGCTGACCCCATGATAGCACAGCCTTGCATCGCCACGCAGGACAATCACATCGCCGGACATCAGTTTAAGGCTGTGGGTTTTGCCGCCGCGTTTTGGCCCGCCCAGTTTAAAATCCGCCGGGTCGCCAAGCGAGACCGAGACCACGGGGGCGCGAATATCATGCTCGTCTTGGTCAATATGCAGGCCCATTTTACTGCCTTCGCGATACCAGTTAATCAAGCAGGCCTGCGGCGCGGCGTCGTAATGGCTGACCTCTTGCCACAGCTTTGACAGCAAATCAGGAAGCGGCGGCCACGGCGCGCCAGTTTTGGGATGGGTGGGCTCGTACCGATAGCCGCCCTCCTTATCAGTGACCCAGCCGAGCGGGCCGAAATTACTCATCACCACGGAGAGGGGTTTTCCCGTGCGCGGCATGGTTGGCTGATAAAACGGCGCGGTTCTTGTTGCCGCTTTCACCGCGCCGATGAGCGCCGCTTGCTCGTTAGGGCTAAAATAAAGCGGATAATGGGCAAAGCCAGAGGGGTAGTCAGAAGAGCGGTTGGGCTTCTCCATTATTTCGCTTTTAAAATTTCATCAATGCGGCGCTGGGCTATAGGGTGATAGCCGGGGCGGGCGCGGGCGAAAACCTCGCGGGCAAATTCGCCCTGACCGTTCTCATTAAGCGTGCCATAAAGGCGGTAGATGAATTTACCGCGGCCAACGCTCATCAGGAATTTATCGAGATGGGGCAGGGCGGGCGCGTAGCCGCCTTTGATGGCCTGCATATACCAAGCAAAGGCGATTTCGGCGTTTTGCGTGCCGGATAAATTCATCGTCGCGTCTAATTCTTTAAACTGCGCCTGCGATAGGTTTTCGGGCAGGCCGTTTAAAAAATGCAGCCATTCATGGGTTGACCAATTGCCCGATACGCCTTTGAGGGTTTTTATATCTTGCTTGCCGTCTAGCCAATACCCCATACGCGCCTCTGCCATATCAAAGGCATCCGATTGCGGATTGGCCGCCGTGCTTGGAAGCCCCGGCGCGTAGAGCCATTCTTTAAGCTCGGCCTTAGTCAGGGCGTCTGGGTTTTTAACGTGCAGCTCGTCATGGAGATATTTAACAAAATCTTCCGTGGTGATGGACTGGAATGCAAAATGGTCAAAATAGCCCTTAAGGAAAGCGTCGAAATTATCACGGCCAAAGCGCTGCTCGAGGAACATCAAAAAGAACTGCCCCTTAACATAAGCGACATTGGAAAAAGCGTCATCGGGATGGGCCAAATCCGCGGGCAGTTTAAGCTGGGTTAGCTCTGGCCGCTCGGCGCTCTCTATGTCGCGCTTAAGATCGGCGAGAGAGAGAGCTTGCTCCATTACGGCGCGGTCCTTGCCGTAAATATCTTCCATGACGCGGTTTTCAACATAAGAGGTAAATCCCTCATTGAGCCATGCGTCGCGCCAATTGGAATTGGTCACCAAATTGCCGGACCAGCTATGGGCTAGCTCATGGGCGACCACATTGGTCAGGCTTTTATCGCCGGCGATGAGGGTCGGGGTCATAAAAGAAAGGCGCGGATTTTCCATGCCGCCAAAGGGGAAGCTTGGCGGCAGGACGATAAGGTCATAGCGGCCCCAGCGATACGGGCCGTATAATTTGGCGTTGCTCTCTTCCATGAGCGGGGTTTCGGAAAACTCCCACGCCGCCGCGTCTAAAATATACTGCTCGGCGTAGACGCCAATATGGTCGTTAATGGCTTTAAATTTAATATCGCCCACCGCGATGGCCAAAAGGTATGATGGAATCGGCTGCGGCATTTTAAAGTGATAGCTACCATCTGCTTCCATGTCGCCTTGCTCTGCGCTCATTAGCGGCAGCAGGCCTTCGGGCACGGTAAGGCGCGCAGTGTAAGTCATGCGTACGGCGGGCGTATCTTGCAGGGGCGCTATGGTGCGCGCGTTAAGCGCTTGGGCTTGGGAGAATAAATAGGGATGTTTTTTGCCCGCAGTTTGCTCCGGGGAGAGCCATTGCAGGCCCTCAGCTTTTGGGCTTGTACGGTAGGTGATGAGCACTTTTTCGGTGTCGGGGCGTAGCATAATGCTGAGCTTTGTACCCATTACAGGGTCTGGCTGACCCAGAAGACTATAGGCCGCGTCAATTCTATCACGGCCCGCATTAACGAGCTGCACGGCGCTGATGGTTAAGTCCTTGCTGTCGAGCGCTAAGAATTTCACGCCCGCATCAAACCGCTTAATATCAAGTAGGGCCGTGCCCTCTAAAACTTTATCGTCAAAATTGACGTTTAAATCCAAATGCGCATGGGTGACCTGCACTTGCTCGTAATTAGCGTAGGTGAAGGTGTCAGCCGTGACGATGCGCGGCTGCATTTTTACGGGCGGGCTTACGGGCGCCTTCTCTGTGCAAGCGCCCAAAGTCAGGGCCGAAACGAGCAGGCTTGCCGTAATAATGGCGGATGGGCGGATAGAAAAAGTCATGTGAGGCTCCAATAGGGTTTAGCCGTGTTTAACAACCGTGCAGCGCCGCTTCAAGGGTGGTTTCGTCGCATCTATTCATATGGCGGGAATAAAAGTGACATTTTCAAGATGAATCTCTGCTCTCCCCCTTGCAGACGCGTTTTCGTGCCCCATATCCCAATCAACGGGCCAAGAAGCCCATATATGAACCCAATCGGCGCGCTGCGCCCAAGCTAATGGAGAGCTATTATGGCTAAAGTTATCGGTATTGACCTTGGAACGACCAATTCCTGCGTTGCTGTTATGGACGGCGACAAACCTCGCGTAATTGAAAATGCTGAAGGACAGCGCACAACCCCGTCCGTGATTGCTATCACGGAAAGCGGCGAGCGCCTTGTCGGACAGCCTGCCCGCCGCCAAGCGGTGACCAACCCAGAACACACTTATTTTGCTGTTAAGCGGCTTATTGGCCGCGCCATGACCGATCCGGCCGTGAAGAAAGACGCGAAAATGGTTCCCTATAAAATCGTCAAAGGCAAGGGCGGCGACGCCTATGTGCAGGGCCGCGACAAGGTGTTCTCACCTGCGGAAATTTCTGCCATCACCTTGCAAAAGATGAAAGAAACCGCAGAAGCCTATCTTGGCGAAGCCGTAAGCCAAGCGGTTATCACGGTTCCAGCTTACTTTAATGATGCCCAGCGTCAGGCGACCAAAGATGCGGGCAAAATTGCCGGCCTTGAAGTTCTGCGTATTATCAACGAGCCAACGGCGGCGGCGCTCGCTTATGGCATGAACAAAGAAGACGGCAAAACCATCGCGGTTTATGACCTTGGCGGCGGCACATTTGATGTGTCCATCCTCGAAATCGGCGACGGCGTGTTTGAAGTGAAAGCCACGAATGGCGACACTTTCCTCGGCGGTGAAGATTTCGACATGACGATTGTTGAGTATTTTAATGCCGAGTTTAAAAAAGAAACCGGCATTGACCTCACAAGCGATAAGCTTGCCTTGCAGCGCCTTCGCGAAGAAGCGGAAAAAGCCAAGAAAGAACTGTCTACGGCGAGCTCTTACGAGGTCAACCTTCCCTTCATTACTGCTGACGCCTCTGGCCCGAAGCATTTGAACTTAAAACTGACCCGCGCCAAGCTTGAAGCTTTGGTTGAAACGCTGATTAAGCGCACGATTGCGCCGTGTAAGAAAGCCCTCGCTGACGCCGGCCTTAAGGCTAGCGACATTGACGAAGTGGTTTTGGTTGGCGGCATGACCCGCATGCCTAAAGTGCAAGAAGCGGTGACGAAATTCTTTGGTAAAGCGCCGCATAAGGGCGTCAACCCGGATGAGGTTGTGGCCATGGGCGCGGCTATTCAAGCCGGCGTATTGCAGGGCGACGTTAAGGACGTGCTGCTTCTTGACGTGACACCATTATCGCTCGGTATTGAAACCGAAGGCGGCGTGTTTACCCGCATGATTGACCGTAATACGACAATCCCGACTAAGAAATCGCAGGTCTATTCTACGGCGGCAGACAATCAATCCGCCGTGACTATCCGCGTCTCCCAAGGGGAACGCGAAATGGCGGCGGACAATAAACTTTTGGGTCAATTTGATCTGGTTGGCATTCCGCCAGCGCCGCGCGGCATGCCACAAATCGAAGTGACCTTCGATATTGACGCGAACGGCATTGTTAACGTGACCGCTAAAGATAGCGCCACGGGCAAAGAGCAGCAAATTCGCATTCAAGCGAGCGGCGGCCTGTCCGATGTTGATATTGAAGCCATGGTGAAAGACGCCGAAGCGAACGCGGAAGGCGATAAAGAGCGCCGCGATTTAGCCGAAGCGCGCAACCAAGCCGAGGGCCGCGCCCATAAGGCTGAGGGCGACCTGAAGGAACACGGCGATAAAATCACCGATGAGCAAAAAGAAGACATTGAGAAAGCTATCGTGGCGGTTCGCGAAGCGGCGGAAACCGAAGACACGGCGGACATCACCGAAAAAACCCAGACGCTCACAGAAGCTGTCATGAAAATGGGCGAAGCGATTTACGCTAATGCCGATGGCGGCGAGAGTGCTAGCAGCGATGATAGCGATGACGACGAAGATGTTGTCGACGCGGAATTTGAAGACGACGACGAAAACGCGTAATTAAAATTTAAAACATTAAACGCCCGGCCAGTGGTCGGGCGTTTCTTTTTGGGCAGGACAGGGTTTCACCATGGCGAAGCGTGACTATTATGAAGTTCTTGGCGTAGCGAAAACCGCTGACGCTAAGCAATTAAAATCCGCCTTCCGCAAGGGGGCGATGGATTGCCACCCTGACCGTCACCCCGATGATCCGGAGGCCGAGGGCCGCTTTAAAGAGCTTAATGAAGCCTACGGCATTTTGTCGGATGAGCAAAAACGCGCCGCTTATGACCGCATGGGCCATGCCGCCTTTGAAGGCGGGCGCGGCGGCGGAGGCGGAGCGCAAGGCTTTGGCGATTTCGGTGATATATTTTCACAAATTTTTGGCGGCGGCGCGGGCGGCGGCGGCTTTTCCGACATGTTCGGCGGCCAACAGCAAAGACAGCAAGCGCGCGGCTCCGACCTGCGCTATGAATTAGAGATTAGCCTATCGGAAGCCTTTAACGGCAAGGACATGCAAATCACCGTGCCGGTCAGCGAAGATTGTGAGCCGTGCGAAGGCATTGGCGCGGAGCCTGGTTCTGACGTAGAGACGTGCGGCATGTGCGGCGGCGCAGGCCGCGTGCGCACCCAGCAAGGTTTTTTTCAAATGGAGCGCCCATGCCCTAAATGCGGCGGGCAGGGGGAATATGTTTCTAGCCCGTGCAAAAGCTGTGACGGCACTGGCCAGACCCGCGTCCAGCGCGACCTTGACGTATCTATCCCCGCCGGCGTCGAAGATGGCACGCGTATTCGCTTGTCCGGCGAAGGGGACGCGGCGCCCAAAGGCGCTGGCCCGCGCGGCGATTTATATTTGTTTATCCACGTGAAACCCCATGATATTTTTGAGCGCGAAGCGGCCAATCTTTTCTGCCGCATGCCCCTGCCTATGACCACGGCGGCGCTGGGCGGCGAGCTTGAAGTGCCCACCATTGACGGTGGCCGCGCCCGCATGAAAATCCCCGCAGGCAGTCAATCCGGTCGCCGTATGCGCCTTAAGGGCAAGGGCATGAGCGTATTGCGCAGCGCCCAGCGCGGCGACATGTATGTGGAACTGTCGGTGGAAACCCCCGAAAAAATGAGTGCCCGCCAAAAAGAACTGCTCGAAGAATTTGCAGCCGAAGGCGGCGGAGCCGAATCCCCGCAACATGCAAGCTTCCTCGATAAAGCCAAAAGTTTCTGGGATGGTTTAACCGATTAAGTCTGGCCTACGGCCAAACCAAACCCTCTACGCCTTCTATCAAATCGAGTTTTTCGCGCAGGACGCCGCTTTGCATATCGGGGGCGTCATGGGTGAAAACCATCCAATTATCATCGGCTTTGTTATAGGCGGTCCAATCGGCAAGGCTATCGTCGCAATTGGGCGTGCCGGTTTTAATAAAGCACAGCCAATAGGTCTGCAGGGGCGTCTCGTCGCGCCCCCACGCTTGGCCCATTTCTTGGCCGTGATAGGCCCCAGGTTGGCCTTCATTAGTTTGCGCGAAATAGAATAGATAGCCGGGCTGGTTGACGTTTTTCATCTCTCGCGTGGTCAGGCGCGCCGCTTGAATATAGCGGTGATCGCCAAATAGTCTTTGCGCGGCTTGGCCGTCATTGACCGCGAAATCTTCGGCGTAAAGCGCTTTGATTTTATCGCCATGGGCAGCCCAGACTTCCAGATAGTTTTCAACGCTAAAGCCCGCGCCAAATAAAACGCCCGCCCCGTCATAGCTATTGCCGCCAGACATATAAGGCACGCGCGCCTGCTCGCCGCTTTTGAAATATTCGGCCGGCTGTAACGGCAAATCACTACCGCCAATATAGGGCAGGATGAAATGCGGGGTTTGGCCGACGAGGCTATCGACGCTTTGTTTCTTTAAATTCTCCAGCGAGCTATACTTCATGCGTGTGCGCATCTGCGCGCTTGGGTTCATTGCGGGCGGGCACGGCCACGTGCTATAGCCCGCATGGCTCATGGCGCGGGCAAATTTACCGCGCGCATCCGGTGCCACCATCATTAGCTGCACCGCCATGCCGCCGGCGCTGTGGCCCGCTATGGTGACATTATCTTTGTCGCCGCCAAAACTGCCAATATTATCTTGTACCCAGTCAAGGCCCGCGACCATATCCGCCATGCCGAAATTGCGCACGTCATCTTTGTTCCATCCGGCCCAGTCCATAAAGCCTAGCCGTCCAAGACGGTAATTAAGGCTGACCACGACCATGCCCTTAGAGGCGAGCGCCGCCCCGTCAACATCACCGCGTCCACCGCGAAGTCCGCCGCCATGATACCATAATAGGACGGGTAGGTTAGAAACGTCAGTAGTGCCCTTGGGCGTGTAGACATTTATGACAAGGCAATCCTCGTCCATAATCCAGTCATCCTTGCCGCCCTTATCTTGCGGGCAGGCCGCCCCGAATGCGCTCGCGTCAAAGGGTTTGCTCCAATTGGCGCGCGGCTTTGGCAATGTCCAGCGCATTTCGCCCGCCGTGCTCGCCGCGTAGGGAATGCCGCGATAGCTAATGCCGAAATCTTCGGTGAGGCCTTTTACGGGGCCGGTGGTAGTTTGAACGATTTGCCCAATTGGGCTTGGCGGCGCGGCTTTGCAGCCTCCGATAAAGAGGGCGGACATGAGGGTGGTAATCAAAAATAAAATACGCATGGGGCTTTCAACCACATTTGCTGCTAATGGGCAAATTCTACGCGTAGAAAAACCCAAGCGCGATATAAAGCGCAATGGCAATGACCCCGCCGGTGAGGGCGTAAGGAAGCTGGGTGCGCACATGGTCGATATGGTCACTGGCGCTCGCCATAGAACTGATGATGGAGGTGTCAGAGGTCGGGCTGCAATGGTCACCAAATATTCCCCCGCCCAGCGCCGCGCCGACGGTGAGCGCCACGGGCATGCCTGCGCCCAAAGCAAGCGGAACGGCAAAAGGTATCATAATGGCGAAAGTTCCCCAGCTTGTCCCCGTGCCAAAAGCAATCAGGCAGGCGACGGCAAATATCAGCGCGGGAATTAAGGCCGGCGACATGAGCGGGGCAAGGCTATCGGCGACAAATTGCCCGGTTCCGAGGGCGCGTATCATGGTTCCTAAAGCAAAGGCGAGTACCATCAGCGCAGCGAGGGGCAGCATGGAGCGCATGGCGGCAAGGCTTGACGCGCCGATGTCTCGCGGCCCCATCAGGCGCTGGCCCGCGATTAAAACAAGCGCCGAAATTATCGCGCCGATACAGGCGTAAAGCACGGCCATGGAGCCAGAGCCTTTTTGAATGGCGCCGAGCAATGCGCCGCCGCCGGCCTCCCATCCCGTAGCGATAAGTATGGTTGGCATGAGGGCCACCATCACCCCGATAGGAATAAGCATATTACGCATTTTCGGGTTTTTGATGTTTTCGCCCGCCCCGCCTATGGCCGTGTCCATCATTGGCCGTGCGCCGGGGGCTAAAAGCGCGCCTGTCTCTCTCGCCCGCCGCTCGGCCTTGGCCATGGGGCCGAAATCCTTACGCGAGACGATAATGATAAAGGCAATGGCCAGCGCCGCCATTGGATAAAAATTATAGGCGATGGATTTGAGTACCATGCCAAAGGGCTGCTCTACGTTTTGGGCGCTAAGCTGCACGGCGATATAAGCGCCCCATGCGTTAAACGGAAATAATATGCAGGACGGCGCGCAGCTTGTGTCGCTAATATAGGCGAGCTTTTCGCGCGGAATTTTAAGCTGGTCAAAGATAGGGCGATAAACCGCGCCGACGGTCATGATGGAAATATTGCTCTCAATAAAAAGCAATGTCCCCGTTAGTAGGGCGAGCAGCTGCACGCGCCGCACCTTGCCTGCCGCGCTTTGACGATCCATCGCCGCCAGCAAATAATTAACAAACCCGCTGACCCCGCCGCTTTTTTGGGTCAGCATAATCAGCACGCCAATCAGCAGGGTGAAAATAACGATGCGCCGATTGCCAATGTCTTTGAAAACTTCAAACAGGGCGAGGGCGGTGTTTTTAAGCCCTAAAATTGGATTGCCGCCCGCAAGCAAAACATAGCCAAGGAATAACCCTGCTAAAAGGGACGGGATAACCCGCCGCGTTGCCAGCGCTAAAATTACCGCAAGGGCAGGGGGGAGAAGGGAAAGAAAGCCGAGCGGATCCATGGCGGGCTAGGCTTTCACGGGGCGCGGATATTTAGAAACCCACCACTGGGCGAAGAGTATATTGGGGACCCAGCATGACCACGCAAGTATGGGGTAAACCTGCTCATAGGGCATATGAAGGCCAAACATGAAGAGTGCGAGCTGCAGGCGCAATGTGACCGCGGCAAAGGTCAGGGCGAAGGAGCGTATCATCCAGATACGGTGCACGGCTATGTTTTTGGCGCGCGCATAGAGAATAGCTTTGGCGGTCGTAAACAGCCATAAAACGGCGAGCAGGGCAAAGCCGATTACGCCAACGGCGCCGTCAATATTAAATGCGATGAACAGGCCCGACGCCCCGCCAATGAGAACCGTTAGTGCGTAGAGTCGCCCTATCCAGCGGTGAAGCTTTAAATGGCGCTTGCGCATGCCGGGCAGAATTTGATAACCGCCAAATAGCAGGGCAAATGAAGCCGCGCCTATGTGCAGCAAAAACCCCGTAGGCATGTTTTTAATTTGATGGGGCATGGACGGGAAAGCCATATCCAAACCTAAAGGAAAGACTCGCAAGGTTGCCAGCGCAATCAGCGCGCTAAGAATGAAAGCCAGCGATGTCGTAAATCGTGTTAAACGCATTTTGCCGCTTCCCTTTTTGGCCCTTTTTTAAATCATGGGCGCGGGGGCGGGCTTTGTCAAATTGGGCTAGTCTGGCACTGGCGGCACAAACCTAAAATGGCCGGTGATTGGCGAGGCGAATAATATATCATCCTGCATCGGGCCGGCGCCAATATTGTGAATAATTAGAGGTGTTCCGTCATCGGATTTTTTGTCCGAAACAATGCCGATATGGGCGAGTTTTCCGCCGAGCCGCCAGCTGACAATATCGCCCGGCTGGTAATCTTCGGCCTTAAGGCTTTTTGTCAGCGCCGCCCCTTGGCGCGTCAGGAAGGTTTCCAAATTAGGCACGCGGCGATGGTCGATATTTTTGTCCGTGCGCGTTAGCCCCCAGATTACCGGATAGGCGGAAAAATTCGCCGCCATGTCCTCGTGTACGCTCTTTTGCAAATCATAATCATAGGCCGCGCGATAGCTGCGAATAATCACGTCCGTGCACACCCCCGTATCGCTCGGCACGTCGCCATTAGGATAGGCAAGGCGCACATAAGCCCCGTCATACCGCACGGAAACTTTCAGGCGGTCTTTGGCCGCGCCAAGCAGGGCGACGTCCGCGGTTGCAAGCGGGGGGCTGGCTATAGAGATGGCGGCAAAGGCCAGCATGGCGGTGACAATAAGGGGTTCTAAATATCGCATGGCCCATCTTTTCCGCGCGATTAAGCCCAAATTATGACGTAGCTGACATTGCCGCAATGCTCCAAGGAGCATTGCGGCAAGTGATTACCCGAAGGCTTGCTCGTAAGAACCGTTATGGCGCTTACCTGTCTTGATTTCACTTATGCGACCCGCATTTGTTTTATACAAAGCGGCAATCTGAGAATGAGGGAAACCTCGCTCAATTAGCTTGTGAATTTCAATAGCATCCCGGAATGTGGGGACTATTTCTTTATAGGGTGTTATATTATCGAACATTAATTATTCCTTCTGTAATGCTGATAAGAGTTGCCATCCTGTAAGTTTCATATAAGAAATATCACAGTGATTTAGGTCACAGGCCGCTCTTTTCAGCGGTTGAAATTAAGAGCGAATCGTTTCAGCGGTTCGCTCTTTTCTATTTTAACAAAAGGCGGTAAAACGCACGAGTCTTTATTGCGCAAATGCACAGCTATTACCCCGCAGCTTTGGTCTTGTCCTTGAATTTGCAAATATCGACTATGGCGCAATTATAGCATTTGGGCTTGCGGGCTATGCAGGTATAGCGCCCATGCAGGATGAGCCAGTGATGGGCGTGCAGTCCATAGCCTTCGGGCATGGCTTTGAGCAGGTTTAGCTCCACCTCGAGCGGGTCTTTGCCCGGGGCCATGCCCGTGCGATTACCGACGCGAAAAATATGGGTATCGACCGCCATGGTGGCGTGGCCAAAGGCGACATTCATCACCACATTGGCGGTCTTGCGGCCAACGCCGGGCAGACGGATAAGCGCGTCCCTGTCTTCGGGAACCTGCCCGCCAAAGTCATCAATTAACATGCGCGACAGGGCGATGACGTTTTTAGCCTTATTGCGATACAGCCCGATAGTTTTGATATGGCCGCGCACACTATCCTCGCCGAGCGCTAGCATATCGCGCGGATTGTCCGCCTTGGCAAACAGCGCCTTGGTGGCTTTGTTGACGCCAATATCCGTGGACTGGGCCGAGAGGGCTACGGCGACCACGAGCGTATAGGGATTGGTGTAATTAAGCTCGGTTTGCGGCTCCGGATCGAGGGTTTCGAGATGGCGGTAAATATCCTCAATGGCGGCGCGCGACAGGCGCAGGCGCGGCAGTTTTTTCTTTTGATTTTTTTTCTTAGGCGCCGCCATTAGCCTAGGCGGGTTTTAAGCGCGCCGAGGATTTTGGCGGTCAGCTCTTGGTCACGCTTTTGCGCGAGGGAGCCGTCCTTGTTAAACGCCGCCCCCGCATTGCCGACCCCAAGGTGGAATTGCAAAACCTGCGTCCCGACCCGCGTTAAAATAAACTGCATTTGCCGCATCACCATAATGCCAGACATTGGCCCTGGCGTGCAGGAGCCGACTACCCAGACCGGATTGTGAAACGCGCTCATATCCCCAAGGCAGGTCATCCAGTCTACGGTGTTTTTAAGTAGCGGCGGCAGGCTGCCATTATATTCCGGCGAAATACAGATGACCGCGTCAAAGCCGGACAGGGCTTTAGCCAGAGCTTTAGTGGTGTCCGGCGCGCCGTTTTCATCATGCCAGTCGCCATTATAAAGCGGCATATCATAATCGGCGAGGTCAAGGCGGGTGACCGTAAAACCGGCCTCTTTGGCGCGGGGGATAATGGCGCTGACCAGAGCGCTATTGATGGAGGCTTTGCGCGTGCTGGCGGAGAAAATAGCGAGTTTCATAGATGTGTCCTTTTACTGACGTCTTACTAGCGCGCTTTTTACGCCCTGCCCACCACTATATAGCAGGTTGACGCGGTCTCTCGCTCTGCTATAAGCCGCTCAACTTCCCGCGCATACCTTATGTATTGCGCTCTGAGCTGTGCGAGCCTTCAATAGAAGATGATGCAGACAGGGTCCCCCGATCAGCGTTATCGCCCGTCGGGGCATTTGCCGTTGCGCGGGGTTATGGCAATTGGGCCGCGATGGAATGAGTTTATGTTTGACGCATTAGGCGATAAATTATCAGGCGTATTTGACGGGCTAACCGGACGGGGAGCCCTGTCTGAAAAGGACGTCGCCGCCGCCATGCGCGAAATTCGCATTGCCTTGCTTGAAGCCGATGTCGCCCTGCCGGTTGTTAAGACCTTTATTGAGCGTATCAAGGCCGAAGCCGTTGGCGAGAGGGTCATCAAGTCGGTTAAGCCGGGGCAGATGGTTGTTAAAATCGTCCATGACGCGCTTATTGATATGCTTGGCGGAACGCTGACCGATGATAAGGACGCGGATACGCGCGCGCCACTATCTGAGCAATTAAACCTTAGCGTAAAACCGCCGGCGGTGATTGTTATGGCCGGCCTTCAAGGTAGCGGCAAAACCACGACGACGGGCAAGCTGGCGAAATATCTTAAAGACAGGCTGAAAAAGAAAGTTCTGCTCGCCTCCCTTGATACGCGCCGCCCTGCCGCCATGGAGCAGCTTGGCATGCTCGCCGAGCAAGCGGGGGTTGGCTTTTTGCCTATCGTCGCCGGCGAAGACGCGGTCACGATTGCCAAGCGCGCGCTAGCGGCCGGCAAGCTTGGCAGCTATGATGTGGTGTTCCTCGATACGGCGGGCCGCACCACGCTTGACGATGAATTAATGGACGAGGCGGCGGCGATTACGGCGGCGACAAGTCCCGTTGAAACGCTTTTGGTTGCTGACGCCCTTACCGGACAAGACGCGGTGGAAACCGCCGAGCGCTTCCATAGCCGCTTGCCGCTAACCGGCCTTGTGCTGACCCGTATTGACGGGGACGGACGCGGCGGCGCGGCGCTCTCCATGCGCGCAGTTACCGGCCTGCCAATTAAGTTTCTCGGCACGGGCGAAGCCCAAGACGCGCTCGAAGCCTTTGACGCCCAACGCCTCGCAGGCCGCATATTAGGCCAAGGCGATATTGTCTCGCTTGTGGAAAAAGCCGCGCAAGTTATCGATTCCGCCGAAGCGGAAAAAATGGCCAAGAAGATGAAGAAGGGGACGTTCGATTTGGACGACCTCGCTAAACAGCTTGGGCAAATGCAAAAAATGGGCGGCATGGCCGGCCTGATGAAACTGATGCCAGGCATGGGCAAAGTTAAAAAGCAAATCGACGCGGCCGGCGGCATTGACGACAAAGTGGTCAAACGCCAGCAGGCTATCATTTATTCCATGACCGCCAAAGAGCGCTCTAATCCATCCATCATCAAAGCCAGCCGTAAAAAGCGTATCGCCGCCGGCTCAGGCATGAGCGTGCAGGACGTTAACAAGCTGATTAAAATGCACCGCCAAATGGCCGACATGATGAAAAAACTCGGCAAGGGCGGCATGAAATCTATGATGGGCGGCATGCCTGGAATGGGCGGAGCTAGTATGCCTGACCTTGGAAATATGGACCCGAAAATGCTCGCTGATATGCAACGCAAAATGGGCGGCTCTAATCCTTCTGGGAGAGGTTTGCCGGGCTTAGGCGGAGGCGGAGGTCTCCCTGGACTTGGTTCCCCATTTGGCAAAAAGAAATAACGAAAACACTAACTTTTATATTAATTTAAATTCAACGACTAAAGGAAAACACTATGTCTATTAAAATCCGTCTTGCCCGTCACGGCGCAAAAAAACGCCCTTATTACCGCATTGTTATTGCCGACGTTCGCGCGCCGCGCGATGGCCGTTACATTGACCGTATCGGTAGCTATAATCCGCTGCTTGCTAAGGACGACGAAAACCGCGTAATCATCGACGCCGAAGCCGCCAAAGCGTGGATCGCCAAAGGCGCGCGCCCAACGGAGCGCGTTGCGCGTTTCCTTGGCGATATAGGCCTGTGGGAATGGAAAGCTGGCAATAACCCTGAAAAAGGTAAGCCCGGCGCTAAAGCTTTGCAGATGATTATTGACCGCAAGGACAAAGAAGAAGCCCGCATTGTGCGTGAAGCTGAAGCTAAGGAAGCCGCTAAGGAAGCCGCTGAAGCTGGCAAAATCGCCGCCGCAGAAGCTAAAGAAGCTGAAAAAGCTGCTGCCGCCGCCGCTAAGGAAGCTGAAAAAGCCGCCGCCGCAGAAGCCAAAGCTGCGCCCGCCGCAGAAGAAGCTCCCGCTGAAGAGGTCCCTGCCGCTGAAGCACCTGCTGCTGACGCCGCTCCGGCCGAAGCTCCGGCCGAAGACAAAACGCCGCGCCACATTCCTTACCTTGAAAACGTGCGCAAATATGACGCCGATGCCAACGAAGACATCGTCAAAAAAATCGTCAACCATTGCGGCATTGCCCTGTCAAATAATGACGGAAAATTTGTAGCCTGCTCTGACGAAACAGAGCGCAATACGGTTCGCGATAGCTGGCTTGTTAAAAAACTTGGCGTTGAAGGCGACGATCTTGACGCGAAAGTCATGGCCGTTTGCGAAACCATGAAAGACGATAGAATGAAGTGCCGGGTAGTCTTCTATTATCTTCTGGCTAAAACCGAAGGCAAGCTCGGCGACATCTAGTCCCTGATTTTTTGTTAAAATTCAAAGCCGCCGTAGAGAAATCTGCGGCGGCTTTCAATGTTTAGGGCGCATTTTCTAATTTATGTCTCCATATAGGTCTCATCAGATTATTTTAAAACCTAATGGAGCCTTCCAATGACAAGTATCACTTTGAAAAATCGCGCAATCGACATGTTCGAAACCGCGCAAACCGCAACACTGCCAGCCCGCTCAATAGCGCGCAAATCCACCCTCGCTTATATCGGCCTACACGGCCTAGCATTTGAGCGTGCTCAAATGCGCGTTAAGCAAGTCCGCACGGCGCGCAAAGCGTTCTTTGACGGCCTTGTAATTAAAGGCGAAGAAGTCGAGCTAGACATTCTTGCCCGCTTCAAGACAACAGAAATTAAGCCTGTGGCCAAGAAAACTGTGGCTAAGAAGGCTACGGCGAAAAAGGCTCCTACGAAAAAAGCTACCAAGACAGTAAAAACAACTAAGACCGTTACTGCTGATAAATACACCGTTTACATTGAAAACGTGCGCAAATATGACGCCACGGCTAACGCGGCGAAAATCACCGCTATCGTTAAGCATCTCGGCATTGCATTGCAAAGCCGCGACGGCAAATTCGTGGCCTGCTCCGATGAGAGCGAGCGCAATACGGTGCGTGATAGCTGGCTTGTTAAAAAGCTTGGCGTTAAAGGGACGGCAAAAACCCTAGACGCAAAAGTTGCGGGCATCTGCACGCAGATGAAAGCTGACCGCCTTAAGTGCCGCGTCACATTTTACTACTTACTTGCTAAATCCGAAGGCAAGCTCGGCGCGCTTTAAACCGCCCAGATATACCGGCATACAGAGTCCCAAAGGGTCCGCGGCTGAAAAGCTCGCGGGCCTTTTTTTATCGGGAATGCCTGTAAATTATAGGCGGCAAGAAACGGCTCGGAACGTCGCGGTTTATGGGCGGTTTATGGGCGGTTTATGGAATGTGTGAAAAGTGTGCCGGGTTCATGCCAGTGTTTCGAGCGAAACACTCTTACGGCACTTGCTGCATCGAAACTTTGTATCGATGTTAATGGAGCGGGCGAGGAGATTCGAACTCCCGACCCCAACCTTGGCAAGGTTGTGCTCTACCACTGAGCTACGCC
>JAZGFA010000039.1:0-7283 GCA_036478975.1 Robiginitomaculum sp. | reverse complement strand
AGACGGACCGGCTCGGCGCATCATCAAACCAGACCTTAATCACCGTGTCAGATTGCGGCTGCACGCGAGAAATCGGCAGGCTTGCGCTACGGGCAATGTCAATAATAGCCTTGCGGTCAAAGGGTTTGCGCGCGCCAGTCTGGGCACTATTTGCGCCAAGCGCACCGGCCCCATCCCGAACAATTGCAAAATCACGCAGGGCATGGCTTTGGGCGCGCTCCGCAACATCTCCGGATTTCAAAACAGGCTTTATGGCAAATTGCCATATGCCAAGCAGTAAGAGCAAAGCCATGGCGCCATATATCAGCCCCCGCTCACGCGGGCTTTGTGACTTTAGAAAATTCATGTTCCTCATCTTCTCCCCCCGAGGGTCAAGGTCACGTCGCCGACCATTTTTCCGCCTTGCTCGCGCACGCCGCCCGTGTCCAGCGCCCCGCCCGCCGCCGCCACGGCCCGTTCAAATTGCGTAGCGGATTCAAAATCAGGATAGGACAGGCGCACGGAAAGCTGATCTTTATTTGCGTTATATTGCACGCTTTCAACCGCGACATCTTCCATCTGCGCAACCGCCTCAAATAAAATCGCCGACAGGGATAAAAACCCCGCCGATTGCCCGCCGCCGGACAGCCGAAGCGCGCGCGTAACCGCAAGCGCCGGATTGGACGGGGATGTTTTCCCCGTAGCGCTTTCGTAAAGCGCGCGCGTTTGCCCGCGTAAATCCTCCGCTTGAAGCCGCGCCGAACGCGCCTCAATGCCCTGCCAAACCAGCCACGCCATGCCCAGCCCAAGGGTGAGGGCGGCGGCGCGCAAAAACTGACCCAAGGCCGGCATTTCAAATTTGCTGACCGTGAATTCCCCTTGCAAAAAATTCAGCGAAGCGCCCGGCGCAAGGCCTGACGATAGGGCGTTTATATCCGCGCTGGAGAGCGGCAGGCCCGTTTGCATGGCTTCATATAGGGAGCGGTCAACCGCATAGCCGTCCGGCCCACCGACAATAACCCGCCCTTGCAAAAGCAGGGCTTTATCATCGGCGCCAATAATATCGTAATCGGCGTAGGCAGCGTCCGGCGTGATACCCGCCGCAGAGAGGGCGGTGAGCATGGCTTTGATTTTCACCGTGCTCATCACCCCAGCCCTATCGGCGGACAGGGCAATGTGCTGGCCTTTAAGCCCGGTGCCCAGCGCGTCTTCAAGCGCAAACCCTGCCGCAGACAGCCGATCTTGGCTGCGCATTTTTGGCAATTCAAGCGAATGGATGCGCGCCCATTGCCCCGGCATAATCACCCAAATTGATTTTGCCCCTAAGGCGGCAAGCCCTGCGCGCTCATCGGCGCTGCTGGCGGAGCCATGCTGTAGCTCTGACATATGCCATAGCCACGGCGCGGAAATCTCATCGGGGAGATAAATAATCAATGGCGCGCTCATAGGGGCTCTCCAGAAACACCCTCGGAAATGTCCGAGACTTCAATGATTGGCCGGCGGGCTTGCTGGCTATAGCTACGGTAAACGGGGCGGGTTTTTCCGCCGGAAATCGCGTAATCTATAACCACGCTCCGCCGTGCCCCTTGATACAGTATTTGTGCCTCAACCCAAATATATTCTGGCAGATAAATAATATTATCAAAATCAATATTTTTTGTTTGTGCACCCTCCATGGCGGGGGCCGCCTTAAGCCCCTCATAGGAAGTATAGCCGGCGGGTGGACGTTGGGATATTAACTGCGCCGCAAGCTCTAATTGATTAGGCCCTAATACCGATGCCAAAACCGGAGCTTGCTCTAGGCTTAAGCCATTAATATTTATCTTTGCGGTTTCTGTCTTTGGTCGCGCGCAAATAAAGGGGCGTAGGCTTTGGTAAATTTTCTCGTCCATGCCCCTTAGGGCGCGCAATTCCATCACCGAGCTAAAGGCCGTATTCGGCGTTCTATAGGCGGGGCTTAGGCCCAAATAGGCCCCATCTTCCGCGCCGCCAGAGGGCTGTATTTGGTCGTCTGCGTCCTGCCAATCAATGGCCGCCGCCACCAAATTTTTCGCGTCCGCATCCATGTGCCCAAGCGCGATTAGCAGATTTGACATTTGCCGCTGGCCCGGCGCGCTTGCCAGAGAGCCTAGGGACACGCATTGGCTTCCGCCCCGCACGGATAGCGAAATCGCGCCGCCCTCTATCGGGAAAATAATCGGCTCCGATGTCGCCATCGTTAGTAGGGCTGGGTTTAAATGGCGCGGCTTTATCTTTGCGACATTTTCCTGCAAATAGGCGCGGCTAAAATCCTGCGCCGCAATCGCATACCATTGGGCTTGGGCATTTGACTGCACATTGCCCGTACGTTTCATGCCAAAGCGCACATCATCCATCATCGCCACCGCAAGGGTCGCCATCAAGCCCATCACCAAAAGCGTGGTCAGCAATATTGCGCCGCGCTCTTTATCGGCGCGATTTTTAATCCGGAAGCTCACAATTTAACCTCAAAATATTGGGTTAGATTTTCTTCGTTTTCGAACGTAATTTTTAGCGCGAATACGTCAATTATTGGCGCGCCGGCTTGGGCCTCTGGCTTCACCAAAAGCTGAAAACTGCGCGTATTATTGGCAATAAATTCCACGTCCACGGCGCGCACATCCGACAGTAAAATTCGGTCAAAATACGGCGTATCGCTCACGGGGTTTTCATGGGCGAGAATGCGGCGAATAAGTTGGCCATCTTCAAACAGATAGGTAATGCGCTGTAAATCCCCGCGCGGCTCTAGCCCGCCCGGATTATCGCGGCCCGTGCGGGTAAAGCGTAACACGTGGTCAAGGCCGCCGGTTAGGGCGTAATAATCCTGACTACCAAAACTATCGCGGCTGCGGCGCAGGGTAATATTGGCCATGTCGGCGGCGATAAGCGCGCGCGCCGTTTCAATTTCCCCCAAATGCTCAAGCCGTGTTTGCAGCTGCGCCTTGCCGGCAATGGAGGTGGAGAGCGCTGTCATGGTTCCGGCGGAAATCAGCGCGAAAATGAACATCGCAATGAGCATTTCCACAAGGGTAAAGCCCGCCTCATTATCACGCCGCCCGCCCATCATTTTCGGCTCCGATAGGCCGTGCGCTCGGCCACGGTTTGCGCGCCGCCGCTGCGTTTAACTTTGACATATATGCGGTAAAAATTCGGCACGTCGGTTTTTACCGTCTCCAATTGATAGGAAAAACTGCGCGACATCACCACGCTCTCGCCGGAGCTAATTCCGGTTTTAAGCGGCTGGCTACGCGCCAAAACAATTTGATTGTCGGCGACAATAGAGCCAAGGGTTTTAATCTCTAGGGCCGACACTGCGCGCGCGCTTTGCGTTCCCGCGCCGGTCAGGCCAATAATGCCAACGCTAAACACCACGAGAGACGCTAGCACCTCAATCAAGGTAAACCCGCTTTCGTTTTCAAGATAGCTCATGGCGCCGCCCCGTAAACAATGCGGCCATCCCCAATGCTCGACAGGGTTTTTCGCGCCTGTCCGTCCGATAGGCTTAGGCTGAAAATCGTCGAAACTCCGGTCGGGTCAAACACGATGGACGGGGCAAGGGTTTCGCCCAGTTTAATCTCTTGGCCCTGCTTTTTAAACTTAACATTCAGCGCGTCCGGCCATTGACCCTCTTGCACTATCGCCCAATGCTCATCTTCAAATTTATAGAGCGCATAGGCGTCAGTGGACACGCCAAAACCAGTAGGTTTTCCGCTAATAATGCTGGATTGGGCGGCGCGGTTAAGCGCGGTTAAAAGCCAGTCACCCTGCACAATTGCCGCCGGTTTTTCACGCGGCATACTCATGATGACCGCGCTCGACATAAGGCCAATAATTACCAATACGCTCAGCACTTCAATCAGGGTAAACCCTGACTGCGCGCATGGTTTATGGCTGCGGGTTTTGGCCAATTATGGCTCCCAGCTCACAATATCCGTGGCCAGCTTTTCTCCGCCCGGCTCCCCGTCAGAGCCGTAGGAATAAATATCAACAAGCCCATGCTCGCCCGGATAATCGTATAGGTAAGGCCGGCCCCACGGGTCATTTGGCAGAAACTTCACATAGCCGCCCGTGCGGTAACGGTCCGCATTTAGGCTCCCGCGCGCCAGCGCCTTAAGCGCGTCAAGCCCCGCCTCTTGGCTAGGATAATCGAGCATATCAAGACGGTATTGTTCTAGGCCATTTTCCAAATTTCTAATGTCAGCCTTAGCCTTTTGCACCATGGCCTTGTCTTGGGCCGGCAGGACATTGAACACCACAAATGTGGTCAAAAGCCCGATAATGACCATGGTCACCATCACTTCCACAAGCGTAAAGCCGGCCTCGTTTTTTCTGTTTTGTTTTTGCATTTTTTGCTCCTAGAAATAGTCCTAAAACGCCATTGTGTTGAGGCGTAAAATCGGTAGAAAAATTGCGGCAATAATCATCAAAACTATCCCCGCCAATAAAATAATAATCAGCGGCTCAAGCAGGCTTAAAAACACTGAAGTCGCGCTTTCAAACTCTTCTTCAAGATAATCAGCGGACTTTCCAAACATCAGGCCAATATCGCCGCTCGCCTCTCCGCCCGTAACCATTTGCGTCACTAGGGGCGGAAACACATCGGTCTGTTTAAGCGCCGTGCTCATCGCCGCGCCCTCGCGCACCTTTAGGGCCGCCGCCGCTACCGCGCCATTCATCACCACATTGCGCAAAGTATGGCGCGCGGTTTCCATCGCAATTAAGGACGGGGTGCCGCTATCAATCAGGCCGGCAATCGTACGCGCAAAACGCGCCGCATTCAGGTTACGCGAGACGCGGCCAATCACCGGAATTTTCAAAACAAAGCCATGCCATTTATATTTAATCGCAGGACGGCGCAGGGCAAAGGCAATTAGACCGGCCAAAACCGCCGTAAGGATGGCCGCGATAAAACCGTAATTTTGCAGCCATTTTGAAATGGCTATCACCGCCTTTGTTAGGCCCGGCAGCTCTTGCCCAAATGTATCAAATTGCGCGACCACTTTGGGCACGACAAGCACCATTAAAATAATCACCACGGACAAGGCCACCACGGTAAGGACAATCGGGTAAATCACCGCCGCAAGAATTTTTCGGCGCATTTTTTGCGAGGCTTCAAGGTCTGTGGCGAGGCGCTCTAATACGGCGCTGACGCGTCCCGAAGTCTCTCCGGACGCGACCATGGCGATATAAAGATTTGAAAATGTCTTGGGGTGAGCGCGCAGGCCTTGGGATAATTTCGCGCCCTCTAAAACCTTTGAGCGCACATCCAGCAAGACTTGCCGCATGGCGAATTTTTCAAATTGCAGGGCAATGACTTTAAGCGCCTGCTCAATCGGGGTTGACGCGTCAATCAAAATTGCAAGCTGGCGCGTCGCTTGGGTCAAGTCCTTGTGGGAAGCCTTCCGGGCCGAAAAACCTTTAGACTTCGCCTTGGCCTTAGCCGCATTAAGCGAGACAAGGGTCAGCTTTCGGCCGCGCAAAATATCGCGGGCATCACGGGCGCTTTGCGCGGTCAGCGAGCCGTTCATGCGCTTGCCTCCCGCGTCAATAGCCGCGTAATCAAAGGTCTCCATTAGGCCTCCTCGGGCGCGCTCGCCCTGCAGACGCGCAGCACATCATCCGTGCTGGTTAGCCCCGACGCCACATGCTGGCTCCCGCTTTGCAGCAAGGTCGCTTTGCGTTTAAAGGCGTGGGAAATCATATCAATTTCGCGCGCACCATCATGTATCATCCCCCGCAATGCGTCATCCATCATCACCAGTTCATACAGGCCAAGCCGGCCGCTATAGCCAATCTGAGAACAGCTCGCGCAGCCGCCCGGCTTATAAAATTGCGCGCCCGGCTTAAGCCGCTTTAAGCCCAAATCGGAAAGCTCCCGCGCGCTTGGACTATAGGGAATTTTGCAATCTGGGCACAGGCGGCGCACAAGGCGCTGGGCGACAATTGCGGTCACGGTGGAGGCAAGCAGGAACGGCTCCACCCCCATATCGCGCAGGCGCGCAATTGCGGCAATCGCGGAATTTGTATGCACGGTGGACAATACAAGATGCCCGGTCAAAGCCGCTTGCACGGCTATCTGTGCCGTTTCGCCATCGCGAATTTCCCCGACCATTACCACGTCCGGATCTTGGCGTAATATGGCGCGCAGGCCAGCGGCAAAGCTCATCCCGACCTTGGGATTAACTTGGGTTTGCCCAATGCCGTCGAGCGCATATTCCACCGGATCTTCAACCGTTAAAATGTTTCGTGAGCCATCATTAAGCCCGCTCACCGCCGCGTAGAGCGTGGTGGTTTTACCGGAGCCCGTTGGGCCGGTGACAAGGATAATGCCATTAGGCCGCGCCAAAGAAGATTTCATATTGGCAAGGATTTCATCCTCCATGCCCAAATCGCGCATATCCAGCAGGGCGCTCGACTTTTCTAATATGCGCATCACCAGCCGCTCGCCATATTGGGACGGCAGGGTTGAGACCCGCACATCCACCGCCCGCTCCCCAAGGTTTAACGAAAAGCGCCCATCCTGCGGCACGCGTTTTTTGGCAATATCAAGCTGGGACATCACCTTGACCCGGCTGACCAATAGGGGGGAAAGCCGCGCCGATAAATCGAGCATATCGCGCAGGGCCCCGTCTATACGAAAGCGCACGGCAAGGCGGTTTTCATAAGGCTCTATATGAATATCAGAGGCGCGGGTTTTAATCGCCTCTTGCAGAATACCGTTTATGAGACGGATAACCGGCGCGTCATCATCACTGCCCAGCAGGTCAGATGTGCGCGGCAAAGTATCCGCCAAAGCGCTAAGCCCTTCCGCCCCGCCAAGCGCCGATTGCGCCGTTTGCGATAAATCCCCTTGGGCGTAAATTTGCGCAATTAGAGTTTCAAACTCTATTCCCGTTACCTGTTGCAAGCGCGCGGGCCTGTCGGCAATACGCCGCGCCTCTAATAGGGCGTCAAGCGGAGCGTCACTGCGCGCAGTAATCACGGCCTGCCCGTCAACCATATGGGTCATAACCCCATGCTCGCGCGCATAGCTATAGGCCAGCCGAGGCAGGCTTACTGTGGGGCTTGCGCTCATCTACCGGAAATCGCGTCTTCAAATTTAGAAATGGCGCGGCCAGATTGCGCCATATCAGCGCCAATCATATGGTCAATGCGCCCTTGGGTTAGCGGACGCGCATCGGCGCTATTGCGGATAATGGTTGGCCGCAAAAACACCATTAAATTGGTGCGCACACGCGACTCGCCCTTAGAGCGAAACAGCCGGCCAATCAGCGGAGCGTCACCGA
>JAZGFA010000038.1:0-2730 GCA_036478975.1 Robiginitomaculum sp. | reverse complement strand
GCGCCTGCCACCGTTGTGATGAGCGCAATATCAGGGTGAAGCAAATTAGATAATTCCAATATCTCGCCCGCATGGTTCATGCCTATTTCAAATATGCCGTAATGAGTGTCCTGCGGCATCCGCGCCATGGTTAGCGGAACGCCCCAGTGATTATTATATGATTTCAGTGACTTATGGGTACTATTGAATGCGGAAAACATATGCGCTAAAGCTTCTTTTACGCTAGTTTTACCAACGCTCCCTGTCACGGCTATTCGCAGAGCTTGAGAGCGCGCAACGCCCGCTTTTCCCAAATCCTGCAGCGCCTTAAGACTATCTATGACGATAACCGCATTGCCTTTCGGGACAGGGCTTTCAGACAGGACGCCGCCCGCGCCGCGCTCCAAAGCCATGGGAATAAAGTCGTGACCATCGCGCACATCTTTGAGCGGCACAAACAAATCACCCGCCTCAATCGTGCGCGTATCGATGGACAGGCCGCTCACGGAAAACGCGCCGCTCGCCTCGCCGCCAGTCGCTTTTGCGATATCGGAAGCTGTCCAAAGCTCAGGCATGACCAAGCTCCTTCAGCGCTAATTTCACTTGCTCGACATCGGAAAACGGAATGACTTTTTTGCCGACAATCTGGCCCTGCTCATGTCCCTTACCGGCAATGACAAGGCAGTCTTTGAGGCCGAGGCGCTTAATGCCCGCCCGGATAGCCGAAGCTCGGTCGCCAATTTCTGCGGCGTCAGGGCAGCCCTTTAAAACCGCTTTGCGAATTGCCGCCGCGTCTTCAGTGCGGGGATTATCGTCTGTAACAATAATATCGTCAGCCAGCTTGGCAGCAACCTTGCCCATTTTGGGCCGCTTATCCGGGTCGCGATCCCCGCCGCAACCAAAGGTGAGAATGATCTTGCCCATTGTATGCGGGCGCACCGAGCGCAGCAGTTTGTCCAGCCCGTCTTCAGTATGGGCGAAATCTACAAAGATCGGCGCGCCGTCTTTGGTCTGCCCGGCGCGTTCCATCCGGCCTGCAACGCCGGCTAGATTTTCGAGCGCTTCGAGAGCTGTATCGGTTTTGACGCCCGTGACCATTGCTAGGCCCAAAGCCGCGACTGCGTTCAATATTTGGAATTCACCTGCCAAAGGCAATTCAATTTTACTGCGTTTACCCTGCACGACTAAATCAATGATTTGACTCGACGCGCGAGGCATAACTTCGTCGATGCGAATATCATGGCCCGTCCAGCCGACCTGCATCACCCCTTGCCCGCGCGCCTTGCACATGTCCACAAGACGCAAACCATAATCATCATTGGTATTGATAACGACAGGCGCATCTTTGGGCGTCAATTCCATAAACAACCGCGCTTTGGCCTGAAAGTAATCCTCGGCGTCACTGTGGTAATCAAAATGATCTTGCGTCAGATTAGAAAATCCTGCTGCTGTAATCTTGACAGCGTCGAGGCGGTATTGATCCAGCCCGTGAGACGAAGCCTCCATGGCGGCATGAGTCACGCCATCATTTGCTAGTTCTGATAATGTCTTATGCAATGCAACGGCGTCCGGCGTTGTATGCGTGAGCGGGCGATAACCCTTAGGCGCTTGAACACCCAGCGTTCCAAAACAGGCCGCCTGTAACCCAGCATAGTCCCAAATCTGGCGCAGAAATTCTACCGTTGAACTTTTACCGTTCGTGCCGGTCATCGCCACAAGCGTTTTGGGTTGGCCCGGATAAAATTTAGCCGCCATTTGCGCATAAGCCAAACGCGGATTATCGACCCCCAAATAAGGTGCGCTAATAGACAGCCCCTTAGTCGAGAGCACGGCTATTGCTCCCTCAGCAATAGCATTATCTATAAACTTTCGGCCATCGGTATATGTTCCCGGAATGGCGACGAAAATCTCGCCTCGGTTAATGTGCCGGCTATTATAAGTTAGGCCCGTGGCTTCAAGATCACTATCAAAGCCGAGGTCTCTCAATGTCATGGCCAAGGTCATGGCAAAGCCCTTTCCGAGAAAGGACTCATCGCAATCGGCAAGCGGCGCGGCACGCCCAGCATCGGCGCGATACGTTCAACCACGGCCCCGGCTGTCGGCGCGGCGTTCCAGCCTGCCGTCGCCCAGCCCCAAGTTCCTTCCGCCGCTTTGGGCTCGTCAAAGGTAATCATCACGACATAGGTCGGGTCTGCGTAAGGGAAAGCCGCGACGAAAGAGGTCACAAGGCGCTTCTGGTCATAGCCGCCAATGGCGGGCTTTTCCGCCGTTCCCGTCTTGCCCATCACGCCGTAGCCTTTAACGCGGGCTTTTTTGCCCGTGCCGTGGGTCACCACATAGCGCATCATATGGCGCAGTGTTTCCGAGGTTTCGGGGGAGAAGACCTGCCGCGCGTTTACAGGATGCGCCGCGTCGCGCTTATTCAGCGTCGGGGCGACATAATTACCGTCATTAAGCACGGTGCCAATGGCCGCCGCCAGCGCCAAGGGCGTGACCGAAAGACCGTGGCCGTAAGATACCGTCACCGTGGTCAGGTCAATCCAGCGGTCTTGGATTTGAGGCTTTGCGCTTTCGGCCAGCTCAAAAGGCACGCGGTCAAACAAGCCCAAGTCTTTGAGATATTTTTGCTGCGCCTCGCCGCCCAACCTTAGCGCCAGCATGGCCGTGCCGCGGTTCGAGCTTTGCGATAATATCTCGGGCATAGCGAGCGGAACCTTGCTCGGATGGTCATCGCGGATATATTTGTCGCGG
>JAZGFA010000037.1:0-12709 GCA_036478975.1 Robiginitomaculum sp. | reverse complement strand
CCTTATGGGACCAGCCCTCCTGCGCCCAGGCTTCACGCTCTTCAATGGCGACAAAATTGATAAGCTCGCCGCCGCGTATGGCGTAGCTAATGAAATGTTTATGGGGCCCAAGCCAAGCGGTCACGTCTGAATCCATAAACCCGCTCGGCGCTTTGCTGGCAGGGATAGTGCCGCGCCACGCCACTTGGCCAGTAAAATGCGGGGTTTGCTCCCCGAGCATATGGGCGCGAATTTTTGAATGAATACCATCCGCCCCGATGAGCGCGTCGCCGCTATAGGGAATGCCGCCCGCAAGGATTGTCACCGCGTCGCGGCTTTGGCTATAATCGGTAATTGCCTCGCCAAGGTGGATTTGCGCTCCGGCGTCCTTGGCCGCGTGCAAAAGTATGCGATGTAAATCCGCGCGGTGAATGGTGATGTATTTTTGGCCGTAGCGCTCTTGATGGGAGGGGTTAAGCGGAGTTTTAAACAGCGTCTCCCCGCTATGATAGTCGCGCATAACCGCATTTTTCGGCGCGTAGCCGGCCGCTTCAATAGCCTCTCTAATGCCAAGCGCCTCATGCACATGCATGGCATTGGGGCCTTGCTGAAGTCCTGCGCCAACCTCGCCAAGGGTTTTGGATTTTTCAAACACAATCACCTTGGCCCCGCGCTGGGCTAATGCGGCCGCGGCGGTTAATCCGCCAATGCCGGCTCCGGCGATTAAGATGGTAAGCGTGCTCATACTCGCCCTATAGCAGAGCGTGCGCAAATGTGTAAAATTTTTATGTAATTGGGACATGCGCCGCGCGGGGTTTGCGCCTATAAGATTTTATGGATTCTCGCGCCACATTAATTAAACGTATTTCTAGCCTGACGCGGCGCGCCCGCGTCTTGCTAATATGGGAGCGTTACGCGCCGGTTTTAGCGCTTGGCGCAGGGGCGGTTTTGCTGTTCATGGCGGGCAGTTTTAGCGGGCTGTGGGAGCGCATTGGCGATCCGTGGCGGCTTATCGCGCTGATCGCCGCCTTGGTTTTTATAATCCGCGCCGCCCTGAGCGCCCGCAAAATTGACATGCCCAGCCGCAGCGCGGCGGCGCGGCGCGTTGAGCACGATAGCGGGCTAGGTCATCGCCCCTTTGATACGGTCAGCGATGTCGCTGTTGACGGCGAGGGGGCCGTCCTTTGGGATGAGCATAGTCGCCGCGCCGCTAAGCGGGCCGCAAGCGCATCCCCCGCCAGAGCGCGGCCAGCTTTGGCCCCGATGGACCCTTATTATGCCCGCTTCATTATTCCCGCCCTTGTCGGCCTCGCGCTGATGCTGGGCACGTCCGATAGTTTTGAGCGCCTACGCCGTTCCCTAACCCCAACATGGCAATCGGCCATTGCTGCCAGCGACGCTAAATATGACGCGTGGATTACCCCGCCCAATTATACGGGCCGCCCGCCGGTATATTTTAAAAACAAAGCCGCCATTGACGCCCCTGACGGCAGTGAATTTGTCGCGCGGGTTAGCGGGATTAAATCGGCTCCGCGTCTGGTAATTATTGAAAATGGTAAAAGCCGCCGCGTCCCCGTCACCCGCCTTGGGCCTAAAAGTTTTGAAGCGCGGACGGTTTTAAATAAAGACGCAAAGGCGCGCTGGCGCATTGGCTCCGCGCCAAAACTGTGGCGCATTGAAATTATCCCCGACGCGGCTCCGCGCATTAAATGGGCGAGCGAGCCAATCGCCGGCAAGCGCGACACGCTTAATTTCGATTATGACCTTGAGGATGATTACGGGGTGACGCAATTACAGCTCTCGTTAAAACGGGTCAATGATATTGCCGCTTTGGGCGAGGATGCGCCCGCCATGAACGTGACTATTCCCCTGCGCTCTAGCGCCGTGCGCAAGGCCAAAAACAGCGCGGCGGAGCTTAACCTGACCAAGCATATTTGGGCCGGCGAAAAAGTTGAGGCCGTGCTTATCGCCCGCGACGAAAAGGGGCAAATCGGCCGCAGTGAGCGCCGCAGTTTTATTGTGCCCGATAAAATTTTCATCAACCCGCTGGCAAAGGCGGCGATTGAAAACCGCACGCTGATTATGGCGGCAAAGGGGGAGAGCTATGGCCCCATGCCTAAATTGCCATGGCGCGCTTATCCGGCTTACGGGGAACCGATATTTGAAACCCGCCTTGGCCGCGCCCCTGCCAGCGTTCAGCGCGCGGGGCTTTTGCTTGATATTATAACCGATAGTCCGGTTGGGGCTTTCAAAGATCCGGTGGTGTATATGGGGCTTAAAAACGCGCAAAGCCGAATTGAACATGCGCGCGAGGCGGACGGGCTTAGCGGCCTCGCGCAGGATTTATGGCTGATTGCCATGCGGGCGGAATTTGGCCCGCTTGGCGGCGCGAAGGACGCGATGCAAGCGGCGGAGGCGGCCTTGCGCGACGGCATAGCGCGGCGCGCGAGAAAGCGCGAAGTCGATACTTTATTCACCCGCTATAATGACGCGGTCGATCGCTATATTCAGTTTTTGACCGATAACGCGACCGAGTCCGAGGGCGAAGGCGGCTCTGGCGGCGGGAAAAACGCCGACGAAATTCAAAAACTTCTCGCGGCGATTGAAGAGGCTAACCGGCTTGGCGATACGGCGGGGGCGCGGCGCGCGCTTGCGCAACTTGCGGCGCTATTAGAGGAAATGCAAATTCAACTGTCCAAGGGCGGCGGCGGAGAAGGCGGCGACGGCAGTCCGCAAGATGACGGCCTATCCGAGGAGGTTAAAGAGGCGCTCGAAGACCTCGCCGATATGATTGGCGAACAGCGCGAACTGGCCGATGAGACCGAGGAGGCCGCAAAGGCGCAAGCAGAGGGCGCGCAAGATGGCGCCGGTGAGCAAGGGGAGCAAAGCGGCTCCCAGTCCGGCTCCCAGTCCGGCTCCCAGTCCGGCTCTCAATCTGGCGAGCAAACGCCTTCTGGTGGCGACCCGCAATCGGGACAAAGCCAAGCAGGGAACTCCGGCGCGGGGGAAGACGCTCCGGCGTTAAGTCCTGTCCAGCTCGCCGGCAATCAAGCGGCGCTTTTAAAGGCGATTGAAGATTTAGAAGCGGCGCTCAAAGCGGGCGGCACGGATATGACAAGCGCGCCTGAAGCGGGCGCGGGCAGTGAAGACGGCGATGAGGGCGGCGCGGGTGATGAGCCGGGCGAAGGCGGAGCCGGCGGAGAGCCAAGCGACGATCCTAATGCGCCTAAAGGCGGCGGCGCTGGTGACGGAAAACCTGACGGCGAGGGGGCTGGCCTGTCTCCGCAAGAGGCGTTAGACGCGGCGCGCGCGGCCATGGAAGAGTCCGCGGCGGCGCTTGGCGGCGGCGATTTGGGCGATGCGAGCGCGGCGCAAAAAGCGGCGATTGAGGCGCTTAAGGACGCGGCGGCCAGCCTTATCGCGCAGGGTAATGGCGCCGGCGAGGGCGAGGGCGGCAAGGACCCCTTTGGCCGCGATAGCGCTGACGGGGAAGGCACGGCCACGGGCGATACGGAGCTGCCCATGCTGTCTGACCGCCAAAGGGCGCGCGAGCTTATCGAAGAATTGCGCCGCCGCGCCGCCGATCAAGGCCGCCCGCAAAGCGAGCTAGATTATCTTGAGAGGTTACTGGAGCGCTTCTAGTGGGCGCTTTTTGGCCTTGCGTAATTACGCCCCCCATATAAGACACACATCATGAGCACAGACCTATCCCATATCCGTAATTTTTCCATTGTCGCCCATATTGACCATGGCAAATCTACCCTCGCAGATCGCTTGATTAGTTTCACCGGCGGGCTGTCTGACCGTGAGATGAGCGAGCAAGTTCTCGACAATATGGATATTGAAAAAGAACGCGGCATCACCATTAAAGCCCAGACCGTGCGCCTTGATTACACGGCCAAGGACGGCAAGGATTATGTGCTTAATTTAATGGACACGCCGGGCCATGTGGATTTCGCCTATGAAGTGTCGCGCAGCCTGTCCGCCTGTGAAGGCTCTATCTTGGTGGTTGACGCATCCCAAGGGGTAGAGGCGCAGACCCTCGCCAATGTTTATCAAGCGATTGAGCATGACCATGAGATTGTGCCGGTGCTCAATAAAATTGATTTGCCCGCCGCCGAGCCAGACCGCGTGCGCGCCCAAATCGAAGAGGTGATTGGCATTGACGCCAGCGACGCCATTGAATGCTCGGCCAAATCGGGCATTGGCATTGAAGACGTGCTAGAGGCCATCGTCACCCGCCTTCCCGCGCCGAGCCTTGGCGATATTGACGCGCCGCTAAAAGCGCTGCTCGTGGATGCTTGGTATGACACCTATATGGGCGTGATTGTTTTGTTTCGGGTGATTGATGGATCCATTAAAAAAGGCGTGCGCATTCGCACGATGAATACGGGGGCAAGCTATACGGTTGATAAGGTCGGCGTGTTTCGGCCCAAGCCCGAAGACATGGCCGTGCTTGGCCCGGGCGAAATTGGCTTTTTAACCGCCTCTATTAAAGAAGTCGCCGACGCCGCCGTGGGCGATACTATCACCGAAGATAAGCGGCCTTGCGAGGTCGCGCTTGAAGGCTTTAAGCCCGCCCAGCCCGTCGTGTTTTGCGGCATCTTTCCAGTGGACGCGGCTGACTTTGAAGATTTGCGCGCCGCCATGGGCCGCCTGCGCCTTAATGATGCGAGCTTTAGCTATGAGATGGAAACCTCCGCCGCGCTCGGTTTTGGTTTTCGCTGTGGCTTTTTAGGTCTTTTGCATTTGGAGATTATCCAAGAGCGGCTAGAGCGCGAATTTAATCTCGATTTAATCACCACCGCCCCGTCCGTGGTCTACACGCTGAAAATGGCAAAGGGCGATGACGTGCTATTGCATAACCCCGCCGACATGCCGGACACAATGGCGATTGAGGAAATTCATGAGCCGTGGATTAAGGCGACTATATTGACCCCCGATGATTATCTCGGCGGCATATTAAAGCTGTGCCAAGATAGGCGCGGCGTGCAAACGGCCCTGTCCTATGTGGGCTCGCGGGCTATGGTCGAATATGAATTGCCACTCAATGAGGTGGTGTTTGATTTTTACGATCGTCTGAAATCCATCTCTAAGGGCTATGCCAGTTTTGACTATCAAGCGATTGGCGTGCGCGAAGGCAATTTGGTAAAAATGAGCATTCTGGTGAACGGTGAACCGGTGGACGCCCTGTCCATGCTCGTTCATAGGGGGAGAGCCGAGAGTAGGGGGCGGCAAATGTGCGAGCGTCTCAAGGACCTCATCCCGCGTCACCTTTTCAAAATCCCCGTGCAAGCGGCGATTGGTGGTAAGGTAATTGCCCGCGAAACCATTGCGGCCATGCGCAAGGACGTAACGGCGAAATGTTATGGCGGCGACGCTTCGCGCAAACGCAAATTGCTCGATAAGCAGAAAAAAGGTAAAAAACGTATGCGGCAATTCGGCAAAGTCGAAATCCCGCAAGAAGCGTTTATTGCCGCTTTGAAAATGGACGATTAAATATTGGAACCGATTATGTCACAACTTATCAAAGGCGAAGTCGTACGCCTTAAATCCGGCGGCCCGAAAATGACACTCTTGCAAGAAGCGCAAGATGGCAAAATTAAATGCCAATGGTTTGACCGTAATGGCAAAATGCACACGGCAGAATTTGACGTGGCCATGGTCGAAAAATTTGTACCGAAATGGTAACAGCGAAAGCAAAGCTTTCGCTGCAATAAGTGGAGTAGAGCGTTTCCCTTGAAACGCTGGCATGAGCCATTAAAACTAAACCTTTTTAAAGTAACAGCGAAAGCAAAGCTTTCGCTGCAATAAGTACCGTCAGGAGTGTTTCGCCAGAAACACTGGTTGGAACCGCCATACTTCTACATTTTAATCCCCGCTCATCCCTGCGGTCAATAGCGTCAGGCTTGCCCGCTCTCGCGGCTATCCTGCGGGTGGCACCATAGCAAAAATATTCAGTTTATTGCCATCAAGGTCTTTAAAGTAGCCGCAATAAAACCCAGTATCGCCGCGCGGGCCGGGCTCGCCGTCACAGCTTGCGCCTAGCTCTATCGCTTTGGCGTGGAGTTTGTGAACACTATCCTTATCAGGAGCAGAAAGCGCAATCATAGTGCCATTACCAGCGCTGGCGCTTTGCCCGTCAAAGGGTTTGCAGACCGCAAACATTGGGCTGTCCATGCCGGTGCCATAGCCAGTAAAACGCTCATTCGCCCAAATTTGTTTAATCCCGATGGTTAAAAAAAGTTCGCCGTAAAATTTATTCGCGGCCTCATAATCATTCGTGCCGATGGTGGTGTATGCAATCATAATGTCCTCCTAGTGTTTCTTTATAACACATTGCCGCGCCTTGACTAGCGCATGGTCCCTATTCACCCCCCTCTATTCACCCTTGACCCGCCCGCCGCGCAGGGCCATTTTACCCGCTAGTTAAGGGAGCCATTATCATGGGCAATAGGGTAGCGATTATTACGGGCGGGGCGCGCGGCATTGGATTGGCTTGCGCGCGGCGGTTTTTAGAAGACGGTTACCGCGTGGTGATTGCCGACTGCGACGAGGCGGCGGCGAATGAAGCCCTGCGCGGGCTTGGGGATAAGGCCAAGGCGATTGCCGTGCATTGCGACGTGTCCGAAGCCTTGCAAGTGCATAATTTGCTGGCCGAAACCCTAACCTCCTTTGGCCAGATTGATGTGCTTATCAATAATGCGGGCGTTGCGATTAAGGGCGGCTCTCTGGAACTGTCGGCGGAAAACTTTGACCGGGTTTTAGCGGTAAATCTACGCGGCGCGTTTCTGCTCTCTAAGGCCGTGGCCATGCATATGGTGGAGACCCTAGAGAGTGACCCTGACCGCTCTGGCCTTAGCAATCCAAATTTTTCTATTATCAATATGTCGTCGGTCAACGCCCATCTCGCCATTCCGGATTACCTGGCCTATGTGGTGTCCAAGGGCGGTATGAACCAAATGACCAAGGCGATGGCGGTGGAGCTTGCCCCTTACGGCATTCGGGTGAACGCGATTGGGCCGGGCAGCGTTAAGACGGACATGCTTGCGGGGGTGGCCGGGGACGCGCTGTCGACCATACATGCGCGCACGCCGCTGGGCCGCGTTGCCCAACCCGATGAAGTGGCGGGCGTGGCGGCGTTTCTCGCATCAGGTGACGCCAGCTATATTACCGGTGAATGTATTTACGTAGACGGCGGACGTATGGCGCTAAATTACGTCATGGCTCCGCCGTCTTGATGCGTCCCGAATACGCGCCTCTTGATGAGGTTTCCCCTGAAAACTAGTCTTCAGACGGGGCCGGTTTAAACAGGCTCTCTAGCGTATGCTCGGTTGCCGGCACTTCTGGCTCTGGCTCTGGGGCTGGCTCAGGCGTCACGGCCTGCGGAGCCGCGCCTTCAACCGGCGCTAGCGCATCATCGTCAGCGGCTTTTTTGCCGGCCTTTGCGTCGCGTTTAGCTTGCTTTTCAGCGGCAAGTTTGACGATTTGATCAAGCTCTATCTGCGTGCAGAGGCCCAGGCTTACCGGATCGGTAGGCGTGATGGTCGATGACTTCCAATGGGTGCGGTCGCGAATGGCTTTAATGGTCGGCTTGGTTGTGCCAACGAGCTTTGAAATTTGCGGATCAGAGATTTCCGGATGATTGCGGACGAGCCAAGCAATGGCGTCCGGACGATCTTGGCGGCGCGATAGGGGAGTATAGCGCGGCGCTTTGCGTTTCTTGCGCGCCGGATTAGTGATGGGCGCATGGTCAAATTTCACAGCGGCCATGGCGTAATTTTCGTCTGCTTCACCGCGTTCAATTTCGTCGCGGGCAAGCTGGCCATTGGCGATTGGGTCGGCGCCGCGAATGCCGGCGGCAACATCGCCATCGGCAATGCCTTTAACTTCGAGTAGATGCAGGCTACAGAATACGGAGATTTGGTCAAAGGTTAGGCCTGTATTGTCAATGAGCCAAACGGCCGTCGCTTTAGGCATTAAAATCTTAGTCATGTCAGTCTCCGTTGTGCGCCCGCTATAGATTATGCGTCAATAGGGCATGAAAAAACCCCGCTCGGCGGGGTCGATGCTGGCTATTTGCCTGCAACCCCTATGTAGGATGGGTTAACCCTGTTGGCAAGGGTTTAGTGCAAATCTGTTGTGATGGCTATGCAAAGTTCGCGCATAGGGCTATGAAATGGCTAACGGGAGAATGAGATGAGCGATATATTTGGCGGGGACGGGCCTGAGGGCCTAGAGGGTCGCAAGGCCCAAAATGTAACAGTCGGGGACGAGCTATACGGGGTTTCGGTCATAGAGCTTGAGGCGCGCATAGCGCTTTTACACGCGGAAATTAGCAGGACGGAGGACGCCTTAACCAAAAAGCGCGTAGAACTGTCCGAAGCTGAAACATTGTTCGCCCCAAAACCTTAGGGTAAAAAGGTTAATTGCGAAATTGCACGGTTTTCTGTACCTATAGCGCTGACATGGCGCATAATTTGCAAACCTTAACGGCAAATGCATAATTATTGTGGCCAATTTAAATTTTGGCCAAGCCAATGAAGAAAGACTTCCCCATGACCGATAGCCCATTTGCCAAATTTACTCCGCCAGCCATTGACCGCGTTGGCCCGCAGGCCGAAGAGCGCTTGCTTGAATTTACCCGCTCTGAATTATTTGCTAAAACCTTCCGCGAGGGCATGGATTTAGTCGAAGAGACGGCGGCTTACCTTGACGGACCGGGGCGGGCGGATAGCAAAAAGCTCACCCGCGATCATGCGCTAACCTATGCGAGCCAGTCCATGCGCCTAACAACCCGCCTTATGCAGGTGGCGTCATGGCTACTGGTTCAACGGGCGCTTAAGGAAAGCGAAATGAACTCCTCCGAGGCGCGCGAAGATAAATACCGCTTAAAGGATGAAAAAGAAAGCTTGGCTAGCGACGCTGCACCATTAAACCGTTACGCGGCAGCGCTTCCTGCGCTCTTGCTCGATTTACTAGCGCGTTCCGAAAGCCTTTATGAGCGGATTGTTCGCCTTGACCGTAGTCTTTACGGTACGATTAACGCCCAGACGGGCAATACGGTCGCCGATCAAATTGGCCGTATCGAAGCGGCTTTTGGACGCCATTAAAAGCCTACTGATTATGCCACGAAAAAAGCCCGCTCAACTGAGCGGGCTTTTTCATATCTTGCATTAAGGGATAGCTTAAACGCCAAAACCTTTGAATTTGTCTTTGAAGCGAGACACGCGGCCGCCGCGATCCATAAGGCGTTGGTCGCCTCCGGTCCATGCAGGGTGCGTTTTCGAATCGATATCGAGTTTAAGTTTGTCACCTTCTTTGCCGTATGTGCTACGGGTCTGGTATTCTGTGCCATCAACCATCACGACGGTGATGGAGTGGTAATCTGGATGTATATCCGCTTTCATTGTGGGCTCCTGCCATTATCCACGGGTTTGCATTAGAGGGTCCCCCGCGCGTAGTCGCGCCTTTTAGCGCAGAGTGCGCCCGCTTGCAAGGGGTAAGCTGAGGGGGCTCCATTTGGCTCTATACTGGACTCCCCATTGTTAGATTTGGGCAAGATTTGAGATTTACCTTGCGTGGCTCTCCATATTGACATATCGTTTTTCAATATGGATTAGCCGAAAGGCGATAAAACAACATCACGGGCAGCGAGAGGGCTTATTATGTTATCGATTAAAAATGTCAGCAAAAGTTTTGGAAAATTAAAGGCGCTTGACGATGTGTCCCTAGAACTTGGCCCCGGCCTATTTGGCCTGCTTGGCCCCAATGGCGCGGGCAAATCGACATTAATGCGCTCTCTCGCCACATTGCTGCACCCTAGCGAAGGCAGTATTCACCTGAACGGCACGGATATTGTCAGCAAGCCTAACATTATGCGCACGACCCTGGGTTATCTGCCCCAAGGCTTTGGCGTGTATCCGCGCATGAGCGCGACCGCTCTGCTTGACCATATGGCGATTTTAAAAGGCGTGAATAATAAAGGCGAGCGTCAGGGGCAAATTGAATCCCTGCTCAAATCGGTGAATTTATGGGAAATGCGTAATGCTAATGTGTCCAATTATTCCGGAGGCATGCGCCAGCGTTTCGGCGTGGCTCAAGCCCTGCTTGGCGACCCAAAGGTTTTAATTGTTGACGAGCCGACCGCCGGCCTAGACCCCTATGAGCAGCAGCGTTTCTTAGACCTGCTCTCAGAATCCGGCGAAGATAAAACCATTATCCTCTCCACCCATATCGTTAGCGACGTAGCCAATCTGTGCCCCGACATGGCGATTATGAATAAGGGTAAAATTGTTGCCCGCGGCGCGCCTGACGATTTAACCGCCAAGCTTTCGGGTAAGGTTTTCCGCGCCCTCGTTGATAAAGGTGATGTGGAGGCTTTGAGCGAAAACTACAAAGTGCTTTCAACCAGACTTGTGAAGGGCCGCGTACTGGTTAGCGTTTATGCGGACGGCGCGCCGGGTGGCGGGTTTAAGGCTTCGGAAGAAACTTTAGAGGACGCCTATTTCGCCCATCTTTATAATTTTGCAGCTTAGGAGGCGGGAATGTTTGCGCGTCTTTTAAAGTTTGAACTGAGCCTGCACACCAAACAAATTGGATTTTGGGTCGCGGCGATTATTGTATTTTTGGTGGGATTTTCCATCACCAGCCTAGATTGGCTCAGCCTTGGCGGCAATAGCGGCGGAGAGCGCATTAAAGCCAATGGCGCGATTAATATTGCCAGTTACTCTAATTTATTTTCCTATATTGCCATTTTCTTTGGCGCTGTATTTGTGGTGACAGGGGTGATGCGCGATGACGTGCATAAATCCCTCGAAATTGTCCACGCCACCCCTGTGACCACGTCGGCTATGATTTGGTCACGGTTTGCTGGCGTGTGGGCGGTGACAAGCCTTTGCGTATTAGCCGGCGTCATTGGCATGGCCGTCGGCACATTAGCGCCGTGGGCGGACAAAGAGACCTTCGCACCGTTTAATCTTTTGCATTATATTCAGCCATTTTTCCTATTCGTGGTGATTAATACGCTTTTCGTAACGGCGTTTTACACCTCGATTGCGGCGGTGACGCGTAATCGCTCCATGGTGTATATTAGCGCGGTGGGCCTGTTAATGCTGACCCAAATGGCGGGGCTGTTGACCCTGCAATCTGAAAACGATTGGCTTAATTCTTTAATCAGTCCGTTCGGGGATTCCGCAATGGATACGGTCACCGAATATTGGCCACCGGACGAGCAAAATAATCGCATGGTGCCGCTTATGGGCTTTATCGGCGCGAACCGTTTGCTTTGGGGCGGCCTGTCTATTGCGGCCCTATTATTATCTCGCCGCCTATTCACCCGCGGCATTGTATCGGGTAAATTTAAAGGCGTACTCGCCGATGAGGGCGAGCCGGCCCGCCTTGGCTCGGTTAGTTTTGCTAGCGCTAAGACCCAATACGGGTTTGGCTCTCGCCTGTCGCAATTTTGGACGCGGTTTAAATATGAAACCCTGACCACATTACGCAGCACGCCGTTTATTATCCTATCGCTTATCGGCCTGATATTTTTCGGCATTACCGTCTACGTCACCGCGATGATGTCGCCGGAGCCAGTCTTGCCAATCTCAAGCCAGCTCGCCACTATTGTCACGGGCGGCTTTTCGCTCTTCATTTATATCATCATGATATTTTTTGCCGGAGAGATTATCTGGCGTGACCGCATTGTCGGCATGACAGAAATCCTTGATGCCACCCCGACGCGTAACGGCGTATTCATGGCGTCGAAATGGGCTTCGCTTATGGCGATTATCGCGGCGGCATTACTCTTTGCCATTGTCTGCGGCATGGCCATTCAGCTTGGCATCCACCGCACGCCGGTTGAGCCTATGGTGTTTTTGAAATCCATTTTTATCGCCGTCGGTACGCCATTATTCTTATTCGCGGCGCTGATTTTGATGATTCAAAGCCTGTCTCCGGGCCGGGTCATTGGCATGATTATATCCGCCGTGGCGATGATTGGACTTTTAGTCTTTGCTGTCCAGTTCCCCCACGGTCATCCTTTGATGAATTACGGCATGGTTAGCACGGGCGGTTTTTCCGATATGAACGGCTTTAGGAATATGACCCGCTATGGCTGGTTCTTGCTCTATTGGGGCTGTCTTGTCGGCCTGTTTGCAGTGCTATCCATTTGGCTGTGGCGACGCGGGGTTGAGGTTGGCCTTATCGCGCGCATTAAATCCATCCGTAGCCGCATGAGCCTTATCAGCATTGGCGCGGCCCTCGCTAGCCTTATCGGGTTTACCGCTGTCGGAACGAGCCTTTATAATGCCTATGACGCTAAGGGTTTCACCACGGAGCGCCAAGACGAGCTGGCCTTTGTCGCCTATGAAAACAGCCTGTGGGAAAAGGCCTTTGATCCGGCGCCCGGCGTTATTTCCGTGCGCTCTGACGTGCAGTTTTATCCTGAAAAAGGCACGGCAAAAATCACCGGAACCTATGCGCTTGAAAATCGTTATGACGTGCCCATTACCGAGTTTTATGTCGGCGGCCGTCATTATGACGAATTAAAGTCCATCAGCATTAAGGGCGCGAGCCAGCAAGATGAGGCCTTTGATGAGGTTATTCGCCCAAAGCGTAAGCCTGCGAAAAAGGGCGATGAGGACGAGACGGAAGTGGAGGCCGATACGGCGCCGCTTGAAACCAAACCGTCCGAATATACGCTCAAGGACTTCGGCTATCGCCGGTTTGTTTT
>JAZGFA010000036.1:0-4619 GCA_036478975.1 Robiginitomaculum sp. | reverse complement strand
CCCATATGCACGCGGGGCAAATCCCCCGTTTCCATGGCGGTGATTTCGCCGTCAATCATGCCTAAACAATCAACCCCGCCGGCTTCCGCACTGCGATCAAACAGTAATTGCATACCGAGACATATGCCCATGACCGGCTGGGTTAGGTTTTGCAGGACGGGGATAAGCTGCCTTTGGCGCAGGCAGTCCATAGCATAGGGAGCCGCGCCGACGCCGGGGATGAGCACATGGCTTGCCCCGTAAATCTCGTCGGGGTTTTGGGTGATGACATAGGGCGCGCCGAGCCTATCAAAGGCAAAGCCGACGCTGGCTAAATTAGCGCAACCCGTATCAACAATGGCGAGCATTACAGCACGCCCTTGGTTGAGGCGATGTCCGTGCCTTCGCGTTTAAAGGCGGGGCGAAGCGCACGAGCCACCCCTTTAAATATCGCTTCAATCATGTGGTGGCTGTTCTCGCCGCTGGCCTCAATTTGAATGGCCGCGCCCAATGTCTGCGACAGGCTTTCAAACACATGCTCGCACATTTCCACGGGGAACTCACCGACCATTTCGGTGGGGAAATCCGCCTTAAAAGTTAGGGCGGGGCGGCCGGATAAATCAATGGCGATGCGCGCTTGGCTCTCATCCATTGGCATAACAAAGCCGTAGCGGCCAATTCCCGTCTTATCGCCGAGCGCCTGCTTTATCGCCGAGCCAAGGGCCAGAGCGCAGTCCTCTATCGTGTGGTGGCCGTCAATTTCAAGGTCGCCCTTACACGTCAGGGTCAGCCCCATGCCGCTATGCTTGGCAAGCGCCTCTAGCATGTGGTCATAAAAGCCAATGCCCGTATCAATTTTTGTAACCCGTGGGTTGTCAAGATTAACCCGCACGGAGATATCAGTCTCTTTGGTTTTGCGGTGGATTTCGCCAATGCGGCCGGGGAGCGCCGTTTCAACTTTGACCCCGAACGCCTCAAGCGCCAAACTGTTTTCCTGCGGGGAGCCAATGGAAATGCGCATAAAGCCCGTGCTTTTGCGGTAGTCGCGTATTTTGATATTACGGCGCGATAGCTCGGCGATTAGCGCCGCGTCGTCTTTCACTGTGAGCAAAAGAAAATTGCCATCGGACGGGGTGATATTTTCGACAAAGGGGCTGGCCTTAAGCGCATCATACATGCGGGCGCGCTCTGATTTCCACTCAGCCATGCGGGCGCTATGGCTAGACATGGCGGCGGGGGAGAGGGCGGCCATGACCGCTTTTTCCACGGGGCGGGCAATCGGATAGGGCGGCAGGACTTTGAGCATGAGCGCAATCACAGACGGGTCGGCTAGGGCTACCCCAAGGCGCACGCCGGCAAGGGCGTAAGCTTTGGACAGCGTGCGCAGGACGATGAGATTGCGGTGATCCCCAAGCTTTGCCGCAAAGCTCGGACTATCTGCAAATTCGATATAGGCCTCATCAACGCAAATTAACACGTCAGGAAATTGCGCGCACAGCGTCTCCACAAGGGCCAGGTCAATGCTTGTGCCCGTCGGATTATTGGGGGAGCATAGAAACACGATTTTGAGGCTTTTCGCCGCCTTCATTGCCGCAATTATTGCCGCGCCGTCCCATGTGAAATCGGCGGTTAGCGGCACGTCGATAATCTGCGCCCCTTGGATTTGGGCGCAAGTGGCGTAATAGCCAAAAGTCGGTGAGCATGTGAGAATGCTGTCGCGCCCCGCCTCGCAAAATGTGCGAATGAGCACTTCGATTGCCTCGTCCGCGCCGCGCCCTATCATGATATTTTGCGCCGTTTGGCCGTAAAGCCCCGCTAGGCGTGCGCGCAGTTTGGGCGGCTGCTGCTCCGGATAACGGTTATAGCCATCCGCGCCAATGACCGGCGGCGGGGCGTAGGGGGATTCATTCGCGTCAAGGTGCAAAGCGCCCGTAGAGCCGCCGCGCGCGCTATAGGCGGTGAAATCAACTATGGCTTTGCGGGCGATATTATTGGGCCAATTGGGGTCTCGTATAGTCATGATGTTTTGCTTTCCAGTCTAAGGCTGACGGCGCGCCTATGGGCCTCTAGCCCTTCCATGTTTGCAAGGCGCTCCACGGCGGGGCCAAGCGCCTCTAGCCCTTTGCGGGTTAAGGTCTGCACGCTGATAAAGGTATAAAAACTTTCCGTGGTCACGCCGCTATAGGCCCGCGCCGCGCCGTAGGTTGGCAAGGTGTGGTTTGTGCCGCTGGCGTAATCGCCGACGGATTCCGGCGTCCACGGGCCGACAAAAACGCTGCCCGCTTCGCGCACAGAGGCTACGAGGTCAGCGGCGTTTTCCGTTTGCAATATAAGATGCTCCGGCGCGTAGGCGTTGATAATGGACAGGGCCTGTTCGTCATCGCTGGCAATAAGAATACGGCCAGAGCTAAGGGCGGCGCGGGCAATGTCGGCGCGGGGCAGGTCAGTAATCTGGCGCTCTATTTCGGTCAGCAATTTATTGGCAAAGCTCTGAGAACGGACGATTGCTACTGTCTGCGCCATCACGTCATGCTCGGCTTGGCTTAAAAGGTCAGCGGCGACGAATACGGGGCTGGCCTCATCATCGGCGTAAACCATGGCTTCACTGGGGCCGGCGGGCAGGTCAATGGCGGGGCCGCCGGGGGCGGCGCTGACCATGGCTTTCGCCGTGGCCACATAGGCATTGCCGGGGCCAAATATTTTAGAAACCTTGGGGATAGTGTCGGTGCCATAAGCCAGCGCGCCGATAGCCTGCGCGCCGCCTACCGCGTAAACTTCATCGACGCCGCACAGATAGGCGGCGGCTAAAATAGCGTCATTAATAGGCGGCGGAGTCGTGACAACGCGCCGCTTTACGCCGGCAATGCTCGCGGGAATGGCAAGCATCATCATCGTGCTAACCAAAGGCGCCGTGCCGCCCGGAACGTAAAGCCCGACGCAATTAAGGGCGCGCGGCTCGCGGCGCAGGGATACGCCGTCCATCACATCTACCGCTATAGTGGCGGGAATTTGCGCCGTGTGAAAAGCGGTGATATTGGCCTTGGCGAGCTCCATCGCCGCCTTGTCATCGGGGTTGAGTGCGTCCCACGCCGCTTTTAAATCCCTAACGGGCACGCGCATATCTACGCTGTCTACGCCGTCAAAATTAGCGGTGTAGGCGCGCAGGGCCGCGTCGCCGCGCGCCTTAACATCGGCCAATATGGCGGTCACGCTTTGGCCAACATCCGCGCCGATTAAGGCGTCAGGGCGGGCGAGGGCGGCTTTGCGCTCTGTGCCATTTAAATCTGACCAATTTAAAACTTGCATGGCTAGCCTAGCATCTTTTCAATTGGCAGGACGAGGATAGAGCGCGCCCCCTCGGCCTTAAGCGCTTCGAGCGTGTCCCAGAACACCGCTTCGGTGCAGACCGCTTGCACGGCGACCAAACCGTCACTGCCCACGAGCGGGATAATTGTCGGCGCGTCGGATCCGGGCAAGATTGCGCTAATCGCGGCAATCGCGGATTCGGGCGCATTGAGCATGATATATTTACTATCGGCGGAGCGAATAACCCCGTCAATACGGTTGACCAGCATGTCGTAAATTGCCTGTTTTTCCGGGCTAAGAGTGCGCGAGGATTTAATCAAAACTGCTTCGCTTTTAAGTATGGTGGCAAAGTCTTTCAGACCGTTCGCTTCAAGTGTTGCCCCTGAGGACACAAGGTCGCAAATGGAATCGGCAATATTGATGGAGGGGGCAAGCTCTACCGCGCCTTTCATCTCCACTATCGAGGCTATAATGCTGTTATCATTGAGGTATTTTCGCAATACGCCGGGATAGGTCGTGGCGATTTTTGTGCCAGATAAATCTGCGGGCGCGCGGATTGGCCCGTTACTATCCGCCGCAAGACAGAGTTTGCAGCGCGAAAATCCAAGCCGCCTGTCGATGATTGCGTCCATTTTCCCGCTACTCATCAGCACTTCTTCGGTCAGTACATTTTCGCCGGCAATGCCCAAATCGCTCGCACCATTGGCGACGAATGACGGGATGTCATCATCGCGCACAAGCAGCAAATCTATCGGCACGTTTTTCACCCGCGCAAGCAGGCCGCCGCCGCGAATGGAAAACCGCAGGCCGCATTTCTTCAACATGGCAAAGCCGTCCTCGGCAAGGCGGCCCTTTTTCTGCACCGCAATACGTAATCTCTGTTCGGTCATATCAGTCTCTATTTTTATTTATGTTATCAAGCGCGGCGCGGTAGCCTTGGTGTGGCTCCTCATTGAGGAAGCGCGCAACCCGCCCAATGGTCGTGGTGCTGACTCCGGTACGGGCATTAATCTCACGGTAGGACAGCGCCCCCGCGTCGAGCAATTTGGCCACATGCCAACGCTCTGACAGGGCGCGCAATTCGGCGGGGCTACATAAATCGGTTAAAAACCGCTCCATATCGACCCCGTCCTTAAGGCTTGCCATGGCTTGCGCGAGCAGGGCGCGCCGCATGGCCACGTCGGTGGCCCGCGCCGGCGGCGTAATTTCCGCATCTGGGCCTGCGCCCTCGCTTTGTAATATCGCATCATTCATAGGCTTGTCTCACTGTGTTAGCGTGTTAATACAGACGTGGAGAATGAATAGCAAGGAATAATGTTAGCTCATCAGGGGCA
>JAZGFA010000035.1:0-2939 GCA_036478975.1 Robiginitomaculum sp. | reverse complement strand
GATACGGGCGCGCCAATATAGGTGGCAATGTTAAGCCAAATGGCGGCGGACAAAAGCGCCGCGGTCATCGCCCAGATAAAGGTTTCCATATTTCCGGCAAAGAAATTTTGATCGATAATGCCCTTTTTAATCGTGCCCACCACGTCGCCGCCGGCGATAAGCGCCCCGCCGCTCTCGCAGATAATGGCAATGATAATCGCGCCGGTTAAGGTGATAGCTTTCGCGCCCACCGCAGGGCCGACATTATTGGCGACATCATTCGCGCCAATATTCATCGCCATATAGCCGCCAATTACCGCAGCAATCACCAGCATTGTGGTGTTACTATCGACGCCGGAAACTTTGGCTTGCAAGAAAATGTAAATTAAAACCAGAAAGGCGAGGGAGGCCAGTAAACGTCCCGCATCAGCCATAGAAAAGTTGATTAATTTCGCGCTCGGTAAGGCCATTATAGAATCCTCTTGTGGAGACTAGGGCATCCCAGCCTGTTAGCGTCTGTCCCATTAAATTTGGCAGGGCGCAAGGAGAAAAATAGGGCGAAATGGGATATTTTGTCACGCTCACGCGCGCGCTAAGGCGGCCGGCTTCGTCGTTAGGCCGTTTGCTATTGCAAGTTAGCCCTTCAAGAAATAGCGATAGGCGAGATTATCGCTCTCCGCTTGCATGGGGAAGCCAGTTTCGCGCAGGGCAGTTTCTAGGGCTTTCACGTCATTATCCGGGGTTTGAAAACCGCACAGGACGTGGCCCTCCGCATTGCCGTGATTACGGTAGTGGAACAGGGATATGTTCCAGCGCCCGCCGACCGCATTAAGGAAATCTATCAAAGCGCCGGGGCGCTCTGGGAATTCAAAACGGTAAATATGCTCCGGCGTATTGGGGCTAGCGCGGCCGCCGACCATATGGCGTAAATGGCGTTTAGCGAGCCGGTCATGGGACAGGTCTGTAGCCTCTATGCCGGCCGTTTTCATGCCCGCAAGGATGCGCGTGCCTTGGGCCTCTCCGCCGCTAAGCTTTACGCCGACAAGCACGCGGGCGTCTTTGGAGCTGTCGGCAAAGCGGTAGTTAAATTCGCTAATCGCGCAACCCGATAACTGGTCGATAAAGTCCTTAAACGCGCCGGCCCGCTCTGGGATAGTGGCGGCGAACAGCATTTCTCCGCCCGCGCCCAGTTCGGCCCGCTCGACAATATGGCCAATGCGGTCAAAATTGACATTGGCCCCGGAGAGAATGCAGACGCAATCTCCATTAGGGGCGCCATGAGGGGCAACGTCTTCGCGGACATGTTTTTGAAGTCCCGCCAAAGCAATCGCCCCCGCCGGCTCAACTATGGTGCGGGTAGTTTCAAATATGGATTTCACCGCGGCGCTAATTTCGTCATTACTGACGGTGATGGTGGCGTCGACCACGGCGCGACAAATGCCAAATGTGACATCGCCAATGCGCTTGACGGCCACACCATCGGCAAAGCCGTCGACCGTATTGAGCGCGGTAGGCTGTCCTGCCTCTAGGGAGGTTTTCAAAGTGGCCGCGCCCTGCGGCTCTACGCAGATGATTTTGGTTTTCGGCGAAACGGCCTTAACCCATGCGCCAATACCGCTGATAAGGCCGCCGCCGCCGACGGGAATATAAATGGCCGCGGGGGGGCGGGGCATTTGCTCTAGGATTTCTTTGCCCGCCGTGCCTTGGCCGGCGATAACGTCGATTTCATCAAAGGGGTGGATGAACAGCGCGCCGCACGCCTTGGAATAGCTAATCGCCGCCTCGCAGGCTTCGTCATAGCTGTCGCCGATAAGGCGCACATCGGCGCCGCGCGCCTTAACCGCTTTAATTTTAATAGCCGGCGTAGTGACGGGCATGAAGATGACCGCTTTGGTTTTATAGTGTGCCGCCGCCGCCGCCATGCCTTGGGCGTGATTGCCGGCGCTGGCCGCGCAGACGCCGTGCGCGCGCTCATCGTCGCTAAGGCCGGATATGCGGTTGGTCGCGCCGCGAATTTTAAAGCTAAATACGTCCTGCATGTCTTCTCGCTTTAGCCAGACATTACGGCCAAGCTCGGCGGAGAGTTTGTCCGCGCGCTCGGTTGGCGTGCGTTTGGCGAGGGCGTAAACATCCGCCGCGTCAATGCGCGCCTTTAGCTCTGAAAGATTGACTGGCGGCTTAGACATTGGGGCCTGCAATGGCGCTTGCGATCCACTGCCCGACTTGCACGGTGGTCAGCGCTCCGCCCAAATCGCCCGTGACATGGCCGCCGTAAAGCGCGGCGTCCACCGCGGCTTCTATCGCCGCCGCCTCGCGCTCCATGTTAAAGGAAAGCCGCAACATCCACGCCGCCGAGAGTATCATGGCGATGGGGTTGGCCTTGCCTTGGCCCGCTATATCAGGGGCGGAGCCGTGAATGGGTTCATACATGCCAACGTCGCCATCCGATAGCGAAGCGGAGGGGATAACCCCCATGGAGCCGCACAGCACGCTCGCCTCATCGGTGATAATATCGCCAAACATATTCTCGGTCAGGATAACGTCAAAGTCCTGTCCGCGGGTTAGCATATGCATGGTCATGGCATCGACGAGTAAATGCTCTAGCTCTATTTCTGGATAGCGCGCCGCGACGGCTATCACGGTTTCGCGCCAAAGGCGGGAGGTTTCTAGCACGTTGGATTTATCCACGGAGGTGACTTTTTTACGCCGCGTCATGGCCAAATCAAAGGCCTTTACCGCAATGCGCTCCACTTCCATTTCGCTATAGCGGCACACGTCATAGGCGCCCTTATCGTCGCGCCCCTTATCGCCGAAATATATCCCGCCGGTCAGTTCGCGCATGACGACGAAATCAACGCCCTCTAGCCGTTCGCGTTTAAGCGGCGCGCTGTCTATTAGGGCAGGGTGGGGCTTGGCAGGGCGGATATTGGCGTAAAGGTTTAGACGTTTACGCAGGGGGA
>JAZGFA010000034.1:0-2250 GCA_036478975.1 Robiginitomaculum sp. | reverse complement strand
CATTTGCGCCTTCACAATATCCGCCGAAATCATATGCACGGCCTGAACGCCCAGCGTGTTTTGCGCGGTCACAGCGGTGATGACACTGGCGCTATAGACGCCGTAAGCGGCGCAGGTTTTAATGTCCGCCTGCACGCCTGCCCCGCCCCCGCTATCGGAGCCGGCAATGATAAGAACGCGGGGATAGCTCGGTGATTGGCTCATAAGGGTTTGTTCTCTTTTTTCTCTATAGCGCGCCAGACCAATGCCGCTTGCACGGTTTCGCTGACGTCGTGGACGCGCACAATGTCTGCGCCTTGGCCGAGCGAGAACAGCGCGGCGGCGAGACTGCCCCCTAGCCTATCGCTTGCCATGCTGCCGTCAACGCGGCCGATAAAGCTTTTGCGTGACGCGCCCATCAATAGGTCATAGCCGAGCGCTTTAATTTCGGCCAGCCGTGCTATCAAGGCCAAATTATCATCAAGGCTTTTGCCAAAGCCAATGCCCGGGTCGAGGGTGATATTGCGCGGCTCTATGCCCGCCGCAATCGCCGCCTGCGCGCGGGCGCTAAGATAGGCGCAAACATCCGCAACCACGTCGTGATATTGCGGGTTGTCCTGCATGGTTTCTGGCCGGCCCTGCGCGTGCATTAATATCACAGGGCAGCCAAGCTCTGCGGCAACGCCGAGGCTATTCTCGTCAAAACTCAGGGCGCTGACATCGTTCCAAATATCCGCGCCAGCATGGATAGCCGCGCTTGCCACGGCGGATTTGCGCGTGTCGATGGACAAGGTGATGTCTAAATCCCTATCACGGGTCTGGGCGCGCAGGGCGGTGATGACCGGAATGGTGCGTGACAGCTCTTCGTCAACGCTGATTTCCTGCGCTCCGGGCCTTGTGCTTTCCCCGCCAATGTCGAGAATATCCGCGCCCTCATCAATCATAGCAAGGCCGCGCGTGACCGCCTGCTCTAGCGCATAAAAACGACCCCCGTCAGAAAAACTGTCGGGGGTCACATTTAATATGCCCATAATGCGGGTCATGATATTGTCTAGCTTGCGCTAGGCTTAGACTTTGGGTCTTTTTTCGCCTTAGGTTTGGCCTTTGGCTTTGGCTTTGGCTTTGGCTTTGGCTTTGGCTTTGGCTTTGGCTTTGGCTTCACATTTGGCAGGGCCGAGAGCTTTGGCTTATCGCCGGGATTAGAGCGTTTAGGCGCAATGCCTTCCATCAAGTCTTTAATTTCATCACCGGTCAGAGTTTCATATTCCAGTAGGGCTTCGGCAAGCGCATGCCATTGCTTCTTCTTTTTCTTGAGAATTGCCGTCGCCGTTTTATGGGCGTCCATCACTAGCTGCTTAATCTCGCTCTCAATCAAATGCGCCGTTTCGGGCGAAATAGACGAGCCGCGACCAATGCCGGGCATAAAGCTATTGGGATCGCTTTGTTTATAGGCAATCGGGCCAATCGTATCAGACAATCCCCATTCGGTCACCATGGCGGTGGCGATACGGGTCACTTGCTCAATGTCAGAGCTGGCGCCGGAGGTCACATTGTCATAGCCAAATTTAAGTTCTTCCGCCGCGCGTCCGCCCATGGCCATAGCCATGCGCGCAATCATCTCTTGGCGGCTTTGCGAAATCTGATCCCGCTCTGGCAAATATTGCACCATGCCAAGGGCGCGTCCGCGCGGAATAATCGTCGCTTTGTGGATAGGCAGACTGCCCACCATATTCATGCCAACAATGGCGTGGCCGGCCTCATGGTAAGCCGTATTGGCTTTTTCCTCGGCGGTCATCGACAATGTGCGCCGCTCTGCGCCCATAAGCACTTTATCGCGAGCATCATCAAATTCGCGGGCGCTGACCTTGCGCTTATTACGGCGCGCCGCTAGCAAAGCCGCTTCATTGACAAGGTTAGCCAAATCGGCGCCGGAAAAGCCCGGCGTGCCGCGCGCAATCACTTGGCTATCAACGTCTTTAGAGGTTGGAACGTCGCGCATATGCACGTCCAAAATTTGCTCACGGCCCGCAATATCTGGCAGGGGCACTTCGATTTGGCGGTCAAAACGACCCGGACGCAGCAAGGCTTTGTCAAGCACGTCAGGACGGTTGGTCGCGGCAATCAATACAATGCCGGCATTTTCATCAAAACCGTCCATCTCTACCAAAAGCTGGTTGAGGGTTTGCTCGCGCTCTTCATGGCCGCCGGACGTGCCGACGCCCCGGTGACGGCCAACCGCGTCAATTTCATCAATAAAGATAATGCACGGCG
>JAZGFA010000033.1:0-6710 GCA_036478975.1 Robiginitomaculum sp. | reverse complement strand
ATCGCTTGCGCCTCCGTGTGACCAACACTGGCCACTTGCGGGTGACAATAAGTGCAGCCCGGTATGGAATGTGCGTCGAGCGGATGGGGGTTTAATCCGGCGATTTTCTCAATGCAGATAATGCCTTCATGGGAGGCTTTATGGGCGAGCCATGGCGGGGTGGTCACATCGCCAATCGCGTAAAGCCCCGCTACCCCCGTAAAGGAATAGTCGTCGACAGTAATATGGCTACGGTCGATTTTTACGCCGAGCGCTTCTAGGCCCATATTTTCCGTATTGCCGACAATGCCAATGGCGAGGATAACCCGGTCAAAACTATGGGCGCTGTCCTTGCCGTCCACCGTAATAACAGCTTCAACGCCGCCGCTTGTTTTCACCGATTTCACCTGCGCATTCAGTAGAAATTTCACGCCGCGTTTCTCAAATGATTTTTGCGCCATACCAGAAATCTCTGCGTCCTCGGCCGGCAAGATACGCTCTACCATTTCGACAACGGTAACGTCCGCGCCAAAGGCATTGTAAAAACTGGCAAATTCCATCCCGATAGCGCCGGAGCCAATCACGAGCAGTTTTTTCGGCATGGTTTTTGGCACCATGGCCTCCTTGGCTGTCCAGATATATTCCCCGTCAGGGGCAAGGCCAATCGCCGGAATTGTCCGCGCCCGCGCCCCGCTAGCCAGAATGACATGCTTGGCCGCTAAGGTCTGCGCGCCCGCCTCATTGGTCACGATAACTTTCGGGGATGCGGCGCCTTTTTCAAGGGTGGCAAAGCCGGAAAACACCGTCACTTTATTTTTGCGCATTAAGTGCTTAATCCCGCCCGATAATTGGGTAGCAATGCCGCGAGAGCGCTTAACAATCGCGCCGAGGTCAAAGCCCGGCGTCGCGCTAAGCCCGTAATCACTGGCGTGTTGCATATTGTGATAAACTTCGGCAGAGCGCAGTAGGGCTTTGGTTGGAATACAGCCCCAATTTAGGCAGACCCCGCCCAAATCCTCTTTCTCGATAATCGCGGTTTTAAAGCCCAGCTGGGCGCTGCGAATGGCGGTAACATAGCCGCCGGGGCCGGAGCCAATTACAATTACGTCAAAGGAAGTGTCGCTCATTATAAAGCCCTGTTTATCATCAAATTCTGCGGCCTATTACATAGCGCATAAACCCTATTCAGGGCAAGCCACTAGTCAAAGCTCGTCTCCTAGGGCAGAGTGATTAAAAGGAGCATTTCATGGGCAATAAACAGGTAGTTTTAGTAACGGGCGCAAGCGGATTTATCGCCAAGCATTGCATCGTCAAACTTTTGCAAGAGGGCTACGCCGTGCGCGGCTCCCTGCGCTCCTTTGATAAGGCAGACGCGGTTAGGGCGGCTATAGCGAGCAAGACATCTACAGATGATTTATCCTTTACCGTGCTGAATTTAAATTCCGATGATGGCTGGGATGCGGCCATGAAGAACTGCACCTTTGTGCAACATGTCGCCTCCCCGTTCCCAAGCGCAGAGCCAGGTCATGAAGATGATCTCATTATTCCCGCCCGCGATGGCGCAATGCGGGCCATGCGCGCGGCGGCAAAGGCGGGCGTCAAACGCGTCGTGCTAACCTCCTCCATGGCCGCTATTGCCTACGGGCAAGGTCGCGGCGAAGATTATATTTACGACGAGAAAGACTGGTCAAATATTGACGGCGATATTGGCGCTTATTTGAAGAGCAAAACCATTGCCGAGCGCGCCGCTTGGGATTTTATGGAAAGCGCGGATGCGGGGGCAATGGAGTTATCGGTTATCAATCCCGGCGCGGTTTTAGGCCCGCTCCTTGATAATAGCTATTCCACATCCGGAGCTTTGGTCGGAAAATTGCTCAAAGGTGAGGTCCCCGCCTGCCCTAATATTGGGTTTTCCTGCATTGATGTGCGCGATGTCGCCGACGCCCATTTCGCCGCGATGATAAAACCTAAGGCCGCAGGGCGGCGCTATTTGTGCATTGGCGAATATGCGTGGATGATTGATATTTCAAAGACGCTTTATGAGGCTGGCTATAAAACCCCGATAAAGAAATTGCCCGATTTCATGGTGCATATATTTGCCAAATTTGACAAAACCGTGCGCATGATAAAGCCGGGTCTGGGCAAGGAAGCCAAATGCAGCAATGCGCGCCTGCGCAAGGAGCTTGGCATAGAGCCGCGCTCCCTCAAAGAGATGACGCTGTCCATGGCCAAAACCATGACGGAGTTCGGCGTGGTTACGCCAAAAATGCGTTAGGCTAGTGCTTATGCTGTGCGGGAGGCAGAATGAGCGCTTCAATCACTTGCAGGCGCATGAAGTCGCGCAGCTCCTCAATCTCCACCTCTTCAATTAAAGCAAAGGCGTCATCGCGCTGGCCTAATTGGGCGTATTTAACCGCCATTTTAGAGCGGGCCGTATCGCGAATCTGCGGCTGATCGAGGGTTTCAAGCGCCAGCATAGCCGCGCCAAAATCCTTATGCTCTAGGGCATATTCCACGATGTCGAGATAGGCTTGGTCGCGCAAATCGCCGGAGCGTATTTTCGCCGCTTCGCTCATAACGCGGTCAAGCACGCCGCCAGAGCTAATGGGAGAAAAGCTGACAATGTCAGACACGACTTTCGGGTCTACTACAGGGGTCGACGTTTTAGGCGCTTCATAGTCATTACCACGCAGATCAACGGTTTCTGGCGCAAGCTCTTCAGGCGTCGCGCTCTCACGCTCACCGGAGCGCATGATTTTTGATATAATGCCCGAACTTGAATTTGCGCTTGAATCTGTGCTTGAACGCATATCGGTTTGCGGCGCTTCAACATCAACGTCCCTATCCCTGCGCTCCGCATCAATTTGGCTTTGCGGGCTGGTCACATTTTCACGGCGTAGCGGGTCGAGCGTCTCCGGATGCTGGCTCACATAAACCGCGCCGCCTGTTACGAGGCCGCCTAATAATGTCGCTAGTAAAGCTTTGCCGAGCATAGCCATCTCCCATTGTTAATTCATATTTAACTATAGATTACGGCGGTAATTGGGCAAGGCTTCACGGCTATCGGCGCGTAAACGGGTTCAAAACTCCCCTAATAGGGGAGTTTATCAACAAATTCGCTCATCCCGTCGAAGGACGGGACCCATCACCAGAGTTAACGTCCTTTGATTTTCCTTCACAAAAGATGGCCCTTTGCAGGTGAAAGCTGACAAGAGAGAGGGCAGGAAATGTTAGAGATGGTTCCCGTCCTTCGACGGGATGAGCGGGAGTTTACCCCTATAACATCATGGTTATCGGCTGCTCGATATAGCGCTTAAACACATTCAGCCATTGCGCGCCAATCGCCCCGTCAACCACGCGGTGATCACAGGTCAATGTCACGGTCATTACGGTCGCCACGGCCAGCTCGCCGTCTTTAACCACAGCGCGCGGAGCGCCTGCGCCAACCGACATTATCATGCCATGGGGCTGATTGATGATGGAGCCAAATTCTTTAATGCCGAACATGCCCAAATTGGAAATGCTGAACGTGCCGCCCTGATATTCCTGCGGCTTAAGCTTTTTATTGCGCGCCCTGCCCGCCAAATCTTTCATCTCGGTTGAGATTGTCGACAGGCCTTTATTGTCGGCTCCGCGCACAATCGGCGTGATTAACCCGCCGTCAATCGCCACGGCCACGGCGACATCGGCACTATGGTGATAGGCAATACCGTCCGGCGTATAGCTCGCATTGGCGTCTGGATAATGCTTAAGAGCGAGGGCCGACGCGCGGATGAGCATGTCGTTGACCGAGATTTTCACCCCTTCTGGCGCTTGGGCGTTAAGCTGTTTACGCATGGCGAGCAGCTCATCAATTTCGCAATCAATCACGAGGGCAAAATCTGGCACTTCGAGATTGGACGCCACAAGGCGTTTTGCAATAACTTTGCGCATGCCATCCAGCGGCACGAGGTCATATGTCCCCGCGACAACGCCAAGTTTTTCGAGATAATCCGCGCCGCCGCTCCGCACAGCGCCAAGGCCCGTGCCGGCAGTCGGGTCAGCTTGCGGGGCTGGGGCCGGAGCGCTCGCGGGTTTAGCCGTCGCGCTAGTGTGACCCAGCACATCCGCCTTAACAATGCGCCCCTGCGGGCCAGTGCCAGTAATTGCGGAGAGTTCATAACCCGCCTCCGCCGCAAGGCGTTTGGCCAGCGGTGACGCTTTGATTCTATCCATAGAAAGCCCTTCATTCCCGCGTAGGCGGGAGTCCATCACGGGATTAGCGCTCTTTTCTGTTATAACAGGAGATGGGTCCCCGCCTTCGCGGGGATGAGCGGGATTATTGGGAACGGCAAGAGCAGCCCCGCCAACAACATAGCTATCCATCACGGACGCGTCTTCATCGTCCTCTAATAATACGGCAATCGGGGTGTTGACCTTCACGCCATTACTGCCTTCGGCGATGAGGATTTTAGCGATAATGCCCTCCTCCACCGCTTCAATTTCCATGGTCGCCTTATCGGTTTCAATCTCGGCCATAACGTCGCCAGAGCGCACAATATCGCCCTCGGCCACAAGCCATTTCGTAAGATTGCCCTCCTCCATAGTCGGAGACAAAGCAGGCATCAGTATTTCAATGGGCATGGCTTAATCCTTATAACAAACAGATTGGGCCGCGTTCACAATGTCATTTGCATTGGGCAGGCTGAGCGCTTCGAGATTGGCCGCATAGGGCAGCGGGACGTCTTTTTGGTGAACCCTTGCCGGCGGGGCGTCGAGATAGTCAAACGCTTCTGAGGTTACGAGGGCGGAGATTTCCGCGCCAATGCCGCTCTGGCCCCAGCCTTCTTCGACGCAGACAATACGGTTGGTTTTTTTGACGCTTTCAATAATTGTGGCGCGGTCAAGCGGGCGGATGGTGCGCAAATCAATCACTTCCGCGTCAATGCCCTGCTCCGCGAGAGTTTTCGCGGCGTCGAGCGCGTAGCCGACCATGCGAGAGAACGCGACAATGGTCACGTCACTGCCCGCGCGGCGGATTTTCGCCTTGCCGATGGGCACGATGAAATCATCCATATCCGGCACGTCAAAGCTTTCCCCGTACATGAGTTCATGCTCTAGGAACACAATCGGATTGGGGTCACGGATAGCGGCCTTGAGCAGGCCTTTGCAATCGGCGGCGTCATAGGGGGCGACGACTTTTAGGCCCGGAACATTGGCATACCATGACGCGTAATCATGGCTGTGCTGCGCGCCAACACGGCTCGCCGCGCCGTTAGGGCCGCGAAATACGATAGGACAGCGCATTTGTCCGCCGGACATGTAAAGCGTCTTGGCGGCGGAGTTGATAATATGGTCAATCGCCTGCATGGCAAAATTCCACGTCATAAATTCGACGACCGGACGCAATCCGCCCATGGCCGCACCGGCGGCAATGCCGGCAAAACCGTGCTCGGTAATCGGCGTATCGACCACGCGTTTTTCGCCAAATTCTTGCAAAAGCTCGCGGGTAACTTTGTAAGCGCCTTGATATTCAGCCACTTCCTCGCCCATGACAAACACCATCTCATCGCGGCGCATTTCCTCGGCCATAGCGTCGCGCAAAGCGTCGCGCACACTGGTTTCTACCATAGGCGTCCCTGCGGGAATGTCGGGGTCTGCGGGGGCTATGGCGACTGGGGCCACAGAAGCGGGAGCCGCTTGCGGCGCAGCAATTGGCGCAGGGCTTGCGGCAGGAGTGGGTGATACGGGAGCCGCACTCAGCGCGCTCTCATCTTCGCCGTCTTCAAGCAATTGCAAAATCACCGTGCCGACTTTGACGTTTTGCGCACCTTCAGCCACGAGGATAGCGCCGACCACGCCCTCATCAATGGACTCAACTTCCATAGTCGCCTTATCGGTCTCGATTTCCGCGAGTAAGTCGCCAGAGGAAACTGTGTCGCCCTTTTTAACCAGCCATTTGGTCAAATTGCCCTCTTCCATAGTAGGCGAGAGCGCCGGCATTTGAATATTGATAGCCATGGTCTAAGCCTCCAGCAATACGTCAGTGTAAAGCTCGCTCGGATCTGGCTCCGGCGAGCTTTGCGCGAACTCCGCGCTGTCGGCAACAATGGCTTTAATCTCTTTATCGAGCGCCTTAAGCCCGTCATTATCAATCCAGCCCTCTTTAAGCAGGCGCGCTTTGACCGCGTCGAGCGGGTCATGGTCATGGCGCATTTCATTGACTTCATCGCGTGTGCGGTATTTCGCCGGATCGGACATGGAATGACCGCGATAGCGGTAGGTCATCATCTCGAGTATCATCGGCCCCTTGCCGTCGCGCGCATGTTTCGCCGCCTTTTTAGCGGCCTCGCGCACGGCGAGAACGTCCATGCCGTTCACTTGCACGCCTTCAACGCCAAAACTAATGCCGCGCTTATAAAGCTCGGTTTGGGCCGAGGCGCGGGCAATGGATGTGCCCATGGCGTATTGGTTATTTTCAATCACAAATAGGGTTGGCAATTTCCACAGCGCCGCCATGTTCAGCGCTTCATAAACCTGCCCTTGATTGGCCGCGCCGTCGCCAAAGAACACCACGCTAATCTGGCCATTCTCTTTATATTTATTAGCAAAGCCTAGCCCCGCCCCGATAGGAACCTGCGCCCCGACAATGCCGTGGCCGCCGTAAAAATGCTTTTCGACGCTAAACATGTGCATGGAGCCGCCCTTGCCGCGCGAATAGCCGCCGCTACGGCCCGTAAGCTCTGCCATCA
>JAZGFA010000032.1:0-2336 GCA_036478975.1 Robiginitomaculum sp. | reverse complement strand
GCCGGCGCTAAGGATTTTAAAGATAACGCGCAAGACTTTTTAGACTTTATCGGCAGTGACCCGCTTGTTGCCCATAACGCCGATTTTGACCGAAACTTTATCAATGCCGAGCTTGAGCGCGCCGGCTTTGACCGTATTCCGGCAAAGCGTTTTACCGACACACTTAAAATAGCCCGCGCGAAATTTCCCGGCTCTCCGGCCTCGCTTGACGCCCTGTGTCGCCGCTTTGATATTTCGCTTGCGGGCCGCGACACCCACGGAGCGATTATTGATAGTGAACTGCTCGCCGCTGTCTATTTAGAACTGTCGGGCGGGCGCGCCCATGTGATGGATTTTGGCGGGGCCGCGCAAGCGGCGGCGAAAACCGACCGCCCGCTAGCGCGCCAGCGGCCAAGCCCGCTCATACAATTATCCACGCCGCAGGAGCTAAAAGCCCATGCCGCCTTTATTGCTAAAATAGGCGATAAGGCGATTTGGCCGCGCTATGATTTGCCGGTTACGGATTAAGGTGCAAAAAAATGGACGCCTCTATAATAAAGCCGCCCATTGATATGCTTATGGTCACCGTAGGTTGTTGCTATTTAGTGAACCTGTCCGCCGCCTTGCTGGCGATAGAGCTGGGCGAAATCAAGCGGCTCTAGCAAGAGCGGAGGGAAGCCGCCTTCTTGGGTCATGTCGCTGACGATTTTGCGCGCGAACGGGAAAATCAGTCGCGGACACTCAATCAAAACAAGCGCTTGCATTTGGTCTGCTGGGATATTGGCAAAAGCAAAGAGGCCGCAATATTCTAGCTCGCAAATAAAGGCGACTTCGCCGTCGCGGGTCGCCTTAGCGGAAATCAGCAATGTAACCTCAGCCGTATTGTCCTCTTGCGGCGCGCCTTTAACTTCTACGTTAAGCTCTATGCTTGGGGCGGGCAGGCCAGCGCGCAGGCTGTTTGGCGCGTTGGGGTTTTCAAAGCTAACGTCTTTTGTGTACTGGGCCAAAATTTGCAAAAGCGGGCCGCCATCGCCGGCCGGAGCCTGAGGGGCAGAGGTTGGGGCCGCGTCAAGCGGAGTATCAAGGCTGGCTTTGCTCGCCTTTTTTGGGCTAGCTTTTTTCTTAGGGCTGGCCTTTTTCGGCGCTTTTGCTTTTGCAGGTTTGTCTTTTGCGGGTTTTTTGGCCATTTTAAATCTCATAATTAGGCCGCATGATGCGGCGGGTCTGTTATCCCGCTAACATGGGGCGCGGGCCGTGATATTGCAATGGGGGCGGCGGTGTATTTAGTTAAAGATTTTAGTTGCCCTTGCCCTGTGATATCAGCGTATAAAGGGGCCCGTATTTAGAAAGCCTATTATGCTCGAACTTATCATCTTTTTTATCATCGCCGCCTCCGTTGTCACCATGCTCTATATGGTGCTGGGCAAGCAGGTTGGCGAGGCGCCGGAAACCCCCTTTGTTGATGAAATTTTTGGCACGACGAGCGGGCCAAATGAGACCGCGCCGCAAGAGCGCCGCTCGCGCCATTATAGCGGCGACGGGGGCGAGGGCCTTGCCCTGATTAACGCGGGCGATGACAGCTTTAATCCTGATGAATTTATTGACGGAGCCAAGGCGGCCTACGCTATGATATTAGAAGCCTATGCTGACGGGGATTTGGAAACCCTAGAGGCGCTTTTATCGGATGAAATGTTCGCCGCCTATAAAGAGGCGATTGAGGCGCGGGCCGCCCAAGGCCTTACCCAAACCACGGACCTTGCGCGCCTATTGCGCGCCGATTTTGTTAGCGCGAGTTCCGCTGACGGGCTCGGCGAAATTAGCGTCGAATATGAAGCGGAAATTGCTAGCGCCATGACAAATGAACAAGGCGAAGTGGTTGACGGCGACCTTGATACCTTGTCCCGCGTCACGGAAATTTGGGCCTATGAGCGCCGCTTGCGCTCGGCTACCCCGGACTGGAAGCTTATTAGCGTCACCGAGGCGGGCGAGGATACATTCGGCTCCGCGCCAGATTTCACTCCGAAAGCCTAACGTGGCCCCGCCCTTATTAACAGGCAAGCGCATTATTGCCATTGCGGCTTTGGCCTGTCTTTTACAGGCTTGCGCGACAACCGGCGGGACGGGGCAAAGCCCTGTCCTCACCCCCGCGCCAACGGGAGCGGGCGGCGGCGCGCCGGTAATTACTGGCCCCGCCCCTCCTATTTCTACGCCGCCGACATCAGAAGGCTCCGGCTCTGGCGGGCTAGGCTCTACAAACCCAAGCCCAACATCTGGGTCAAATGGCGATGGCGGCTGGCAGGTTCCCGCAGAATTTAACGCGCTAAGTAATTGGCAAAACCACAATCCCGCCCCCGCCC